>JBDNYM010000017.1:0-37789 GCA_047722305.1 Pseudoclavibacter sp. | reverse complement strand
ACCGGCCCCCGCCCGCCCGCGTTGGGGGCGGCGCTCGACTTCGGCACCCCGGGCACGGCGGATGCGCTGCGGGTCGCGCTGCTGGGCAGCGGCGAGCTCGGCAAGGAGGTGGCGATCGAGCTGGAGCGCCTCGGCGTCGAGACCATCGCCTTCGATCGTTACGCGGATGCGCCCGCGATGCCGGTCTCGCATCGCGCCCACGTGGTCGACATGCAGGATCGGGATGCGCTCCGCGCCGCCCTCGCCGCCGAGCACCCGGCGCTGATCGTGCCGGAGATCGAGGCGATCGCCACCGACCTGCTGGCTGAACTCGAGGTCACCCAGCCCTGGCCGCTGCGGGTGGTCCCCACCGCGCGGGCCACGCAGCTCACCATGAACCGGGAGGGCATCCGCCGCCTCGCCGCCGAGCAGCTGCGGCTGTCCACCAGCCCGTACCGGTTCGTCGGCACCGTGGAGGAGGCGCGCGCCGCCGTGGACGCGCTGGGCACCCCGTGCGTGCTGAAGCCGGTGATGAGTTCGTCCGGCAAGGGGCAATCGGTCGTGCGTGAGCCGAGCGAGCTGGAGGATG
The DNA here is from genome assembly GCA_047722305.1 of Pseudoclavibacter sp. Taxonomy (GTDB): domain Bacteria; phylum Actinomycetota; class Actinomycetes; order Actinomycetales; family Microbacteriaceae; genus JAKVJE01. Next base: position 37,221 of record JBDNYM010000017.1, on the reverse strand, counting down.
CCTGGCGGCAGGCCCAGACCGGGGCTCGCGGCGGGCACGGCGAGCCGACTCGCTGCATCGTGGAGGGCTTCGTCGACTTCGACTACGAGCTGACGCTGCTGACCGTCCGCCACCGCGGCGGTGTCACCTTCTGCGATCCCATCCGGCATTTGCAGGTGGACGGCGACTTCGCCGAGTCGTGGCAGGGCGAGCCGATCCCGGCCGACGTGCTGGCCCAGGCGCACAAGGTCGCCAACCAGATCACGTGGGCGCTGGGCGGGTGGGGGCTGTTCGGCGTGGAGCTGTTCGTGCGCAACGGCCAGGTGATCTTCTCCGAGGTGTCTCCCCGACCGCACGACACCGGGCTGGTCACCCTGGTCAGCCAAGACGTGAGCGAGTTCGCCCTGCACGTGCGCGCCATCCTCGGCCTCCCCGTCGACGGCGTCGAGCGCTTCCCCGGGGCCGCCGCGGCGGTGCCCATCAAGGTGCGCGGCACCGGGGTGCCCGTGTTCACCGGCGTGGATGCGGCGCTGGCCGCTGCTCCCGGGGCCCAGCTGCGCCTGTTCGGCAAACCGCGAGTGGACGGCGAGCGCCGCGTCGCCGTCGCTCTCGCTCGGGGCGCGGACGTCGCCGAGGCGCGGGCGCGGGCGCGGGCGGTCGCCGACAGCGTGCGGGTGGAACTCCGGTAGCCGCGGAGAAGCCTCTGCCCGCATGTGAGCCGATGTTCTCGCGCCGACACCCGGCGCGGCCTGCTCATGATGATTCCAGCGAGCCGGCATCGGTCTGTTCGAGGGCTTTTCTGCGCGATTTTGTGCGATGCACACCAAAATCTCCCCGGATCCGAGCCCGATTTACACAGATTTCTGTGGTATCTCACAGTGTTTGATCTGCACAGCAAACTTCATAGCGTTTAAACATCCGGCGACATCGTGGTTGCTACGAGTGAAAGGGACGATGATGCCCATTTCTTCCGCTCATGCACGGCCGTGGCCCGTGCGTCTTCTCGCCGGGGTCATCTCGGTGCTCTTTGGCCTCGCGCTCGTTCCCTCACTGAATGCCGAGGCGGCGGAGCCGGCGACCATCACCGTTCACATCGGTGGTGACCGCACCGGAGTGGAGACGGCCTCCGGCCTCTCCGGAGTCCAGCTCGGCGTCTTCCAGGGGCAGACCGGGGCCGCTCCGCTCGCCACCTGCACGTCCGTCGGCACCGCCTGCGTCTTCAGCCTGGATGCCGACGGGTTGAGCTTCGAGCAGCGCGGCAATCTCTGGGTCGGCCAGGTGGGCGCCCCGTCCGGATACTTCCAGAACTCGACGCTCGGCGTCGGAGGCACCATCGCCCCCCAGGCCTACCGTTTCCAGCTTCCACGCGTCACCGCCGGGGGCTCCTACGACTCACTGACCAGCTTCATGGCGAATGGGAACAACGCTCCGAACGCCTCCAGCGGAATCTGGGCGACCTCGCGAGACAACCCGGCCCTGCCGCAGAAATGCGGACTGAACGTCGCCCTCGTCCTCGACGTCTCCGGATCCGTGGCCGAGCACAAATCGAGCCTGCAGGATGCCGCCAGGACGATCACCAGCGGCCTCGCCGGCACCCCGTCAAATGTCGCCCTGTTCAGCTTCAACGCCTCCGCCCCGGGCAGCGGCTATCCGAACCTCGGGCTGACCAACGTCGCTGGGGGCGTCCCCGGCAGCGTGACCGGCTGGATCAACGGCCTGCCGAACCCGACGGGCTCCACCAACTGGGATCGCGGCCTGGCGCAGGTGGCCGAGACGAGCAGCGCCTACGACCTGACGGTGTTCGTCACCGACGGCAGCCCCACCTCGTACAATTCCCCGGCCAAAGGCCCCGGCAACCTCACCCGCTTCCGGGAGGTCGAGGAGGCGATATTCTCGGCCAACAAGCTGAAGACGAAAGCGGCCACCGTCTCCGGCAGGACCAACCGGATCGTGGCCGTCGGCGTGGGCTCGGGCGTCACCTCGTCCGCCGCCGCGCTCAACCTGTCCGCGATCTCCGGGACGACGGCGTACAACGGGTCGAACGGCACCACCGCCGATTACTTCCAGGAGGCGTCCTACGACGCGGCCGCGAATGCCATCAAGAGCCTCGCCCTCGGCAACTGCACCGGCACCGTCTCCGTCGTCAAGAAGGTGCTGCCGTCTGATTCGGTCGATCCGACGGCGGCGACCAACGGCGGCGCCGATTGGCAGTTCTCCGCCAGCGCCACCAACGGAGTCACGCCGAGCCCCGCGTCCGGCATCACGAATTCGACCGGCGCGATGAACTTCGACCTGTCGTTCAACGGCGCGACGACGACGAACGCCACCATCGTGGAGACGCCGAGGACCACGGCCGACGGGACGTACACGTTCGTGCCGAGTCTCACCGCCTGCACGAACCTCTCGACCCAATCGAGCATTCCCTCGACCCCGGTGGCCAACGGGTTCACCGTCGCGGTGGCTCAGGACGCCCCGATCAGCTGCACCGTCTACAACCAGCTGCCGAAGGAAAAGCACCAGATCACCATCGAAAAGCGCTGGAACATCTGGCAGCAGAACACGGACAGCGGCGGAGACAGCACCTACCAGCAGCTGAGCCCGGATGACGGCTGGAGTCCCGATGAACTGGCCGTCAACGGCATCACCGGGCTGACGGCCCAGGGCCGCGTCAACGCAGAGGCCCTCCCGTGGGGCGACGGCTCCGCCACCGCCGTCGTGGACGGTACCACCGTCAGCATCGGCGAGGTGCGCTCCATCGATTCGAACCGGGTGTGCCGATTCGGCGATCCCCGAGACCGGGGCGACACCCAGGCCGACCTGACAGTGACCGCGGATGCCGGCCCCGCCCCCGGCAAACTCACCGGCGACCCTCTGTCGGCCGCGGTCACGCCCGAAACCGACACCACCTACACGATCCACAACTCGGTGATCTGCGAGACGAAACTCAGCCTGGGCAAGGTGGTGCAGGGCGGGACCGCGGATCCGAATGCCTGGACGCTGACCGCCCACGCTCCGGATGGGGCTCTCCCCGGTCCGACCGGCAGCCAATCGGAAACCGGCGGTTCCACCGCGTACGTGACCGCCCCGGTGACCGGACAGGCCCGCTACCAGCTCGCAGAGTCCGGAGGGGATCCGCTGTACGCCCAACTCGATCACCGCACCGACGCCGACAGGGCCAACTACCCGCAGTCGACCGGATCTTGGACGTGCGTCGGCCTGGACCCGGACGGATCGCCGATCGGGGGGAACGCCGGCGGCATCAACGGCACCGTCACCATCCCCTTCGGCGGCTGGGTGCGCTGCCTGGCCACGAACCAGACCGCCATGCTCACTCTGCTGAAGACGGTCGAGAACACTCACGGCGGCACGGCCCAGGCGTCCGATTGGGACCTGACCGCCGCGCCGACTCCGGCAGCCGACGGACTGGAGTCCATCACCGTCACCGGAGCTGAAGAGCTCACTGGCGACAACAGCTTCGGGGTGCGCCCCGGAACCTCGTACACGCTCACCGAGCAGCGCACCGGTGCGCAGGGCGACTACGAGCAGACCGGGCTGCAATGCCGGCCGATCGACGCCGATGACTCCGGGTGGACCACCATCGCCGACGCCACCATCACGGTGTCCGCCCTGGACCACATCCTGTGCCGCTTCACGAACACGCAGCAGGACCCGTACACCGTCAAGATCGACAAGCGGTGGGTCGTCTACGACAATGGCCAGCAGGTCAAGCCAGAGGGGAGCGCCCCGGACGGCAGCATCGCAACCGCCGAGCTGGCCACCGTGGGCCTGCAGGACACCATCAAGGCCACTGGCAGCATCAACGATGCCGCTCTCCCCTGGGGCGATGGATCGGCCACCGCCGTGCGCCGGGGCGGCTCGGTGACCATCACCGAGGAGGCAACGGTCACCGACGCCTCATCCACCTGTCGCATCTCCGCCGACCCGACGATGACGGACTCGTCCGGAACCGCACAGCAGCTCGGCGAGGCGATCGCCCCGAGCGGCGACACCACCTACACGATCGTCAACCGGGTCGACTGCTCGACCTCGCTGACCCTGCTGAAGAGTGTCGAGAACGGGTACGGCGGCAGCGCCGTCCCCGGCGACTGGACACTGTCGGCCACCCCCTCCGAGGAGGATGCTGCGGGACAGTCCGTGACCGGGAGCAGCACGCCGGGGAAGGACAACACCCTCTCCGTGCAGCCCGGCCTCGCCTACACGTTGTCCGAATCGGGCTCCGTCGACGGCTACGAGCAGACCGGGCTGAGCTGCCGAGCCAGCGGTGACCGGCTCGCAGTCTGGCAGCCCCAGTCCGACCCTCTGATCGTGGGCATCGGGCAGAGCGTTACCTGCCAGTTCGTCAACACCCAGGTCAAGCCGGCCACGCCACTGCCGCCGGGACCGTCCCCCTCGCCATCCCCGGTTGCCGGCGGGCCATCCCGGCTGGGAGCAGGGAGTCTGGCGAAGACCGGACTGACGGCCGCGGCGGCGATCGCCGCACTTGCGCTGATCGCCGCCGGAGCGACCGGTCTGGTCCTGCGCCGGCGGAGAAACGGCACCTCGCGATGACTGCGCGGTGGGGGCGGGGGGGGGGGGGGGGGGGGGGCCGCCCCCCCCCCCCCCCCCCCGCGCCGGGGGGGTAAACCGCCCCCCGCGTGTGGCGGGGGGTGGGGGGGGGGGGGTTGGTTTCCCCTACAACAAACCCCCCCGTCCTCAGCTTGCCGGATACGAATCGCCCGCCGCGCGGCGGCGCCTCGCGGTATGCCCGGTCGCTGCGATACCCGCACGACCGGCGATGTCCACGGAGATGAGACCGCTGCCGCCGTCAGGAGGACCGCCGCGCGTCAGTGGTCAGCCGCCCCGGCCTGCGCCCACCACTCCCGGAGGCGCTGCTCCGCGGCGTCGGCGCCGATCGGGCCCTCGTCGAGGCGCAACTCCAGCAGGAAGGCGTAGGCGCGCCCCACCGCCGGTCCCGGTTGCAGGCCGAGGATGCGCATGATCTGAGACCCGTCCAGTTCCGGGCGGATCGCGTCCAGCTCCTCTTGAGTCTGGAGAACGTCGATCCGATCCTCGAGCGACTGGTAGACCGCCCGCAGGTGGGCCGCCTTGCGCTGGTTGCGGGTGGTCATGTCGGCCTTGGTCAGAATGTGCAGTCGGGGCAGCAGCGGTCCCGCGTCGCGGACGTACCGGCGCACCGCCGAATCTGTCCAGGCACTCTCGCCGTAGCCGAAGAAGCGCATGTGCAGTTCGATCAGCCGGCAGACCTCACCGATGAAGTCTTTGTCGTAATGCAGCGCCCGCAGCCGCTTGCGCGCCAGCCGGGCACCGACCCGCTCGTGGTTGTGGAACGACACCACGCCGCCGGGGCCGAACCGGCGAGTGGCCGGCTTGCCGCAGTCGTGCAGCAGCGCCGCCCAGCGCAGCACCGCGTCCGCGCCGTCGGGCTCCTGATCGATGGCCTGCTGCAACACGGTCAGGGAGTGCTCGAAGACGTCTTTATGCCGATGGTGCTCATCGGTGTGCAGCTTCAGCGCCGGCAGCTCAGGCAGCACCAGATCGGCGAGGCCCGCATCCGTCAGCGCCCGCAGCCCCGACACCGGGTCCGTCCCCGTGATGAGTTTCATCAGCTCGGCGCCGACCCGCTCCGAAGAGACGATGCCGATGGTCTCCCGCATCGCCGTCATGGCCGCGAACACCGCCGGGTCCAGCGTGAATCGAAGCTGAGACACGAACCGGGCCGCCCGCAGCATCCGCAGCGGGTCGTCCGAGAACGACACCTCCGGAGCGCCCGGAGTGCGCAGCACACCGGCCGCGACATCCGCCACTCCCCCATACGGGTCGACAAGCACCCGGTCCGGCAGCCGCAGCGCCATGGCGTTCACCGTGAAGTCGCGGCGTTTGAGATCGTCCTCCAGGTTGTCGCCGAAGGCCACCATCGGCTTTCGCGTCACGTGGTCGTACGCGTCGGCGCGGTACGTGGTGACCTCGACCTTCACACCGTCCACGCGGGCCCCGACGGTGCCGAACTGCCGGCCGACGTCCCAATGGGCGGTGCTCAACGGGACGAGGACGGCGAGCGCCTCGTCACAGGAGGCGTTGGTGGTGAAGTCGAAGTCTGACGGAGGCCGCCCCAGTGCGGCATCCCGCACCGACCCGCCGACGAGGGCCAACTCGAACCCGTGTCCGACGAACGCCTCCCCCAACTTCTGCAGCAGGGGAAGGTCGGTATGTGCCATCATGTCGCCGACAGCCTGGAGCACGGATTGCATCCTCCCCATCATGGCACAGCCCCCGACGCGACACCGGGCGCACAGGATGTGCTCCGGACAAGTTTCGTAGAATGAGCAGGTCCAACCGACGTGCGGTCGTCCGAACCGCGGAGAGAACGTGATGCTGAGCCCAGCCCTGCGATCATTCGCCCTGCTGCTGGCCGCCCTCACCCTCGCCCTCACCGGGGGGCTCCCCACCGCCCCGGCCCCCGCGGCTGCGGCCGCGAGCGCCGCCCAGCCGGCGACTTCGACTCGACATGCCGTGCGCTCCGACACCAGCATCTCCTCCAGCGATCAGCCCCAGTTGACCGTCAATGTCGACGGCGGCTCGGAGCTGGCGAACAACGTGGATCTCAACCTCGAGGTCACCGTCACCGCACCGTCAGACACCGCGATCGACACCACCCAGGTCGTACTGTCCATGCGTCGGTCTCTGCTCACCTCGACGACAGCCGTAGACAGCTGGATGGCCCCCGACGCGACCGCCCCGGCCGTGCAGCTCGCCACCAGTGCCCCCTTCCAAGTCGCCGCCGGCGCCCAGACCGTCGTCCCGCTGTCAGTGCCCGCCGAGCAGATTCCCACCTGGAACTCCCGGTCGCAGGAAGGCGCTCTCGGCTTCTCGGTGCGGCTCGGGCGCACCGGCGCACGCACCCCCTTCGTGACCAGCTGGAACGTCACCTCCCGCGACGTGCGCGACGTGCGCCTGGTCGTCCCCATCACCACCCCCGCCGTCGGCACCACCGCTCTCATCCCAGCCGCCTCGCTCGGGACGTTGACCTCCGCGTCCGGCACCCTGACCCAGCAGCTCGCCGCCGTCGACCGCGCCCCGGTGGTCCTCGCCGTCGATCCCCGCATCCCCGCCTCCATCGAGGCGCTCGGGTCGAAAGCCCCCCGCTCGGCGACCGCCTGGCTGGCGCAGCTGAAGGCCCAGGAGCACCTGATCCCACTCGTCTATGGCGACGCGGACACCGACACCATCGCCGCATTGGGCACTCGCACCCTGCCCAATGCGGACATCGGCAAGCTGCTGCCCTGGACTCGCACCGACATCACCGTGTCGCCCGGCCCCACCACCGCCGGCCTGCGCCTGCTGCGCAGCGGCGGCTACACCACGGCGGTGGTCCGAGGTGAGGCGCTGTCCGGAACGGCTACCGCCCTGTCCCGTAATCGGCTTTCCAACAGCTCGACGAAGGTCGTCGCCACCACCACGGCGCTGGATGAGGTGCTGAGCGACCTCAACGCGAGCACGACTCTGTCCGAACAGGGGCGCCTGATCAACCAGTTCGCCGCCAATGCCCTCGTGGAGTCGCTGCAGAAGGCTCAGACGCCGGCGGTGACCGCCCTGCTGCCGTTCGGCTGGTGGCAGCACGCCGACCAGCTACAGGCCCTGCTCGGCGCGACGACCTCCGCCTACGGGCTGCAGTGGTCCGGCGCCGTCCACGCGGAATCGGGCTCGCGCACGCAGATTCGTATCGGCGAGCAACAGGCGCCGGCCACAGCCCCAACCCCGGGGGCGCAGACCCTGCTGCGATCGCTGGGCACCGTCGACACATTCAGCACGGTCGTCACGAAGGGCGTCCCGAAAACGGCCGCCAACCGGCTGGCGCTGACCCTGCTCAGCCGCAGCTGGACGGCAGACTCCACCGAGCGCCAGGCGGCGATCACCACGGCCACCACCGCCAATCAGGGATACGGCACCGCCGTTCAGCTCTCCTCGGCCACCGCCGTCACCCTGGTCAGCGGCAACTCCGTCATCCCTGTGCCCGTGCAGAACACCTCCGACTGGCCGGTGCGCGTGTACGTCGAGACCGCGCCCTCGAATGGCCGGGCCCAGGTGACCCAGCACGTCGCCGTGAACGTCGATCCGCACACCTCGGAGACCGCCCGGGTGCCCGTATCGGCCGTGGCCAACGGCTCGGTCGATCTCGTCTTCCGCCTCGCCACCGCCGACGGCACCGTCATCAGCAAGCCCCTCGTGCGCACCATGACGATCCGTGCCGACTGGGAGGGCTGGGGCACGGCCATCCTGGCGACCCTCCTGGGTATCTTCCTGCTGGCCGGGATCATCCGGGCGTTCCGCCGGGGACGACGCGGCGACGGACCGGGCGCCCCGCCCGCCAAGCACGCGCACTGACCGTCGGGGCGGTTTCGAACCCAGCCGGCACCAGCAGATCCCACCAGAAATCTGGCGGTGTTCAGAAGCGTTTACCGACGAGACGCTTGCTCGGCACCGCTGGCGACATCGGATGTTTCACGTGAAACATCACGACTCCGATCCCGCTTCCCACGGACCCCTCCCGAGCCATCGGATCAACCTGCACCGGCCATAGGCGCTCTGCGGCGATGGGAATGCGGCTCCACTAGGATCCGTTCTATATACCTGATCACCACCCTGATCACCACGGAGAGGCGAGCATGCGCGAGGTACTCATCATCGGATCCGGCCCTGCCGGCTGGACGGCAGCCATCTATGCCGCGCGCGCCGGGCTGGAGCCCCTGGTCATTGCCAGTTCGGTCGAAACTGGCGGAGAACTCATGAAGACCACCCTGGTCGAGAACTACCCCGGCTTCGAAGATGGCGTCCAGGGTCCGGATCTCATGGCCATCATGCAGAAGCAGGCCGAACGTTTCGGCACCGAAGTCGTCTATGACGACGTCGACGCGGTCGACCTGACCGGTCCGGTGAAGAAGGTGCGCACCGGACTCGGCGACACCTATGAAGCTCGTTCCGTGATCGTCTCCACCGGTTCGGCATACCGTCGTCTCGGTCTGCCCGAAGAAGACCGCCTCAGCGGCCACGGCCTCTCCTGGTGCGCCACCTGCGACGGCTTCTTCTTCACGGACAAGACGATCGCCGTGATCGGCGGCGGCGACTCCGCCATGGAGGAGGCCACTTTCCTCACTCGCTTCGCCTCGAAGGTGTACGTCGTGCACCGGCGACACGAACTGCGCGCTTCCCGGATCATGCAGGAGCGCGCCCTGGCGAATCCGAAGATCGAGTTCATCTGGGATAGCCACGTCAGCGCCTTGCTGGGCGACGACCAGTTGACCGGGATCACGCTGACGGACGTTCACACCGGCGTCCAGCGCGACCTGGCGCTCGACGGCGTCTTCGAGGCGATCGGCAACGACCCCCGCACCGATCTGCTGCGCGGCCAGGTGGAACTCGACGCGGCCGGCTACATCCAGGTCGCCGGCCGCAGCTCCCAGACCAATATCCCCGGCGTCTTCGCAGCGGGCGATGTGCTCGACTCGACCTACCGGCAGGCCATCACGGCCGCCGGCTCTGGCTGCGTCGCCGCCCTCGACTGCCAGAACTACCTCTCGCAACTCGACGAAGCCGTCGCTGCCCCGGCAACGGCCGCCCGCTGAACCTCTCTCGTCCGCATACCCCACCACCTACACCTACCCCTAAGGAACCCCATGAGCGTCATCACCACCTCTTCCGCCACCTTCAAGCAGGACGTCATCGATTCCAATGTCCCGGTCCTCGTCGACTTCTGGGCGTCCTGGTGCGGCCCGTGCCGGGCGATGGGCCCGATCCTCGATGAGTACGCCACCGACAACGAGGGCGACATCAAGGTTGCAAAGCTCAACGTGGACGAGAATCCCGACATCGCGGCTGCGTACCGCATCTCCTCCATCCCAGCCATGAAGCTCTTCAAGGGCGGCGAGGTCGTAACCGAGGTCGTCGGCACTCGTCCGAAGCTGGTGCTGGCGCGCGAGCTGGAGAAGTACCTGACGAAGTAACCCCGAGCGCCGAGACACCTTCGCGTCGTTCCCGGCAGAGATGTTTCACGTGAAACATCCACCCCCGCCAAGAACGCCCGCGCACCGACGAGTGCGCGGGCGTTCTTACCGTCTGTCGCGGGTCTGAATCCCGCTTATTCGGCTCCGTCGCCCGGCCTCAGCGGTCGAGCCCGGCTTGCCCGAGCTCGCGCAGAATGCGATTCAGGTCGGCGACGGTGGCGAAATCAATGGTGAGCTTGCCCTTCTTGCGCCCCAGAGAGATGTGCACGCTCGTTCCCCACTCGTCCCCGAGCCGAGTCGCCAGGTCGTCGAGGACGGCCCCCACATGTCCGGCCCGCGGCCGAGTCGGCTTCGCCGCCGCCTCATTCTTGGCCAACTGCTCGGTTTCGCGCACGCTCAGACCGCGCTCGATGATCTCGGTGGCCAACTGCTCGGCACGTGCCGGATCCCGCAAAGCCACCAGCGTGCGGGCATGTCCCATGGAGAGGACGCCCGCCGCCACCTTGGTCTGCACCTGCTCCGGAAGGCGCAGCAGCCGCAGCATGTTGGACACCTGCGGTCGCGACCGCCCGATGCGCTCAGCGAGCTGCTCCTGCGTGATTCCGAAGTCGGTCAGGAGCTGCTGATACGCGCTCGCCTCCTCGATCGGGTTCAGGTTCGAACGGTGCAGGTTTTCCAGCAGGGCATCCCGCAGCATGTCCTCGTCGCCGGCCTCGCGCACGATCGCCGGAATGGACGTCAGGCCCGCGAGTTTAGAGGCGCGCAGACGCCGCTCCCCCATGATCAGCTCGTACCCCCCACCGGACTGCGGGCGCACAACGATCGGCTGCATGACGCCGAACTCGCGCACCGAGTGCACAAGTTCGTCCAGCGCCTCCTGGTCGAACTCCCGGCGGGGCTGCCGCGGATTCGGGACGACCGCCTCCGGATCGACGGAGATGAGCCGCAGTCCGGGAACCGACGGCAACTGCTCGGCGTCGGCTGTCTGCTCGAAGAACAGATCCGCCGGCCGCGGACTGTGCTCAGTCGATTCCCCGTCTGGAGAGGTCTCCCGCGCGAGCTCCGTCATGTTCGGGATGAGCGCACCGATCCCCCGACCCAGTCCACCCTTCTTACGCGCCATGGTCGGCTCCTCTCACCGCAAGTTCCGAGGCCGCCTCCAGGTAGGCGATTGCCCCTTTTGATCCACCGTCGTACTCGATCACACTCGATCCGTAGCTCGGAGCCTCCGAGACCCGCACGCTGCGTGGAATAACCGCCTGCAGTGTCTGCTGTGGAAAGGTGGAGCGCACCTGCCCCGCCACATCCGCGGCCAGCCGGGTGCGGGAATCGTACATGGTCAGCAGGATGGTGGTGACCCGCAGCTGCGGATTCAGACTCCGGTTCACCAGGCTGACGTTATGCAGCAGCTGGCTCAGACCCTCCAGTGCGTAGTACTCGCATTGGATCGGGATGAGAACTTCGCTCGCGGCAACGAACGCGTTCACCGTCAGCAGCCCCAGACTGGGCGGGCAGTCGATCAGCACATAGTCGAACGCGCCCGGATGGGTGCGCCAGTACGCGCTCAACGCATCCCGGAGCCGGAACTCACGGCGCTTCAGGTCAACAAGCTCGATCTCGGCACCAGCCAGATCGAGACTGGAGGGCGCACAGGAAAGGTTTGGGCTCTCCTCCACGCCGACGACCACGTCTGCGAGCTGATTGGCGCCGATGAGCACCTCGTAGATACCCGGCGCCCCGGAGCGGATGTCGAGGCCCAGGCCGCTGGAGGCGTTCCCTTGCGGGTCCAGATCGAGCACCAGCACGCGCAGACCTGCCCGGGCGAGGGCGGCGGCGAGATTCACGACGCTGGTGGTCTTCCCCACGCCGCCCTTCTGATTCGTGATGCTGATCACCCGGGGACGGGGCGGACGCGGGTACGGCAACTTCGCCGCGGCGCTGCGGCGCTGACGCAGATCCTGCAACTCACGCGCGAGCGGGGCATCGAACTCCATGCCTCACCTGCCTCTGTGCGAATTCTCGGAAACCCGATTCACCACTCTACTGGCGATCAGCGGCATCGATCGAAGACAGACCTCCAGGCCAGCCGGTCGGCCTGGACTCTCGGTCGGGATGCTCCGGGAAGCCGTGCTTGCCGGCGACCGTCGCCGCAACCCCGAGTGGCGCGCCCGTCGAGGTCGCGCTGACGGTAGACGAGTGCTCGGCACCCGAGAACGATTCGGCGCCTTCAACAGATTCAGCGCTTTCGACCGACTCAGTGCTCATGACGCCCCTCATCCCGGGGTATCGTCCCGTCCGGACCGATCGGCAGCTGGATGGACACCGTGTCGTTCGACAGCGGCGCCACCTCGGCAGCCGCCTTCGCCGCCGCCTTCGCTCCCCGTCCCACGGTTGCGCGCACCACGGTCGTGGGCACCGGGATATCGTCAGCGCTGATCTGCTCGACGCGGATGTCCTCCAGGTGCAGTTTGCGCACGACTTTGTGAGCCTTCTCGATCTCTTCGGCGACGTGCTGGCCCTTCATCAGCGCCAGCTCGCCGCAGCCGTGCAGCAGCGGCACGCACTTGGGCAGCAGCGTCGACAGCGCACTGACCGCCCGAGCGGTGACCACATCGACATTCAGGCGATCGGGGATCTCTTCTGCCCGCGCTCGGACCACGGTCACGTTGGACAGGCCCAGCCGCTCCGCCTCCTCGGTCAGCCACTTCGTCCGCCGTTCCATGGGCTCGACGAGGACGAACTCGATCTCCGGGCGCACGATGGCCAGCACCAGCCCGGGCAGGCCGGCCCCGCTGCCCACATCGGCCACGGAGGTCACCTGCGGGCTGAGTACCCGAGTCACCAATGCGCAGTTCAGCAGATGGCGCGTCCACAGCCGGCTGACTTCGCGCGGCCCGATCAGCCCGAGCAGTTCTCCCGACTCGGCGAGGTCCCGAGCGTAGCGCTCCAGAGTCGGCCAGGCCTGAGGGAACAGGCGCTCCACTGCGGCTGGACGATCTTCCAGTTCCATGAATGCGCTCGCCGTCATCGTATCGTGCCCTCTGCGCCTGCTGCCCTGGCATGTTTCACGTGAAACATCTCAGTCGGTGCCTTCGTCCTCGTCGTCATCCGACCCTTCATCCTCGTCCGGCAGCGAAAGGACGACGTGCCGATTGCGGCCCTCTCCTGCCGACGCGCTCTCCAAGTCCCGGTCGCGCGCGAGATCGTGGACGAGCTTGCGCTCGTAGGACGACATCGGCGCCAGTTCGACCGCATCGTCGCCCGCATCGAGTCGGTCGGCCGCATCCGCTACCAGATCTGACAACTGCTGCTGACGCCGTTCCCGCGATCCCTGGATATCGAGTACCAGCCGGGAGTGCTCCCCCGTCTGCTGCTGCACGGCCAACCGTGTCAGATCTTGCAGCGCCAACACGGTTTCCTGGTTCGCCAGCGCCTTCAGGCCACTCTCCTCATCCTCAGACGAGACCGAGATGTAGGTACGCCCGTCGTGCACGTCGATGTCGATGTCACCGTCGAGATCGGCGATGTCGAGCAGTTCTTCGATGTAGTCGGCCGCGATCTCGCCCTCGTCCGCATCGGCCCCGGCATCAGCGCTTTCAGCCGCCGTCGCGTCGCTCGCATCGTCTGGTCCCGTCACCTCAGGGTCCAGCCCATCCTCGCGCTCGTCGCTCATGGCTACGCCTTCCGCTTCTTCTTGGCTCGCTTGTTGCTGATCGGCTGCTGTCGCTGTCCCTGCGGTACACCCTTGTGCTTTTCCAGCGCCTTCGCTTCGGCTTCGGAGAGTTTGCCCTGGGCGGCCAGCCGCTCCTGCCGAGCGTAGTAGGCCTTCGAGCCTGGAGTCGGCATGCTGCGGATGACCAAGAACTGCTGCCCCATGGTCCACAGGTTGTTGATGAACCAGTAGAACAGCACGCCCAGCGGGAACGCGATGCCCGAGAAGATCATCAGGAAGGGCATGCCGTACATCAGCATCCGCTGCTGCCGGTACATCGGAGCCTGCTTGGCCTCTTCGGAGATGTTCTGGCCCATGATCTGGATGCTGGTGAACAGCTGCGAGCTGATCATCAGCACCACCAGCACCACGGCCAAGATGACCACCGGCCACTCGAACGGTCTGGCCTGGAAAGCCTGCGACAGCGAGATCGACATGCGGGCCCCGAAGATGCGGGCCCCGGAGAACTGCTCAGCGAGCTGCTGATTCAGCAGACCGACCCCGGCGTGGCCCTTCTGGGCCTCGTTCATCACCGTGAACAGCCCGTAGAAGATCGGCAGCTGAATGAGCGTCGGCAGGCAGCCGCTCACCGGGCTCGCGCCGCCGTTCTTGTACAGATCCATCTGCTCTTGAGCCATGGCCTGCCGGGAGAGCTGATCGCGCTTGCCCTTGTACTTGTCCTGCAGCCGCTTGAGCTCGGGGGCCAGCTCCATCATCTTTCGCTGGCTGCGGATCTGCCGCACCATCAACGGCACCATGGCCGACCGCACCACGATCACGAGCCCGAGGATGCACAGCACCCATGTCCACCCGGAGTGGGGAGACATCCCGATGGCGGTGAACAGCCAGTGCCATGCGACCAGCACCAATTCGATGGCCCATTTGATGGGCCACATCACTAATCCGATGAGGTCGGGCACGAGACCAGATTCCTTTCGATTCGGAGCCGGCGCCGATGCCGTTCAGGCACCGGGTCCGCTCCGCCACGACTGAAGGGATTGCAGCGCAGGATGCGCCACGCCGTCAGGACGGTTCCAGCGATCAGGCCCCACTCGCGCAGCGCCTCGATGGCGTACTGCGAGCAGTGCGGAGAAAACCGGCAGACGTCACCGTACAACGGCGAAATCAGAATCTGCCAGATACGCACCAACCCGATCGCGAGCCGGCGCGGCAACAGCCAGAGGAAATGGATGAGGGCGCTCATGAACCGAGGACTCCGGCTCGGTGCAGGGCGGACTCCACATCGTCGCTCAGATGCGGGAATGTGCACCCGGCCGCCGCCGGCTTGGCCCGCACCACGATGTGAACGGGAGCCTGCAGTCGCGGCAGCAGCTGTGCCACGATCTCGCGCAGACGGCGCTTCACGAGATTGCGGACGACCGCATTTCCGACCGCCTTGCTGACGACAAACCCGACCCGGGTCGGCTCGCCAGCCGGGATGCGCAGCACGTGCACGATCACCGATCTGGTGCCATTCCGCGACCCCCGTCGACTCGTCTCACGAAATTCAGCGGGTGCGCGCATTCGCTGCACGCGCGCAAGCATGGTCAGGCCGACAGCGAAGAGCGCCCCTTGGCCCGGCGCGTGGCGATGATTCCACGTCCGGCCCGGGTCCGCATGCGCACGCGGAATCCGTGCTTCTTCGCCCGCCGACGGTTGTTGGGCTGGAAGGTGCGCTTCGTCATGATCGTGTCCTCTAAAATCTTGTTCCGGTTAAGCCTGGCTCAGGGAAAGACCAAAGTATTAACCTACCGAGGCCCATGGCACGGGTCAAGTCGGCTCACCCCAAAAGACGGTATTGTCCCGGAGTTGGTCGCGTACCCGCTGCAACACGCCGCGGTTGTGGATAACCTACGTTGCAGCACTTCTGTGACCTCGATAGCGTATCGAGCACAGACGGCCACCGCTCGCAGGCGATGGCGAAGGACCACGGAGCGGGCCAAGGGGTGCCCTTTCAGTTCCGTTAAGGAAGAGAGGGGGCGGCCGCATGCCGGACAGCGTTGCCGAACCCACCCCGTGGCCCGCCGTCTGCGAGCTGCTGTCCTCTGACAGCCGCCTCAGCGAGCAGATGCTGGGGTTCCTCAACCTCGTGCACGCCAAGGGGACGATGGGCGACACCCTCATCCTCGAAGTTCCCGATGATCTCACCCGTGAAATGATCGAGCACCGGGCGCGGGTCCCCATCCTCACGGCGCTGGCGAAGGTTCCCGCTGCGGACGGCATCACGGCATTCGCGGTCGTGATCAACAGCCAGCTGCAGCCTCAGCCCCCCGAATCATCCACCCGGGCGCAGAGCGAGCCGGTCCCATCGCTGTTCTCGGGGCGCTCCACGGGGGCCTCCCCTGGCGCCACCCCGGCGCCCGCACCCGTTCGAGAGGCGACGACCGTCACGACGACGCTGCCGGGGCACCCGCAGGACACCAGTCCCGCCAGCTGGACGCCCTCACGACTCAACCCGAAGTACAACTTCGACAATTTCGTCATCGGCAGCTCCAACCGCTTCGCCCACGCCGCCGCCTTCGCCGTCGCCGAAGCCCCGGCCAAGGCCTACAACCCGCTGTTCATCTATGGCGGTTCCGGGTTGGGCAAGACGCACCTGCTGCACGCGATCGGTCACTACGCGATCAGCCTGTACTCCGGCATCCGGGTGCGATACGTGAGTTCTGAGGAGTTCACCAACGACTTCATCAACTCGATTCAGAACAATCAGGCGCAGGAGTTCCAGTCGCGGTATCGCGACATCGACATCCTGCTTATCGACGACATCCAGTTCTTGCAGGGGAAGGACTCCACTCAGGAGGCCTTTTTCCACACGTTCAACACCCTGCACGACCATAGCAAGCAGGTGGTGATCACCAGCGACCAGCCGCCCCGGCAACTGCAAGGGTTCGAAGAGCGGATGACGTCGCGCTTCGAGTGGGGGCTTATCACCGACGTGCAGGCCCCCGACCTGGAGACGCGCATCGCGATCCTCGGTCGCAAGGCGGCCAGCGAGCATCTCGACATCCCCCGCGAAGTCCTCGAGTTCATCGCCACCAAAGTGCCCTCGAACATCCGGGAACTCGAGGGGACGCTGCTGCGCGTCACGGCGTTCTCGAGCATTGAGAAGCGCCCCATCGACATGCGGCTGGCCCAGTCGGCGCTCAAGGATGTCATCACCCTCACCGAAGACAACGTGGTGCCGCCGGCAGAGATCATCAACCATGTCGCCCGCTACTACAACCTGACCCCGGAAGACCTCGAGGGAGCCTCCCGCTCGCAGCACATCGCCCTCTCCCGGCAGATCGCGATGTACCTCTGCCGCGAGATGACCTCGCTCTCGCTGCCCAAGATCGGCGCGGAGTTCGGCAATCGCGACCACACCACCGTGATGTACGCGAACAACAAGATCGACCGCCTCATGCGCGAGCGCCGGCAGATCTACACCGAGGTCACCAACCTCATGACCGAGATCAAGCAAGCCCACCGCTGATTCGGCCCGTTCCCGCTCTCTTCCTCTCTTCTGGGCCCGCCCTCGGTGGCCCGACTTGCGGCTCGACGCTCTGTTACCTCCGCGCTTCCACACCTTTTCCACACCCCTGTGGACAACGCCGTCATCCCTGTGCGCAACGCCCGGTCCGCTGTGGAATCCGCTTGTCGCCGCCACGGCCATCCCGCGAAGTTCTCCACACGCTCTCCACACTCTGTGTACAAATCACACGCGTGTGAGCAATAGGAATGACCAGGCAACCACGCGATTCTCCACGGCTTCCACAACGGTTATTACGATGAGAGAACTCTTGTCATTCCAATCGCTCCGCCAACCTTCATCCCGCTCGCCCCAGAGCGCTCAAACGGCATCCGCGGAGTGTGGGATCATGGCTGCAACTGCATTCAGACCATCGAGGGGCAAACCGAGGACAAGATGAAACTCCAGATCAATCGCGATGTGCTCAGCGAAGCCGTCTCCTTCGCTGTCAAGCTATTGCCGCAGCGCACCACGCTGCCGATCCTGAGCGGAGTCGTCCTGCACGCCAGCGAGGGGCGGCTGCAGCTGTCGTCGTTCGACTACGAGGTCTCCAGCAGCACCCGCATCCCCGCGGATGTCGACGAGATCGGCGAGGCGCTGGTCTCGGGGCGGCTCCTGGCCGATATCGCCAGCCGCATGCCCGGCGACGCGGTCACCCTCGCCACCGACGAGAACGAGCGGCTGGTCGTCACCAGCGGCTCCGCCCGGTTCGAGCTGTTCACGATGCCCATCGACGAGTACCCGGCGCTGCCCGAAGTCCCGACCTGGCAGGGCGCGGTCTCCGGCGGCGACTTCTCGACGGCGGTGGCACAGGTCTCGGTGGCGGCATCCCGCGACGATGTGACGCCGGTCATCACCGGCGTGCAGGTCGAGGTCACCCCCGAGCAGCTCACGTTCCTGGCCACCGACCGCTACCGGGTGGCGCAGCGCAGCATCCCCTGGGAGGGCGGCGAAGCCGAGACGACCACCGCACTGGTGCCGGCGCGGACGCTCACCGAAGTCGCCAAGACGTTCGGGCACGCCGAGACCATCAAGCTGTCGGTGGTGAAGACCGACGATCGCGAGATGGTGGCGTTCGGCACTGACGATCGCCTGGTCACGTCGCTGCTGATCAAGGGCAACTACCCGCCGGTGCGGCGCCTGTTCCCCGATTCCGTGCCGAACTACGCGGTGGTGAACACCGCCGAGCTCATGGAGGCGGTGCGCCGCGTGGCGCTGGTGCTCGACCGCGAGAGCCCGCTGCGGTTCACCTTCAACCTCGACGGGGTCACTCTGGAGGCGATCGGCAACGAGCAGGCGCAGGCGCAGGAGACCGTGGAGGCGTTCCTCACCGGCGACGAGGTGGTCATCTCGATGAAGCCGCAGTTCCTGATCGACGGACTGTCCTCGACGCAGAACGAGTTCTCGAAGCTGGGCTTCACCAAGACCGACAACCCGCACAAGCCGGGTCCCGTGCTCATCACCGGGCAGACCAGCAAGAACGGCGACGAGCCGGGAGACTACCGGTACCTGCTGCAGCCGAACCTGCTGCTGCGGTGACGCGCGCGTGCACATCCGCCAGCTGGAGGTGCGCGATTTCCGCAACTACTCCCACGCGCTGCTGCACCTGAACCCGGGCGTCGTCGTCCTCGCGGGCGCCAACGGGCAGGGGAAGACGAATCTGCTGGAGGCGGCGCGTTACCTCTCGGTGTTCTCCTCGCACCGGGTGTCGTCCGACCGGCCGCTGGTGCGGGCCGGTGCCGAGGAGGCCGTGATCCGGGGCGACATCGTCCATGGCAGCCGTCGCCTGGGCATCGACTGCCTGATCCGGCGGGAAGGTGCGAACACGGTGCGCCTCGGGGGCGCTCCGCGGCGAGCCGGCGAGGTGGTGGGGATGTTCGCGACCGTTCTGTTCGCCCCGGAGGATCTGGCGCTGGTATCCGGAGCGCCGGAGGTACGACGGCGCTTTCTCGACGAACTGCTGATCGAGCGGCGGCCCCGGCTGGTGGACGTCGTGCGCGGCTACGACCGGGTGCTGCGGCAGCGGAACTCGCTGCTGAAATCCGCGAAGATCCACCACCTGGCCGTGGATCGTCTGGAGTCGCTGGACGCCTGGAACGGGCAGCTGGCCGCGCGCGGCGCCGAGCTGGTCATCGAGCGGGCCCGCCTGGTCGCCGAGCTCGCCGAACCGTTGGAGCGCGCCTACCGGGCGATCTCCGGCGAGGCGACCCGGGCGGTGCCGTCGCTGCGGTCGGCTCTGCTGGAACCGGCGGAGGGCGCCGCGCCCCTCCCCACTCCCGCATCCCTGGCCGCCGACTACCTGCAGCGGCTGGAGGCGGGCGTCGCCGACGAGGTGCAGCGCGGCTCGACCGCGCTCGGCCCCCATCGCGACGACCTGGATCTCACCCTCGACGGGCTGGTGGCCCGCGACTACGCCAGCCATGGGGAGAGCTGGTCGCTGGCGCTGGCGCTGCGGCTGGCCGCCGCCGAGGTGCTGCGCGCGACCTCCCCGGCAGGCGACCCGGTGCTGATGCTCGACGACGTGTTCGCCGAGCTCGACGCCGACCGGCGGCGGCGCCTGGCGGCGCTGGTGGCCCCCTTCGAGCAGGTCATCGTCACCTCGGCCATCGCCGACGACATCCCTGCATTCGGGATGCCGCTGCAGCGCATCCACATCGCGGCGGGCGCCGTGGCGGACGGGCAGGCTGCCCCCGGCGAGAGCCCCCGCCACAGCGGCATTCGAGCGGTGCCTCCCGGGTCAGCGGCGCCACCGTTCGGCCCCGGGCCCGGGCCCGACCATGCGAACGGACCCACTCCGTGAGCGGCCGCTCTGCGCGGGATGAGGCGGAACGGGTCTTCTTGCACCTGCGCCGCGTGTTCGGTGGCGAGTCGCGTCGCGCGGCCGAGCCGTTCTCGGGCGGGGACGTCTTCCGCATCGGGTCGGCGCTCACCGCGGTCGAGCACCGGATGGGCTGGGACGAGCAGCTCGGCCGGGCCCGGCTGATCGTCGGCTGGGCCGAGATCGTGGGCCCGGAGGTCGCCCGTCACACTGAGGCCTACCTGTCGGGCGAGACCGTGATCGTCAAGTGCGACTCGACCGCCTGGGCGGCGAGCCTGCGCCGGATGAAGGCCCGGGTGATGGGGCGCATCCACGAGGCGCTGCCGGAGATCTCGATCGCGGGCCTCCGCTTCGTCGGCCCCGATGCGCCCTCCTGGGGGCACGGCCCGCGGTCGGTGCCCGGTCGGGGGCCGCGCGACACGTACGGCTGAGTATGGCCGCGCAGATGCGGCCGAGACGTCCCCCTACGTGGATGGGGCGTTCCGGGCCTTCACGCCCGTTCCGAGGCTATTCTCGACCTCTTTTGCTAGAATGGGTGCCGTATGCCGCGCGCGGGACCGAACGGCCCCTGGGCGTTGGCGCGAAAGCGAGTGCCTCCCCATGACCGATTCTGCAGCGCGAACGTACGATGCCAGTTCCATCACCGTGCTCGAGGGCCTCGAGGCGGTGCGCAAGCGGCCCGGCATGTACATCGGGTCCACCGGCCCCCGCGGCCTGCACCACCTCGTCTACGAGGTGGTCGACAACTCGGTGGACGAGGCGCTGGCCGGGTACTGCACCCACATCGAGGTCACGATGCTGGCAGATGGCGGCATCCGTGTGCAAGACAATGGGCGCGGCATCCCCACTGGCATCCAGAAGCAGACCGGCAAGCCGGCCGTCGAGGTGGTGCTGACGGTGCTGCACGCCGGCGGCAAGTTCGGCGGCGGCGGGTACGCGGTCTCCGGCGGCCTGCACGGGGTCGGTATCTCCGTGGTCAACGCGCTCTCGACCCACCTCGACATCGAGGTGCGCCAGCGCGGGCACGTCTGGCGGCAGCACTACCGGGGCGGGGCGCCGGTCGCGCCGCTGGAGCAGGGCGAGCCCAGCGACGAGACCGGGACCATCGTCACGTTCTGGCCGGACCCGGCGATCTTCGAGACCGTCGACTTCGATCGGGAGACTCTGCGGCAGCGCTTCCAGCAGATGGCCTTCCTGAACAAGGGCCTGACCATCACGCTTACCGACGAGCGCGCTGAAGAGCCGGTCGTCGTGTCGTACCGCTACGACCGGGGCCTGTTCGACTACGTGCACTATCTGAACGCCGGCAAGAAGGCCGAAGTGGTGCACCCCGACATCATCGACTTCAACGCGGAGAACGACGACCGCACCATGTCGGTCGAGATCGCCATGCAGTGGACGGGCGCCTACACCGAGTCGGTGCACACCTACGCCAACACCATCAACACCGTGGAGGGCGGCTCGCACGAAGAGGGCTTCCGGGCGGCGCTCACCTCGCAGGTCAACAAGTACGCGCGCTCGCAGAACCTGCTCAAGGAGAAGGACGACAACCTGACCGGCGACGATGTCCGCGAGGGTCTCACCGCCGTCATCTCCGTCAAGCTCACCAACCCCCAGTTCGAGGGGCAGACCAAAACCAAGCTCGGCAACACCGAGGCCAAGACGTTCGTGCAGAAGGTCACCGGCGAGAAGCTGGCCGACTGGTTCGACCGCAACCCGGCGCAGGCCAAAGACATCGTGCGCAAAGGCCTCCAGGCCTCGACCGCCCGGGTGGCGGCCCGCCGCGCCCGCGAGGCCACGCGCCGCAAGAGCGTGCTCGAGTCAGGCGGGATGCCCGGCAAGCTGAAGGACTGCGTCAGCCGCAACGCCGAGATCTGCGAGATCTTCCTGGTCGAGGGCGACTCGGCCGGCGGCTCCGCGACGCAGGGGCGCAACCCCGAGACCCAGGCCATCCTGCCGCTGCGCGGCAAGATCCTGAACGTCGAGAAGGCGCGTCTCGACCGGGCGCTGCGCAGCGAGATGATCCAGGCGATGATCACGGCGTTCGGCGCCGGCATCGGCGAAGACTTCGACTTCACCAAGCTGCGCTACCACAAGATCGTCATCATGAGCGATGCCGACGTGGACGGCGCCCACATCGCGACCCTGCTGCTCACCTTCTTCTTCCGGTACATGCGGCCGCTCATCGACCACGGCTGCGTCTACCTGTCGAACCCGCCGCTGTACCGCCTCAAATGGAGCGACCGCGACCACGAGTTCGCCTACTCCGACGACGAGCGCGACGAACTGCTGGCCGCCGGCCGCGAAGCCGGGCACCGCATCCCGAAGGACAACGGCATCCAGCGCTACAAGGGCCTGGGCGAGATGAACTACCAGGAGCTGTGGGAGACCACCATGGATCCTGAGACCCGCGTGCTGTCGCAGGTCACCCTCACCGATGCGGCGCTGGCCGACGAGGTGTTCTCCGTGCTCATGGGCGAGGATGTCGACGCCCGCCGCACCTTCATCCAGACGAACGCCAAAGACGTTCGCTTCCTCGACATCTGAACCCAGGAGAAGACATGGCTGACAACGAAGACGAGGCCGAGCACTTCAACCACGGGTTGATCGAGCAGGTCGACATCAATTCGGAGATGCGCAAGTCGTACCTCGACTACGCGATGAGCGTCATCATCGGGCGCGCGCTGCCCGACGTGCGCGACGGGCTCAAGCCCGTGCACCGCCGCGTCATCTACGCGATGTACGACGGCGGCTACCGCCCCGACAAGGCGTTCTCGAAGTGCTCGCGCGTGATCGGCGAGGTCATGGGCCAGTACCATCCCCACGGCGACTCGGCGATCTACGACACCCTGGTGCGGTTGGTGCAGCCCTGGAGCATGCGCTACCCGCTCGCCAGCGGACAGGGCAACTTCGGCTCCCCGGGCAACGACCCCGCCGCCGCGCCCCGCTACACCGAGACCAAGATGGCCCCGCTGGCCCTCGAGATGGTGCGCGATATCGAAGAGGACACCGTCGACTTCCAGGACAACTACGACGGCAAGACGCAAGAGCCGGTCGTGCTGCCCAGCCGCATCCCGAACCTGCTCGTCAACGGCTCGGTCGGCATCGCCGTCGGCATGGCCACCAACATCCCGCCGCACAACCTGCGCGAGGTCGCCGCCGGCGCCCTGTGGAGCCTGGAGTACCCGGACGCCACCCGCGACGAGCTGCTCGACGCCCTGCTGGAGCGCATCAAGGGCCCCGACTTCCCCACCGGCGCGCTCATCCTCGGACACAAGGGCATCGAGGAGGCGTACCGCACCGGGCGCGGCTCCATCACCATGCGGGCCGTCGTGAACATCGAGGAGATCCACGGCCGCACCTGCCTGGTCATCACCGAGCTCCCCTTCCAGGTCAACCCCGACAACCTCGCGGTGAAGATCGCGGAGCTGGTCAAGAGCGGCACCGTGACCGGCATCGCCGACATCCGCGACGAGACCTCCGGCCGCACCGGGCAGCGGCTGGTGGTCGTGCTCAAGCGCGACGCCGTCGCCAAGGTGGTGCTCAACAACCTCTACAAGCACACGCAGCTGCAGGACAACTTCGGCGCCAACATGCTGGCGCTGGTCGACGGGGTGCCGCGCACGCTGTCGATCGACCAGTTCATCTCGCTGTGGGTCGAGCACCAGATCGATGTCGTCGTGCGGCGCACCAAGTTCCGGCTGCGCAAGGCCCAGGAGCGCGCCCACATCTTGGAGGGCTATCTCAAGGCGCTGGATGCGCTGGACGAGGTCATCGCCTTGATCCGCCGCTCCCCCACCGTCGAGGACGCCCGCGACGGCCTGATCCGCCTGCTCGACATCGATGAGCTGCAGGCGCGGGCCATCCTGAACATGCAGCTGCGGCAGCTGGCCGCGCTGGAGCGGCAGAAGATCACCGACGAGTACCAGGCGCTGGAGACCAAGATCGCCGAATACCAGGCCATCATCGCGTCGCCCGAGCGGCAGCGCACCGTGGTCTCCGACGAGCTGCAGGCCATCGTCGAGAAGTTCGGCGACGAGCGCCGCACCCAGATCGTGCCCGGCGCCGACGGCGACATGTCGATGGAAGACCTCATCCCCGAAGAGCAGATGGTCGTCACCATGACGCGGGACGGGTACATCAAGCGCACCCGCTCGGACCAGTACCGCTCGCAGCATCGGGGCGGCCACGGCGTGCGCGGGGCGTCGCTGCGCGCCGACGACGTGGTGGAGCACTTCTTCGTCACCACCACGCACCACTGGCTGCTGTTCTTCACCAACACCGGCCGCGTGTACCGGGCCAAGACCTACGAGGTGCCCGAGGCCGGGCGCGACTCGAAGGGCCAGCACGTCGCCAACCTGCTGCCGCTGGGGCCGGACGAGCACGTCACCCAGGTGCTCGACCTGCACGATTACAGCCAGTCGGCCTACCTGCTGCTGGTCACCCGCAACGGACTGGTCAAGAAGTCGCGGCTGGGGCTGTACGACTCGAACCGGTCGGCCGGTCTCATCGCGATCTCGCTGCGCGACGGCGACGAACTCATCGCCGCCCTGCTCGCCGACCCCCGCGACGACCTGCTGCTGGTGACGCGGGACGGGATGAGCATCCGGTTCCGCGCCGACGACGCGTCCATCCGCCCCACCGGGCGCGACACGTCCGGGGTCAAGGGCATCGCACTCCGCGAGGGCGACCAGGTGATCGCCGCCGATGCGGTGCGGGACACTGAGGCATCGGTGTTCGTGGTCACCACCGGCGGGTACGCCAAGCGCACCGCCGTCGGCGAGTACCGCCTGCAGGGACGCGGAGGCTATGGCATCAAGGTGGCGCGGCTGAGCGACGATCGCGGCGGTCTCGCCGGGGCGCTGCTCGTGCACGAGGCCGACGAGGTGCTCGTCGTGCTCGCCTCCGGCAAGGTGATACGCTCTGGCGTGGCCGAAGTGCCCGTCAAGGGCCGTGACACCATGGGCGTCGTCTTCGCCCGGTTCGACCGCGGCGACCGCATCCTCGCCCTGGCCCGCAACGAGGACACCGATGACGAAGACGAGGCCGATGCGCCCGCCGCGGACGGAGAGGACAGCCCCGAATGAGCAGCACCACCGCCAGCAAGCTGGCCAGCAAGACGGCGAGCACCAAGTCGAAGCGCCGCACCGTCGACCTGCAGGTCTCGCACATCGGTCTGTGGTCGGCGACCAAGATCTCGTTCCTGGTCGCGCTGGGGCTGTCGCTGGCGAGCATCGTGCTCGCCTTCGTGCTCTGGCTGCTCGCCTCGCAGCTGGGCATGTTCAACGCGCTGAACGACCTGCTCTCCACCATGGGGACCGGCGGCACGGCGTCCAGCGGCGGCGTGGACATCGGCAAGGTGTTCAACCTCGGCCTGATCATGAGCTTCGCCATGATGGGCGGGCTGGTCAACCTGGTGTTCGGCACCCTGATCGGCACCGTCGCGGCCTGGCTCTACAACGTCTGCGTCATGCTGGTCGGCGGCATCGAGGTGCACTTCACGAATCTGCGGTGACGGCCCCGACCGTGTTTGGCACATCCGGCCGGACGCGGTAATCTTGGGGGGTTGCCGTACGGGCCTATAGCTCAGTTGGTTAGAGCGCTTCGCTGATAACGAAGAGGTCACTGGTTCAAATCCAGTTAGGCCCACTTTCTCGCCCCGGGGGCGTAGCTCAATTGGCAGAGCGCCGCCATTGCAAGGCGGAGGTTAGGGGTTCGATTCCCCTCGTCTCCACAAACAAAACTGTTCTGGGATGCGAAATCCCGCCGTGCCTGCTTCACGCCAAATTCAGGGGTTCCGGGTCCCTGCCGCCAAAGTCAGGGGATGCATCCCCTGACTTTGGCGGATCTCCTGAGTCCGGTGGCAGGGTGGCCGCGGGTACTTTTACCCCGCCGCCCCACCGACGCGAAACGGGCGGCTCCTGATGGAGAGCCGCCCGTTGCGCGCGTCAGAACGGGTGCTTACTCGTCAGTCTTCTCGGCCGGGTCGGCGGCACCGTCGGCCGAGGTCTCCGGGGCGTCGTCGCCAGCCTCGCGATCGGCCTTGAGGTCCTCGTCGACGCCGATCCACTGCTCGTCGGCGAGCGTGACGGCGCGCACCGCGGCGTAGGCCGCCCCGGCGACGGCGGCCCCCACGAGCGACAGCAGGACGATGGTGCCGATGTGGCGCTTCGGCTTCGGCGGCTCCGGAGCCTGGAACTCCTCCAGCGCCCTCAGCACGTCGCGGCGGGCGCGCTCGGCCGCCTTCTGAATCTTCTTCTTGTGCTTCGGGGCCTCGGCGGCCGCCTGCTGGGCGCTGCGGACAGCCGCCTCGCGCACGGTACCGGCCAGGTCGCGCACCGACGGGGAGACGGCCTCGCGCAGCTTCTCGACACGGCCGGAGAGCTCCTCCAGCTGGGCCCCCAGGCTCGAGATCTGCGTTTCGACCTGCTCACGGCTGGGCAGCTTCTCGGCGAGCTGCTTCGGCACAGCCGCCAGCCGCTGGCGCGCGGAATCGAATGTCGTCATGTCGTGCCTCCTTGAGATGTATGCCGCAATTGTCCCACTGCGTTCCCTGGACGGGTCCACAGCATTCGGATTATCGGAGAGTTCACACGCAGACCGTATGCGAGAATCGGCACATGCCCATTTCCACGCATCATGTCATCTTGCACACCACCTCCGGCGATATCGCCCTCGACCTGTACGGGTTCCACGCCCCCAAGACGGTCGCCAACTTCGTCGGGCTGGCCACGGGGGCCCAGCAGTGGACGGATCCGGCCGACGGGAAGCCCCGCGCGGACGGCCTCTATGACGGCACGATCTTCCATCGGGTCATCCCCGGGTTCATGATCCAGGGCGGCGACCCCCTGGGCACGGGCACGGGCGGTCCCGGCTTCGAGTTCGACGACGAGATCAGCCCCGAGCTCGACTTCCGCGAGCCCTACATGCTGGCCATGGCGAACGCCGGCCGCCGCGGGGGCCACGGCACCAACGGGTCGCAGTTCTTCATCACGGTGGCGCCCACGACCTGGCTGCAGGGCAAGCACACGATCTTCGGCGCGGTCGCGGACGTGGCGTCCCGCGCGGTCGTGGACGCGGTCGCGGCGGCCCCCACCGACGAGATGGATCGCCCGCAGAGCGACATCGCCATCACCTCGGTGGAGGTGCACGAGGTCCCCGAGTCGTGAGTTTCGGCTCCAACGATTCCGGGTACGGCCCCGGGGAGGACGATCCGTACCGCGGGTACCAGGCGCAGCCCTCGGCGCGGCCGCCCCGCATCCGGCGGGCGAGCCGGCTGAAGACCGCCCTGCGGCGCCCCAACGCGCCGTTGGTGACCTACGGGATCATCGTCGCGTGCGTCGTCATCTGGCTGCTCCAGCTGGTGGTGCCGGGATTCACGAACGCGCTGGTCTTCTTCGCCCCCTTCACGCACGTGCAGCCGTGGCGCATCATCACGGGCGGATTCGCCCATTCGACGTCCACCCTGCTGCACCTGCCGCTGAACATGTACACGCTGTGGATCTTCGGCATGGTGCTGGAGCCGATCCTCGGCCGCTGGCGGTACGCGACCGTGTACCTGCTGTCGATGGTGGGCGGCTGGGTCTCGGTGGCGCTGCTGGCGCCGGCCACCCCGGTGCTGGGCGCCTCGGGGGCCCTGTTCGGCCTGATGGCGTCCCTGATGGTGATGGTGCGGCACCTGGGCGGGCAGTACATCCAGCTGCTGGTGCTGCTGGGCGTCAACCTGCTGTTCGGATTCTTGGGCGGGGGCGTCTCCTGGCAGGCGCACGTGGGCGGCCTGGTGGTGGGTCTGGTGCTGGGGATGATCCTGGCGCGCACGCGCTACCGGGTGCGGTCTCAGACGATTTGGCTGTCGGTGTGCGCCGTGGTGCTGGTCGTGGGGCTGTGGATGGCGACGGACCCGAATTTCCTGGCGGCTCGGCTCATCCCGGGGCTGCGGGGCTGAATTCTCGGGGGCCCTTCTCCGCAGAGCAAGTTATCCACAGGTTTCTCCACCACGTGGATAACTACACGGTGGTAATTCTGTGGAAAACCAGACGAAACGGTGGAGAACAGTGGGAGGGCAGGAACTGCGGGGGTCAGCGCCACCCGATGGTCATCATGAACCCGATCATCAGCAGCCCGAAGCCGATCAGAATGTTCCAATTGCCGATCGTCGGCACGGGCAGCATCGCCGACCCGCTGATGTAGAACACGACCACCCAGGCGAGCCCCAGCAGCATCAGCCCGAACATGAGGATCTTGTACCAGACAGGCGTCGGTCGCGCCGCTTGACGCTTGCCCCCGGTGGAGCTGGTCGTGGTAGGGTCAGGGCGCTCCGACGTACGTTTCACAGGGGGATTCTAGCGGACGCGATGGATGAGACCCAGAAGGGGAAACCGAGGCACGCTCAGGAGAGCCCGTCGTCTCGCCGTCGCCCTGCTCCAGCCCCGGCCCGTACCCCGTTCTGGGCCCGCGTCGCCGGGGTGACCGGGGAGCTGCTGCTCACCTTCGGCATCCTGGTGCTCGCCTTTGTCGGCTGGCAGCTGACCCTCGCCGACCAGCAGACGTCCTCAGCGCAGCAGGCGACGGCGCAGCAGGCGAGCCGGGACTGGGCGCGACAGCACCCGTCCACGACAGCTCCCCAACCGCTTCGCGACCCGCCGGTCGCCTCCCCTCGCCCCCGGGTCGGGGAGCTGTTCGGCGTGCTGCACGTTCCGCGCCTGGGCGCGAATTGGGCGCGGCCGCTGATCGGCGGAACCACGCTGCCGGTGCTCAACAAGCTCGGCGCCGGCTGGTATCCGAGCACCTCCATGCCCGGAGCCGTCGGCAACACCGCCTTCGCCTCGCACCGGGGCGGCCACGGATCGAATTTCCAGTATCTGGACACGCTGCGCTACGGCGACAAGGTCGTGCTGGAGACCCAGGAGGGGTGGTACGTGTACGACTACCGGAACACCGAATACGTGCTCGACACCGCCGTCGAGGTCGTCAACCCGGTGCCGCAGAGCACGGCGGCGCCCCAGGAGCGCCTGCTGACGCTGACGACCTGCAACCCCTACCCGTTCACGAACGGCGAGCGCATGATCGTCTACAGCACGTTCGACGAGTTCTACCCCCGGGCCGGCGGGCTGCCGTCGGCGTTGACGCGCCTCCTCGAACACGGACAGGGGAACTGACATGTACGCCTGGATCTGGCGCCACCTGCCCGGCCCCTGGTGGGTGCGCATCCTCGAATGCCTGGTGCTGCTGGCCGGGGCGGCAGCCGCCCTCAATTGGGTCGTGTTCCCGTGGGTCGACGGGCTGTTGGCGCCCTGGCAGGCGGTCACCGTGCGCTGAGCGGCGGCCGGCGGCGGCGCCCGCCGCTACTGGCCCTGCGGAGCGGAGGTGCTCCCGTTGCCTCCGGCGTTGGAGCCCGGGCTGGCCGAGGGGCTCGGCGACAGGCTCGGCGAGCACATGCTGCCGGACGTGCGCTGCAGGAAGGTCACGGTCACCTGAGATCCGAGCGGCACCTGGCCGGTGTCCTGCTGCACGGCCAGCGGATCCTGCCAGCCCTGGTTGCAGTCCTGCTTGATGACGGCGTTCAGCTGCAGTCCGACGGCCTGCAGCGCCTTCTGCGCATCCGCCTGGTTCAGGTTCTTGACCGTCGGAATGGTGACGAGCGTGGACGACACGGTGAGATCGACCGAGCTGCCGGGCGCCACGCGCACGCCGGACACCGGCGAATTGGCGAGCACCGTGCCCTCGGGGAGCGTCGCGTCGGTCTGGGGCGTGATCGTCCCGACCGACAGTCCGACGGCCTGCAGCTTGGCGGCGGCGGCGGCCTGGGTGAGGTTCTTCAGCGACGGGATCGTCACCCGCTTGGGGCCGCTGGAGACGTTGATGGTGATCGTCGAGCCCTGGGCCATCACCTTGCCGGCGACAGGGGTGGTGCTGATGACGGTGCCGGTGGCGACCGTGTCGCTGGTGACCTTCTTCTGCTTGACCAGGAAGCCGTCCCCCTTGAGCTGCTTGGACGCATCGGCGTACGACAGCGAGGAGACGTCGGCCACTTTGAGGTACTTCGTGGTCGGAGAGGCGACCGTCGGGTGCATGAACAGCAGCCACACGAAGGCGATCACCGTGAGGAGGGCGAGGCCCCCGGCGACCCCCCAGATGATCCCCACGCGGCGGTTGCGCAGATTGCGCTCCAGCACCGGGCTGGAGTCGGACGCCGGCTGCGACGCGAAGGCGTCGAACGGAGAGTCATCCTCCTCGCCGCTGTTGCCGCTGTTCGCGACGGGCAGGACGGTGGTCGTCGCGGCGGTGCCGAGCAGTGCGTGCGGCACCGCGGCGTGCCCCAAGGGCTCGATGCCGTGCTGCACGCGGTCGACGTCGGCGGCGAACTCGTCCGCCGTCTGGTACCGGTCGGCGGGGCGCTTCTGCAGGGCGGTCAGGACGAGCAGGTCGATCGCGCGCGACAGCGTCGGCACCAGCGTGCTGGGCTTCGGCGCCGGCTCGTGCACGTGCTGGTAGGCGACCGCCGCCGGGGTCTCGCCCGCGAACGGCAGCCTGCCGGTCAGCATCTCGAAGAGCAGCACGCCCGTGCTGTACACATCCGTGGTCGCGCCGGTGACGTGGCCCTGGGCCTGCTCGGGGGCGAAGTATTGGACGGTGCCGGTGACCTTGTCGCCGTCGGCGGGCGCGCTGTCGTCGCCCAGCACGTGGGCGACCCCGAAGTCCATCACCTTCACATTGCCGGTGTTGGTGAGCATGACATTGCCGGGCTTGATGTCGCGGTGCACGATGCCCGAGCGGTGCGAGTAGTCGAGGGCCGCGAGCACCTGGCGCACGATGCTCAGCGCCTCCTGCGCCTCCAGCGGGCCGTGCGATGCCAGGACGTCCTGCACGGTGCGCCCGTCGACGTATTCCATCACCAGGTAGTACATGTGCCGGGTGGACCCGTCCGGCAGGGTGATGTGATCCTGGTTGCCGTCGTAGGTGCGTACGATGTGCGGATTCGCCATGCGGGCGGCCGCCATGGCCTCGGTGCGGAACCGCCGCCGGAATTCGGGGGTGTCGGCCAGGCGCTCGTGCAGGATCTTGATGGCGACCGTGCGCCCCAGGCGGGTGTCGGTGCCGAGGTACACGTCGCCCATCCCACCGTGGCCGATCAGCTTGCCGACCCGATAGCGGCCGTTGAGCAGCTGCTCCGCCATGCCTACACTCTCATTCCGCGCTGTAGGGCATCAGTCTACGAGACTGAAACCTGGTGCTGTCTGCCGTTATCGTAACGGGTCAGTTCGACACGCACTGATACGTAGTGCTCGGCGTTGGGCTTGACGACTGGCTAGCAGGAGAACTGGCTGTCGTCGTGTTGGCTTTCCAGGTGTAACCGAACCGTTCGCAGTCAGTCTGGTTGTCCAGTGTGGACGGGGACGGGGCCGGGCCGTAGGACGTGATGGTGACGAGCTGCCCCTGCTCAAGTGACGGGCCGCAGGGGCTCACCTGTTTGACCGTGTTGGCCGACTTCCCATCCGGCGGATTCCCGGGAGCGGTGGTCAGCTGCACGTTGAACCCGAGGGCGGTGATGTTGCTCTGGGCAACATCGGTTTGCTGCCCGTCGTACTGCCCGCAGTTCAGAGCCGCCGTGGTCGGCTGGGTCGGGGTGGGCGTCGGCGTCGGCGACGGGGTCTCGGACGGTGTGGCCGACTCGGTGACGCTCGGCGACGGGCTCTCGGACGGCTTCGAGCTGACGGCGCGCGCCCAGAAGACGCCGATCAGCGCGGCGACGAGCAGCGCGGCGATGATCACGATGAGCCAGATCACCCAGCGGCGCTTCTTCCGGGGCTGCCCGGACTTCGCATCCGGCTGCTCCTCATCGGGATGCAGCGGGCCGCCGGCCGCGGTCGGCAGCAGGGTGGTCGCCCCGGCGGAGGGCATGATCTGGGTCGCCTTGGTGGTGGGCAGCAGCCCCTCTCCGGTGGGGGTGACCTGCGGGACCTCGATGGCGGCCGTCGCCAGGTCTCCCATCCGGATGGCGTGCGCGGCCTTCGACAGCGCGGTGGCCGAGGTGGGGCGGTCGGCGGGGTTCTTCGCCATGCACGACATGACCAGCTTGCGCACCGCCGGCGGCACGTTGCTGGGCAGGTCGGGCGGGGTGTCGTTGATCTGCGCCATGGCGATGGCCACCTGGCTCTCGCCCGTGAAGGGGCGGCGTCCGGCCAGGCACTCGTAGGCGACGATGCCGAGCGAGTAGATGTCGGTGGCCGGCGAGGCGGGATGGCCGCTGGCCTGCTCCGGCGACAGGTACTGCACCGTCCCCATCACCTGGCCGGTGGCGGTCAGGGGCACCTGGTCGGCCAGGCGGGCGATGCCGAAGTCGGTGATCTTCACCCGGTGGTCCGGCGTGATGAGCAGGTTGCCGGGCTTGATGTCGCGGTGCACGAGGCCGACCTTGTGCGCGGCGGCCAGGGCCGAGGCGGTCTGGGAGACGATGTCGAGCACGTCGTCCGACGGCAGCACCTTCTCGCGCTCGAGGATGGCCGACAGCGGCTCGCCGGGCACCAGCTCCATCACCAGGTAGGCGGAGCCGTCCTCCTCGCCGTAGTCGTACACGGAGGCGATGCCCTCGTCGTTGACCAGGGCGGCATGGCGGGCCTCGGCGCGGAAGCGCTCCAGGAAGCCCGGGTCGCCCATGTACTCGTCTTTCAAGATCTTGAGGGCGACCTCGCGGCCGATGACGAGGTCGTGGGCTTCCCACACCTCGCCCATGCCGCCGACCGCGATCAGCTTGGTGAGCTGATAGCGCGAGGAGAATGTGAGCCCA
This sequence comes from Pseudoclavibacter sp., assembly GCA_047722305.1. Classification (GTDB taxonomy): domain Bacteria; phylum Actinomycetota; class Actinomycetes; order Actinomycetales; family Microbacteriaceae; genus JAKVJE01. Next base: position 4,398 of record JBDNYM010000017.1, on the reverse strand, counting down.
GCCGTCGGTCTCATTGGTCTAGCACCGCCTTCATAATGTCTCGGCCGATCGGGGCCGCGATTTCATGGGATCCGAGGCTGTCGTTGTACGCGCCGCCGTTCTCGACCGCCACCGCCACCGCCACTTTGGGGTCGTTCGCCGGAGCGAATCCGGTGAACCACAGCGTGTACTGCGCTGACTTCGTCGTCTCGGCCGTGCCCGTCTTCCCCGCGACATCCACTCCGTTTATTCTTGCACTCGAAATCGCTCCGGATGAGACGTTGAACTGCATCATCTGGCTGAGCGTCCCCGCCGTGGCGGGGTCGACGGCCTGCGAGTACTTCTTCGCCCGGAACGACTGGGTGGTGTGCAGCCGGTCGTCCTGCACCGACTGCACCAGCTGCGGGGTCATGACCGCGCCGCCGTTGGCGATGCCGGCCGAGACCAGGGCCATCTGCAGCGGCGTGGCCCGCACGTCGTACTGGCCGAAGCTGGCGAGCTGCACCTGGGCGGGGGTCATCCCGGAGGGATACCGGCTGGCGGTGACCTTCAGCGGAATCTTGAAGGTGTGGCCGAAGCCGAACTTGCTGGCCACCGCCGCGATCTTGTCCTCCCCCAGCTGGCCGCCGAGCTCGGCGAAGGGGATGTTGCACGAGTATTGCAGGGCCGTGCGCATGGTCGCCTTGCTCCCCGACCCGCACAACGTGTCCGAGATGTTGTGCACCTGCGTGCTGGTGCCGGTCAGGGTGAGATCGCGGACGTTGTCGAACTCGGAGTCGGGGGTGAAGCCGTTCTCCAGCGCCGCAGCGCTGACGACCAGCTTGAACGTCGACCCCGGCGGGTAGGTGGCGCCGCCGATGGCCCGGTTGACCAGCGGCTGGTTGGGGTCGGCCAGCAGCGACTTGTAGGTCGAGATGACCTGCTGGTCGTCGGAGCCGGTCAGGGCGTTCGTGTCGAACCCGGGCTTGGAGACCATGGCGAGGATGCGGCCCGTCTTCGGTTCGATCGCCACCGCCGCCCCGATGTGGTCGCCCAGCGCGTCGGAGGCGGCCTGCTGGATGCGCGGGTCGATGGTGAGCGTCACCGCGGCCCCCTGCGGCGTGCGCCCGGTGATGAGGTTCTGCACCCGGGTGAGGAACTGGTCGTCGCTCTTCCCGGTCAGCTGCGTGTTCAGGGCCTGCTCGATGCCGGCCGAGCCCTGTGTGCGGGTGTAGTAGCCGACGATCGACGAGTACAGCCCCGCGTTCTCGTACTGCCGCTGGAACTTGAACACGGTGTTGACGGGCACCGACTTCGCCAGCACCTGGGTGCCGGCGATGATCTCGCCGCGCTGCACCGAGTACGACGCGATCGTGGTGCGAGTGTTGCGGGCGTCCGCCTGCAGGCTGGGGGCGGTGATGACCTGGAGGATCGACGTGGAGGTGAACAGCGCCAGGAACATGAGGAAGATGAGCACGGTGACGCGCCGGAGTCGCCTCGTCATGACTGCACCTCCCGGTTGCGGCTGCGGATCGAGTCGGTGATGCGGGCCAGCAGGGCGATGATCACCCAGTTGGCCAGCAGGCTCGACCCGCCGGCCGCCAGGAACGGGGTCGGCAGCCCGGTCAGCGGGATGACGCGCGTGACGCCGCCGATGACAATGAACACCTGCAGGGCCAGCACGAACGAGACGCCCACCCCGAGCAGCTTGCCGAAGTCGTCCTGCCCGGCGAACCCGACCCGGATGCCGCGCGACACGAGCACCAGGAACAGGCACAGCAGCGCGAACGCGCCGATCAGCCCGATCTCCTCGACCAGGCTGGGCCAGATGTAGTCGCTCTGCGACAGCGGGGTGATGCCCGGATACCCCTTGCCCAGCCCGGTCCCGAGCAGGCCGCCGTTGGCCTGCCCGAACATCCCCTGCACCAGCTGGTAGCTGCCGCCCGGGGCGTTGTAGATCTTGGGGTCGAGCGGACGCAGCCAGGCATCGAGCCGCCCCTGCACGTAGCTGACGGTCCGATAGGCGAAGAAGCCGCCCACGGCGAACATCCCGATCCCGATCCAGATCCAGGAGGTCAGGCCGGTGGCGACGTACAGCATCACCAGGAACAGGCCGAAGTACAGCAGCGAGGTGCCCAGGTCATGCTGCACCACCAGCACCAGCATCGACACCGCCCAGACCACCAGGATGGGCCCCATATCGCGGGCGCGGGGGAAGCGCACGCCGAGGATGCGGTGGCCGGTCAGCGACAGGGAGTCGCGATGCTGCACCAGATATCCGGCGAAGAACACGGCCAGGGCGATCTTGGCGAACTCGCTGGGCTGGAAGCTCATGGGGCCGATCCGCACCCAGAGGCGCGCGTTGGTGCCGTTGTACGAGCCGATGCCCGGCAGCATCGGCAGCAGGAGCAGCAGGATGGCCGCCAGCATGAAGATGTAGGTGTACCGCTGCAGGTGGCGGTGGTCGCGCACGACCAGCAGCGTCGCCACTGCGAAGGCGATGCCGATGAGGGCCCAGATCACCTGCCGCACCGACGGGGAGTTGGCCGAGGCGACGCCCTTCTCCAGGTCGATCCGGTAGATCATGATCAGCCCGAAGGCGTTGATGAGCGTCGCCACCGGCAGCAGCACCGGGTCGGCGTGCCGGGCCACGATGCGCAGGGTGACGTGAACGGCCAGGATCGCCGCCGCATACAGGCCGCCGAGGACCAGGGCGGCGGTCTGCAGCCCCCCGGTGGCCCCGAACTGCACCAGTACCAGCGCCAGGCCGGCGATGGCCAGGGCGAACAGGGTCAGCGCCAGCTCGATGCCGCGCAGGTTGCGCTCCTTGAACGTGACGCGGCGGCCGTCGGCGAGTGTGGTGGTGCTGGTGGTGCTCATGATTTCGCCTCCTGCCGCAGCCGGTCGAGGGCGTGCTCGGCCTGCTGCCGGGAGTCGTATGGGATGGTGCGCTCCACGCTGGAGCGCGTGGCCGTGGTGAGGCGGCGCAGCGGGACGCGCTCCTCCCGAGTCGAGATGGGGTGGCTGAACCGGATGGGCCCCAGGTTCGTGTCAACGCCGCGGTAGACGACCGCGTACCCGTCGTCGGACCCGACGTAGTACTGGTTCTGCGTCCAGCGCCAGCCCAGCCACATCGAGGCGGCGACCACCAGGGCGGCCAGGACGATGAGGGCGGCGCCGAGCACGCGGCGGCGGACGGTGCGGCGGCGCGACTCGTCGATGAGCTCGCGCAGGTACTCGTCGGCGCTGGTCTCGTGCGGAATCCAGGTCTCCGGGCGGCGCGGGTGCAGGTGCGCGGCGGCGGCGCGCAGCGTGTTCAGGGCCGAGGTGCGGTCCACCACGCGGCGGACCGGCTCCAGCGAGACCTCCTCGGCAGCCGAGCCGACGATCTTGGGCGCGGTGGGCTCGTCGTCGTCGACCAGCGGGTCGATCAGCGCACAGGTGCAGTTGTCGGGGGCGCCGGCCTCGATCGTGGCCGTGATGAGCCGGGCGGCAGTGCGGTCGCGGTCCTCCGTCGTGGTGAGGATGTCCGTCATGGAGGCGTCGCCGAGCGGTCCGGAGACGCCGTCGCTGCAGATCACCCAGCGGTCGCCGGCCTGGAGCGGCTCGGTGAACACGTCGATCTCCGGGTTCGCCTCGACGTCGCCCAGCACCCGCATGATCACGGAGCGGCGGGGATGCACCAGCGCCTCCTCCGGCGTGATGCGTCCCATGTCCACCAGCCGCTGCACGAAGGTGTGGTCCTTGGTGATCTGGTCCAAGCTGCCCCCCCGCAGCCGGTAGATGCGCGAGTCCCCGATGTGGGCGATGACCGCCTGATCGCGCACGATGATCATGCCCGAGACCGTGGTGCCCATCCCCGTCAGCTCCGGGTAGTCGAGGACGGTGTTGGCCAGCTCCAGGTTGGCCTGCAGCAGGACGGAGCGGAAGGCGTCCCCGGCGGCGTCGGTCGACTCGAACTCGCGATCCAGCTCGATGAGCCGGTTGATGGTGATCGCCGAGGCGATGTCGCCGCCCGCGTGGCCCCCCATCCCATCCGCGATGACGAACAGGTGGGTGCCGATGTAGCCGGAGTCCTGGTTGTTGTGCCGTACCCGTCCACGGTTGGTGAGCAGGCTCGCGTGGCTGACCGGCATGTCAGACCTGCAGTTCCATCACGGTCGAGCCGACCTTGATCGGCGTGCGGGCGCCGACCGCGGTCGGGCCGCTGACGCGGCGGCCGGCCACGAACGTGCCGTTGGTGGAGCCGAGGTCCTCGATCATCCATCCGCCCCTGGCGGGGAACAGGCGGGCGTGATAGGTGGAGGTGTAGTCGTCGCGCAGCACCAGGCCGTTCTCGGAGCTGCGGCCGATGGTGATCGGCTGCGAGCCGAGCGTGATGCGCCGGCCCCGCAGGGGGCCCTCCAGGAAGACCAGGGCCTGGGCGCGCTCGGGCGGGGC
>JBDNYM010000016.1:27832-40358 GCA_047722305.1 Pseudoclavibacter sp. | reverse complement strand
TCGTCCGCCTCGCCCTCCACGACCCGGCAGCCGTGCAGCGCCGCGAGCGCGAACGACATGAGGCCAAGGTCGTCGTCGACCTCACCCGCCAGCGCGTCCGCGTCAGCGGGCGGGCGATCGGCCTCACCGACAAGGAGTTCCGCCTCCTCACCTACCTCATCGAGCACGAGGGCGAGACCGTCCCCCGCGAACAGCTCCTCACCACTCTGTGGGCCGACGAAGAGGTGCAACCCAGCGTGCGCACCATCGACGTGCACATCCGCCGGCTGCGCGCCAAGCTGGGTGAGTACCAGGACATCATCCACACCGTCCGCGGGGCCGGCTACCGGTTCGACCGGCACGCCGACGTCCTAGTGCAGCAGGCGGCCTGAACACCGCGTGTGCATTCCCTGGCCACGCGGTCCAGGAATGGAAATCATGTCGTCCATCGGGTAAGTTGTTCTCTGCTTTCAATCCATTAGCTGTGGTGATTGAAGCCTCGTGGGCGGCGTCCCTCAACGGACAGCCTCCGGTCTTCTACCCCTTGGACCGTGAACCACGTGAGCCCTGAGATACGGGCGGGCCGGCGTCTCTCCCAACCCCGGAGGCGCCGGCTTTTTCTTTGCCAACTCGCCGAACTCCGCCCCCACTGGGCCGGCCCGGTGCCGCAGCGATCAGCCGCGCCGCGGCAGCTTCTCGCCGGCGCGAATGCCGATGGCAAGGACGTTCTGGCTCGGCGGCAGCGGGCAGGTCGCCGCGTCGGTATAGGCGCAAGGGAAATTGACCGTGCGGTTGAAATCGAGGAGAACGCTGCCATCCGCCGCCGGAGCCTCCAGGTCGAGGCGTCGGTTCGCCGGGGCGGTCTCCACGCCGGCGAGGCCGTCGCGGAATACCAGCATGAGCCCCTGCTGCGAGTCGCCGTAGACGACCACCCGCTGAGTCTGGCCCGCAACCTCGAACTCGACCTCGCCGGGGGCCGCATCGAACTGCGAATAGCCGGCCACCGTCCCGTGCTCGATCTGGCGAGGCTGTTCGAATGGCAGAAAGCGGCCCGGGATGCGCCACGCCGGGTCCGGCTCGAAAGCCGGGGTCCCCTCGTAGCGCTTCAACAGCGGATTCTCGGGGTCGCGGGGACGCACGATGACCTGACCGCCACGAGCCGCCACCTCGATATCGATGTCGTCGAACGTCATCGACACGCTCTCCTCGCCGCTGAGACGCGGGAACACGTAGAGCCCGTCGACGGTGATCTCGTCCGGCGTCTGCAGGATCTCGCCCTCGGCCAGGCGCACCCGCGCGCGGCCGTCATCCGGCAGCGACCACTGCCCCGGGACGCCCGGGATGCTCTGCGGCTCCGCGGTCAGCCAGTACAGCCCGGTGATGCTGAGGAAGCCGTACGGGTCGGCGCGGCGCCGCTCGACCTCGTCGTGCCACAGCTTCCAGGCGGTGGCGAAGCCCGGCTCATGCGGCTGCGACGGCGCCGGCAATTGCTGCGGCTGCGGGGCGGATGTTTCCGGAGCGGTGTCTGAGGACATGCCACCATGGTATGCAGTCAACCGAATCAAGGAGCGCTGCCATGACGCGCGAATCCGCCTCCACCGACCCCACCTGGGCCGCGTCCTTCATGTCCGATCCGTCCAGCCAGTCCGGTCGGGCAGACCCGGTGCTCGCGGACCTGCTCCGGCAGCGCTACGGGGCGGCGCCGACTCCCGAGCTGCCCGCGGACCTGCCGCCCGCCGTGCTCCGGCTGCTCGCCCACCGGTCGGTGCGCCGCTTCACGCCCGAGCCCGTGGAAGACCGGTGCCTCGCCGCCGCGGTGGCCGCGGCCCAGTCGGCATCCACCTCGTCCGGCCTGCAGCTGTGGAGCGCCGTGCACATCACCGACCCGGACCTGCGCCGCCGCCTGCGTCCGCTGTGCGGAGGCCAGGAGATGCTGGAGCGGGCGCCGGTGCTCCTGTTCTGGATCGCGGATCCCACCCGCGACGCCCGCATCTCCCGGCAGCACGGCGGCACGGACGCCACCGCCGTCTACCTGGAGACCACGTTGACCGCGGTGATCGACGCCGCCCTCGCCGCCCAGACCGCCGTCGCGGCCGCCGAGCTGCAGGGCCTGGGCGTCTGTTACGTGGGCGGTGCGCGCAACCACCCCGCCGCGGTCGCGGACCTGCTGGGGCTGCCGGCCGGGGCGTTCGCCGCCTTCGGCATGGTCATGGGATGGCCCGATCCGACCGAGGATGCGGGCATCCGGCCGCGCCTGCCGCTGACGGCGGTGCTGCACGAGAACCGCTACCGCCCCGAACCGGCGAGCGCCGTGGCGGAGATGGACGCCGCCCAGCGCGACTACTTCGCCCGCCGCGGCCGCGACCACGGCTGGGTGGACGCGATCACCCAGCGGCTCACGGATCCGGAGACCCTGTACGGACGCGAGCGGCTGCGCACGGAACTCGAGTCGCTGCACGTGGGCCTGGGATAAACCGTGCCAACCCTCACCTCGACTCCGGACGCACCACCGGCATCCACGGATGCGTCAGGTGCGCCGGATCGAGAAGGCTCTCGAGCTGCGTCGCATCCAGCAGCCCCTCCTCGCGGATCACCTCCGGAATGGTGCGACCTTCGGCGAGTGCCCGCTGCGCCACCCGAGTGGCCGTCCGGTAGCCGAGGCTGGGGGAGAGCGCGGTCACGATCGACACCGACGACCACACCTCGGCGCGTAGATGCTCGGCGTTGGCGGTGACGCCGGCCACGCACCGGTCGGCCAGCACCCGCAGCCCACTGGTCAGGTGCCCGATCGAGACGAACATGGCGTGGGCGATGATCGGCTCGAAGGCATTGAGCTGCAGCTGGCCCGCCTCCGCCGCCAGCGACACGGTCACGTCGTGGCCGATGACCTCGAAGGCGATCTGGTTGACCACTTCGGGGATGACCGGGTTGACCTTGCCGGGCATGATCGACGACCCCGCCTGCACCGGGGGGAGGTTGATCTCGCCCAGCCCGGCGCGCGGTCCCGACGACAGCAGGCGCAGGTCGTTGCACACCTTGGAGATCTTGACCGCCACCCGCTTCAGCACGCCGGACAGCTGCACGAACGACCCGACGTCCTGCGTCGCCTCGACCAGGTTGCCCGCGCTGATCAGGTGCAGGCCGGTCAGCTCGCAGAGGTGCGACACCACGCCGGGCACGTAGTCGGGCGGGGTGTTGATGCCGGTGCCGATCGCGGTGCCGCCGATATTGATCTCCTCGAGCAGGCTGCGCGACTCCTCCAGCCGCTGCATGTCCTCGCGGGCCATGGTCTCGTAGGTGCCGAACTCCTGGCCGAGCGTCATCGGCACCGCGTCCTGCAACTGGGTGCGGCCGATCTTCAGCAGCCCCTGGAACTCGGTGGCCTTCGCACCGCACACGTCGGCGTAGTGGGCGAGGGCGGCGATCAGATCGCCCAGCATCCAGTTCAGCGCCAGCTTCAGGGCCGTCGGGTAGACGTCGTTGGTCGACTGGCACAGGTTGACGTGGTTGTGCGGATCGAGGCGGGAGTACGCGCCGCGCGATGCACCCAACTCCTCCAGCGCGGCGTTGGCCACCACCTCGTTCGCGTTCATGTTGGTCGACGTGCCGGCCCCGCCCTGGATGGTGCCCACCACGAACTGGTCGTGCAGTTCGCCGGCGCAGATGCGCTCGCAGGCGGCCACGATCGCCTCGGCCCGCTCGGCGTCCAGCAGCCCCAGATCGCGGTTGGTGAGCGCCGCCGCCTCCTTGAGACGGGCCAGCGCATTCACGAAATGTGGGTAGTCGCCGATGCGCTTGCCCGTGATCGGGAAGTTCGCCAGGGCCCGCACGGTGTCGACCCCGTAATAGGCGGTGGCGGGAACCTCCACCGCGCCCAGCAGATCGGTCTCGGTTCTCATCTCGGCGGCGGCCATGCCCCGTCCCTTCCGGAGCCTGAGAGCCCGTCCTCAACTGTAGGCAGCCGGGCAACGGGCACACCCCGCGCACTGGGGTCCGAGAGCAGTCTGAAACCTGATCGTCATACTCCCGAAACACGCTACGGCGGAAGGGCAGTCACGACGTGATCCGGGACGCAGTGCGGGAGGCTCTCACCGATCCGGACAGGATCCGGCGCCGGAAACGGCAGCCTCGACATGGCACCTTGAATGAGTCCGTCTATATCGGTAATCATCCGACCTCCGGATGCACGATGTCCATAAGCTGCCACCATGAGCCCGCAGCCCGATCGCCACCATCCCGAGACGCTTGGCGAGCGCAGCCGCGCCGTCCACGCGGGAAACCGCAGCGTGGGCGGCGCCATCCGCACCCCCATCGTCATGGCGAACGCCTATGACCTGCCCGACGACCCCACCACTGTGGATTGGTCGGGAACGGACATCCCGCTGTACACGCGCAACTCCGGACTCAACCAGCTCGGCCTGCAGGAACGCCTGGCGGCCCTCGAACACGCCGAGGACGCCGTGGTACTGGCCAGCGGCGTGGCCGCGCTGCACGCGGTATTCTTCACCACCCTCTCGTCGGGCGATCACGCGATCGTCACCGACGTCGGCTATGTCGCTCTGCGACGTCAGCTCGAGACGCTGCTGCCGCAGAAATACGGCATCGAGGCCACCTTCGTGGACACCAGCGATCCGGACGCAGTAGCCGCCGCCGTCCGGCCGAATACGAGGCTCATCCATACCGAGACCATCGCCAACCCGACTACCCGCGTCGCCGACATCGCCGCTCTGGCCGACATCGCCCACCGGCACGGCGCCCGACTGTCGGTCGACTCGACGTTCACCCCGCCGGGACTGTACCGTCCGTTGGAGGACGGCGCCGACTACGTGGTGCACTCGCTGACGAAGTACATCAACGGCCATGGCGACGCACTGGGCGGAGCCGTGCTGGGCAGCGCCGAGGCGCTCGCTCCGATCCGCGCGGACGCCATGGTGGATGTGGGCGGCGTGATCAGCCCCTTCAACGCCTGGCTGATCACGCGCGGGTCTGTGACCCTGCCGCTGCGGCTGCAGCAGCACGTCGCCTCCGCTCGCCGCATCGCGGAGCATCTGGCGGCCGACCCGCGGGTGGCGCTCATCCGCTACCCCGATCTCCCCGATCATCCCCAGCACGAACTCGCCGCCCGGCAGTTCCCCGACGGATCCGGAGGCATGATCGCCTTCGCGGTGGACGGCGATCCGGACGTCCAGAACCGGTTCGTGTCGCACCTGCGGCTGATCACCAGTGCCGTGTCGCTCGGGCACGACGAGTCGCTCATCGTGCAGGTCAGCCGCGATGAGCCCCACGTGGCCAACTTCCCTGAGGTGTTCCGCCGCAATGGTCTGCTCCGCTTCTCCGTCGGGCTCGAAGACGCCGACGACCTCATCGCCGACCTCGACGCGGCCCTCGACCGGACCTTCTCGCTCAAGAGCCCGCGGTGCGGCCTGCCCGCCCCGACCGCGCGCCCGTCGAGGGCCTCTCCTGACGCCCCGACGAGGCACTCCCGGTAGTAGCCGAGCAGTTGAGAGGAAAGCACCCCCCACGACCGCGCCTCCACCCGGCGGCGACCCCGGCGGCCGAACTGCGCCCGCAGCTCCGGCTCGGCGGCCAGGCAGCGGATGTCGGCAGCCAGCTCGTCGTCGTCCTCGGGAGAGTACAGCAGCCCCGTGCCACCGTCGTCGACGAGGTCGATCGGACCGCCGGCCCTGGGCGCGACCACGGCGAGACCCGTGGCCATCGCCTCCTGGATGGTCTGACCGAAGGTCTCCTCGGTGCCGGTGTGGGCGAAGAGATCGAACGCGGCGTACGCATCCGCCAGCTGTTCGCCCCGCAGCTCTCCGAGCAGCAACGCGTCCGGCCCCAGGCTGCGCGCCACCGAGTCGTGACTGGGGCCGTCGCCGACCACCACCACCTGCACGTCGAGATCGCGCAGCACCCGGAGGCGCTCCACTCGCTTCTCGGGGGCCAACCGCCCCACATACCCGACAACCGGGCGATCCCGGGGCCCGGGATGGCGATCCCGGGGCCCGGCGAAACGCCGGTGCATGGTCTGCACCACCGCGGTGGCGCGGCGATCGGGGCGATAGCAATGCGCATCCACGCCCCGGCCCCAGTGGCGGAGGAGCCGCGCATCCACCCCGGCACCGATCAAGTCGTCCCGCGCCGAGCGCGATGGGACCAGCGTCATCGCCGCCTGCGCGTGCAGTGCGGCGACCCGAGCCCGGGCGATCCGCTCGGCGTGCTCCCCGAGCAGGGTGCCGAGCACCGCGCCGGTGAACCGGGGAAGCATCGCGCACCCGAACCGCCGCACGTATCGAGGGATGTCGGTCTGATACACGGCCACGGCCGGCACCCCGAGCGCGGCGGCGGCGAGTACGGCCTGCTCACCGAGCGGACCGAACGGGGAGGCGAGGTGCACGATGTCGGCGCTGGTGCGCGCGATCATCCGATGCACCGCATGCGGGGACGGCACGCCCACATGGAAGCCCTGCACGGTGACGTATCCGGTGGTGTGCACAGCGACCTGGACATCGGCGGGGACCGGCGGAGGACAGAGAATGGTGACCTGGTGTCCCCGCGCAGTGAGCTCGCGGGCCACCTGCCGCACGCTGGTGGTCACGCCGTTCAGCGCGGACAGCGGCGATTCGCTGACGATGAGGATGCGGAGGGGACGAGCAGAGACGGCGTGCCCTGACACGGGCCGGATGCTGGGATTCGTCATCGCTCCCAGCGTGGCCCGCCCAGGTGATCAGTTCATGACGAGGAATCGACGTCGGAGTGACGGGGCGTTGGCCAGCCGGTGCCGGGGCTGTCCGCCGCGGCCAGCGAACGCGTGTAGGGATGCTGCGGGTGGACGAGCACCTGGGCGGTCGCCCCGCCCTCGACCACGACGCCGCGCCGCATCACCAGTACCCGGTCGCAGAACTCCCGCACCACGGCCAGGTCGTGCGACACGAACACCACGGACAGGCCGCGTTCGCGGATGAGCCCGCCGAGCACCCGCAGCACCTCGGCCTGCGCGGTCACGTCAAGCGCGCTGACCGGCTCATCGCACAGCAGTACCTCGGGCGCGAAAGCCAGCGCCCGCGCGATGGCCAGGCGCTGACGCTGCCCGCCGGAGAGCCGGGCGGGCCGTCGGTCGAGCACCTCCGGCGACAGGCTGACCTGGCTCAGCAGCTCGGTCGGGGTGGCCGCCGGCGCCCCGGCGCGCTGCGCGAGGCGCCCGGCCTCGGCGAGCAGCCGCCCGGCCGTCCACCGTGGGTCGAACGTGCTCTGCGGGTCCTGCGCCACCGGCTGCACCCGGGCGCGGAGGGAGCGCCGGTGGCGCTCCGGGATCCGACCCCAGTCGTCGGCATCCAGCAGCCGCACCCGCCCGGTGTCAGCCGGCTGCACGCCGAGCACCAGGTCGAGCAGCGTCGACTTGCCGGAGCCGGACTCCCCCACCACGCCGAGCGTCTCGCCGCGGTGCAGGGTGAAGTCGACGCCGTCCACGGCCTGCAGACGGGTGCCGCCAGGCAACCGGAACGTCTTGGACAGGCCTTCCGCCACGACCACCGCCGGACTGTCGACCGGCACCGTACCGGGATGCACGCCGCGCGGGACGGCGTCGAGCAGCCGCCGCGTGTAGGGATGCTCCGCCTGGTGCAGGATGCGATCGGCCGCGCCGGTCTCGACGATGCGGCCCTCGGTCATCACCGCGATCCGGTCCGCGACCCGCGCCACCGCCCGCAGGTCGTGGCTGACCAGCAGCAGGCCCAGCCCCTCGCTCTTGAGCCGGGCGAGCAGCTCCAGGATGCGGGACTGCACGCCGGCGTCGAGGGCGGTGGTCGGCTCGTCGGCGATCAGCAGCGCCGGGTCGCCGACGATCGCGGCGGCGATGAGGGCCCGCTGCCGCTGACCGCCCGACAGCTGCCCCGGGCGCTGGCGCAGGCGCAGCGCCGGGTCGGGCATGCCGGCCGACTGCAGCGCCACGAGCGCCCGCCGCGCGGCCTCGGCCCGCGGCGCGCCGGCCACGCGCAGCGACTCCGCGATCTGTCTGCCCACCGGCACCAGCGGGTCGAGCGAGCCCAGGGCGTCCTGCAGCACGAACCCGACCCGGCGGCCGCGCACGCCGCGCCACCGCCGCTGCGCCGTCCGGCCGCGGAGATGCTCGAAGCGCCGCCCTGTCACCTCCAGGCGGTCGGCGGTCACCTGCGAGTCCGGGCCGACCAGCCCCACCAGGGCCCGGGCCGTCACCGACTTGCCCGACCCCGACTCCCCGACCAGCGCCAGGCACTCGCCGGGGTCGATGCGCAGGTCGAGGCCGTGCACCACCTCGCGATCGGGAGCCGTGCGGCTGCGGAAGCCGATGCGCAGCCCGCGCACATCCAGCACCGGGGTCGGGGACGCGCCCGTGTTCGTCTCAGTCATGACTGCCTCGTCCGCTGTTGCAGGGATCGGCCGAGCCCGGTCGCGGCCGCCGCCGAGACGACCACGGCGGCGCCCGGGAAGAACGTCATCCACCAGGCCGAGTCCATGTAGGTGCGGCCCGCATTGAGCATCGCGCCCCACTCGGCGGCCGGGGGCACCGCGCCCACGCCCAGGTAGCTCAGAGCCGCAGCCCAGACGATCGCCTGGCCGACGCCGAGCGTGACCAGCGCGAGCACCGGCCACAGCGTGTTGGGCAGGATGTGCCGCCACAGTCGCCCCCACGGACCTTGCCCCTGCAGCAGGGCCTGTCGCACGTACCCCGAGCCGGCCACGAGGCGGGTCTGCCCGCGGATGATGCGCGCATACCCGGGGGCCGTCGCCAAGCCGACCGCGATGGTCGCCGGCCACACGCCGGGCCCGGCCACCGCCACGAACAGCAGCGCCAGCACCAGGCCAGGGAACGCGAACAGCACCTCGACGGCGCGCGTGACCGCGAAGTCCGTCCAGCGCCCCCCGAGGCCGGACGCGAAGCCGAGCACGATCGCCAGCGCCATCCCGAGCGCGGTGGCCGTGATGCCGATCAGCAGCGACTGCCGGGTGCCGTACACCACCCGGGCGAACACGTCGCGGCCCGACTCATCGGTGCCGAACGGATGCCCCCAACGCGGTGACAGGAACGCATCGGTGGGATGCACCGCCAGCGGGTCGAAGCTCGTGAACAGCTGCGGCCAGACGGCGAAAGCGATCAGCAGCGCCAGCACGGCGACGGCGATGGCTTCCCCCCAGCGCATATTCCTCCACCGAATCCGTCCCCAGCGCCTCCGCTGCTGCCGGCTGCGCCCATCCTGCTCGCTCATGCGCGCCGCTCCGCCGGGACGAAGAGGCGCTCGGCCGCGTCCACCACGATCGTCACGACCAGGTAGACCACGGCGATGACGATCACCACTCCGGTCACCAGCGGCATGTCGCGCTGCAGCACGGCGCCCATCAGCAGCCGCCCCAGTCCGGGGCGGGCGAAGACGCTCTCGACCACCACGGCGCCGCTGATCAGCGAGCCGAACGCCCAGCCGGTGAGGCTCAGGGCGGGCAGGACGGCGTGTCGCAGCGTGTGCGACACCAGCACCTGCAGCTCGGACAGGCCGTGCGCGCGGGCGGTGAGCGCGAACGGGGCGACGTCGGCATCGGCCAGCGACTCGCGCATCACCTGACCCAGAAATCCGGCGATGGGGATGGCCAGAGTCACCACCGGCATGACCAGCGACGCCGGCGAGCTGTTGCCGGTGGCGGGAAGCCAGCCCAGGCCGCTGCTGAACACCATGATGAGCAGCGCACCCAGCCAGAAGTGGGGGGTGGCGGAGGCGATGACCTCCAGCCCGGACGACACCCGCGCCCCCAGCGGGCTGCGGGCCGACCAGGCGGCGACGGCCAGCGCGATCGCCCAGGCCAGCAGCAGGGCCAGGACGGCCAGCAGCAGCGTGCCGCCGATCTGCTCGCCGATGAGAGCGATCACCGGACGCTTCAGCGAATACGAGTCGCCCCAGTCGCCGGTGGCGACCCGGCGCAGCTGCAGCAGGTACTGGGTGAAGAGCGGCTGGTCCAGGGCGTACTCGCGCCGCACCTGCGCCAGGGCGGCCGCCGACGCCTGCGAGCCGGGGCCGCCCATGATCGCCTCGGCGGGGTCGCCCGGGATGAGCCGCAGCGCGAAGAACGTCAGCGTGACGACCGCCCAGAGCACCAGCACCGCACCGCCCAGGCGCGCCAGCGACCAGCGGAGGACACGCCGCGCGCGGCCGGTGGGCCGGGCCGGCGCCGCCGGCGGGCCGGGCACCGCCGAAGCGCCCGGGTCCGCCGAGGTCAACGTCAGCGGGTCAGCCATGCGTCGGCGAAGGTCGGAGCCGAGACCGCATGGTTGATGCGCATCCCCTGCACCTTTTCGCCGACCAGGAAGTTGTTCTGCTGATCGTAGAGCGGCAGGATCGCGTAGCTGCGCAGAATGATCTGCTGCGCCTGCTTCACCGCGTCGGCCCGGGTGCCGGCGCTGAGCGTGGTGGCCGCCGTGTTCAACAGCGCGTCGAGCTGCGGATCCTGGATCTGCGCGTGGTTGGCGAAGTAGCCGCTGGGGGCGGGCTTGGTGCCGTCGGACGCGTAGAGGATGCGCAGCACGTCGGGCCCGACTTTCGTGTAAGGGGCGCTGACCGCGTTGTAGTCGTTCTTGGCGAGCGCGCTGTACCAGCTGGACAGGTCGAGCGGGGTGAGCTTCACCTCGAAGCCGGCCTGCTTGGCGGCGGCCTGAATCTGCTCGAACAGCGACTGCTCGGCCGGGATCGACTGGTTGGTGCTGACCGGGAACTGCACGGTGAGCCGCTGGCCATCCTTGGTGCGGATACCGTCGGAGCCGACCGTCCATCCCGCCTCGTCCAGCAGCTTCTTGGCCTGCGCCAGGTCGGTGCCGAACAGCGACTTGTCGGAGTACGCCAGGGGCTCGACGCTGGACAGCGGCGAGTACGAGCGCTTCACCGTGCCGAAGAACAGCGACTTGATGCCGGCGTTGACCGGAGACGCCTTGACGAAGGCCTCCCGCACCCGCTCGTCGTTGAACGGCGCCTTCGACATGTTCAGCTCGATGCGGTTCACCGAGCCGGGCCGGGGGGCCTGCACCGCGGTGATGCCGTTACCCGACTTCTTGAGGGCGGCGGCCACCGAGTCGGGCTGCGGATTGTCGATGACGTCCACCTCGCCCGACTTCAGCGCCGCGTAACGGGTGCTAGTGTCGGGGATGAAGCGCCACACGATCTTCTTGAGGCGGGCGTTGCCCGTATGGGTCGCGTCCGCGGCCGGCGACGTGTAGTGGTCGTTGCGCACCAGGGTGACGGCCTGCTGATTCTGCCAGGACGCCACCTTGAACGGGCCGGTGCCGACCGGGCTCTGGCAATTGACCTTGAGCGGGCGAGCCAGCGCCTGGGCGGACTCGATGGCGTTCCAGGGCTGGGCCAGCGACTCGAGCAGCGCCGCGTCGGGCTCGCTCAGGTGGAAGCGCGCGGTGTGCGCGTCGACCGCCTCCACGCTCTTGATCTTCTGGAAGGCCAAGTATCCGGTGGACGACTGGGTCGCCGGGTTCTGCACGTGCTCGACGTTCGCCTTCACGACGTCCGCGGTCAGGTCGGTGCCGTCGGTGAATTTCACCCCGGAGCGCAGCGTGAAGTCGACCGTGAGCCCGTCGGGGCTCGTCTTCCACTTGGTGGCCAGCCACGGCGTGGTCTTGCCGTCGGCATCGCGACCCACCAGCGTCTCCAGGTACTGGGTGGAGATCAGCGCCTGCGGGTAGTTGCCGCCCACATGCGGATCCAGGCAGGTGGGCTCCGCATCGCCGGATGCATACGTGAGCGTGCCGCCGTTCACCGGCGAGGATGATGCCGAGGACGAGGACCCGGCGCAGCCGGACAGGACGAGCGCCGCGCTGGTGAGCACGACGAGGCCGAGGATCGCTCCTCGGCGGGAAGGATGGGCAGAGGAGGTCCGCACTTCAGGTCACCGCCATTGGTTCATGAGTAATTGCTGTGACCATGGTAGTCATCTGCGCACAGAAGGTTAAGGGACGCTTACCAACAGCGACATAATGCCGACTCTCCAGCGGTGGGGAGCGGAGCGGGCCTCCCTGCCTGGGCTTCCCCATCATGGCGGCCCGCCGCTGAACGGCGCGTCCAGGCCCGAGGGGACTCTTCCCCCTCCCCGGACCGGCCCCGGCCTACCCGACCAGGGCGGTCTCGATCGCCTTCGTGAACGCGTCGAGATCCTTCGGGGTGCGCGAGGTGATGACCGTGACCCCGCCGTGGTCGTCGACGACCACATCGCGATCGACCCAGGTGGCCCCGGCCGCCTTCAGGTCGTCTTCGAGCTCCGGATACGAGGTCATCGTGGCACCCTGGGCGAGCCCGGCGTCGGCCAGCAGCCACGGGGCGTGGCAGATCGCCGCGATCGGCTTCAGGTCTTTCGCGAACGCGTTGACGATGTCCTGCGCGCGTTCCAGGCCGCGGATCGCGGCGCCGGTCTCGGCGCCGCCCGGCACCCCCCCCCCGGCGTAGCCCGCCGGGGCCCCCGCGGCCCGAGTCGCCGCCCCCGGGGGGGGCCCCCCCCGGGGGGGGGGGCCCCCCCCCCCCGG
>JBDNYM010000016.1:0-27822 GCA_047722305.1 Pseudoclavibacter sp. | reverse complement strand
GGGGGGTGGTGCGGGGCGGTGTGGGGGTGGGGGTTTGGCGCGCCGGGTTGGCGGGGGCCGGGGCGGGGGCCGGGCCCGCGGGGGGGGGGGGGGGCCCCCCCCCCCCCCGGCACCACCACCACGTCGTAGCCCGCCGGGTCCACCTCGTCCAGAGTCGCCTCCGCCTGGGCGGACCGCCCCGGCTGCGCGTCGCCGACCAGGGTCTTCACCTCGCCCTTCTCGGGGGCGGCGATGGTCACCTCGGCGCCATGCTCCTGCAAGAATCGCACCGGCCGCAGCAGCTCATCCTGCTCGACTCCCGAGTTCGTGACGATAACCAGCGCCGTGCGCCCGTGCAGATCGTGCTCAGTCATGTCCGTCTCCTCTCCGTCGCGACCAGCCGGCCGCGACCAACAGCTGCGGAGCACCTCGCCCCGCATCCCCCTTCCTACCCGGGATGTCCCGGAAGACAGCTGGATGCCACGTGCGAAGCGCCCTGGAATCGGCGACTGGGAGATCGCGGATCAGTTGAAGACCCTGCCGCCGCCGATGATCAGGCCTGCCCGCTCAGATTCAGAGCCGAGGGACGCTGCGGCGGCGGAAGCCGACCAGCGCCAGCGCCGCGGCAGCGACCACGCCGGCCGCCATCCACCAGAGCGGGGCCGCCTCGAAGTGCTCCAGCGACACCGCGGCGGGCCAACCGAACGGCGACAGATCCAGCACCCAGTCCGCGAACCCGAGCAGGCGGCCCAGCATGGCGCACAGCAGCCCGAAGGCGAAGTACGCCCACACCAGCCAGCCCAGCCGGGGCGCCACCGCATAGGCGAGGGCGGCCAGCGCGACGAACACCAACGGAACCAATAGCGTGTTCCAGACCCCATCCAGTGAGCGACCGAGCAGGGAGGCGTCGCCGGTCGAGCTCGCGGCGGTGACACCGAAAACGAGGCCGCCCAGCGCCGCGGCCGCGGTCGCCGCCGCCAGCGCGACGCCCAGGGCCGACCCCAGCCACCGCCGCCGGGACACGGCCGCGGCCAGAACGTCCTCCGCCCGTCCGGCCGCCTCCTCCGAACGCAGCTGGCCGATGACGATCATCCCGGTCGCCGCCGCCATCATCGCCACGTACAGCACCGCCATGGATACGAAGCTGTCGACCAGCCGGCCCGTATCCCCGCCCAGGATCGGCAGCAGCCTCGGGTTGTCCTGGATCATGTTCGCGGCCTGCTTCACCAGCGACCCGAACGCCAGCCCGACCACCGCCGTGCCGCCGATCCAGGCCGCCAGGCGCCCGCGCAGCAACCGCAGCTGCAGCGGGAGCACCCCGCGCAGCGCCGCGCTGGCCCGGGCCCGGCCGGCGCGAGGACGCACCAGCCCGGCGCCGACATCCCGCCGCGCCTCCAGGGCCGAGGCCACCGTCACCAGCACCACGATGGCCGCCGGGTAGAGCGCCAACGGCCACCAGCGCAGGTCGACGTACATGCGGGTCTGCAGCATCCAGCTGGTCGGCGACAGCCACGACAGCCAGGTGCCGCCCACCCGGCTCAAGTCGCCGACGACCCGGCACATGAACAGCGCGGCGAAGACGGCGATCGCCATCCCGCTGGCGGTGCGGGCGTGCTCGGTCAGCTGCGCGCACACTGCCGCCAGGGACGCGAACAGCAGGCCCGCCAGCGCCATCCCCAGCCCGTAGGCGATCGAGTCGGGCACGGCCAGGTTGCTACCTATCAGCACGAGGGCGGTGAGGCCGCCGATGAGCACGTTCTCGCCGGCCAGCAGCACCAGCGCCGCCGCGCTCTGCGCGCGCCGGCCCACCGGCAGGGAGGCGACCAGCTCGGTGCGGCCCGCCTCCTCCGCGGCGCGGGTGTGCCGGACGACCGTCAGGATGTTCATGATGATGAGCGCCACCACCAGCGTGGTGGTCATCTCGTTGGCCACCATCGGGCCCAGCGTGTAATGCTCCACCCCGTAGCCGGGACCACCGGCGATCACGCCGGTCGGGGTGCGCATGATCGCCGCGCGGGCCTCGCGCGACGCCGCATCCGGGTACATGCGGTCGAGCGCCGGCACCGAGGACGCCATGAGCCCCGCCAGCGAGACCGTCCACACGACGATGCGCAGCCAGTCCTGGCGCAGTGCCAGGCGCAGCAGCGCCCCGGTGCCGGCCAGAGAGCCGCGGCTCATCGGGTCGCCGCCCGTCCCGAGGCGGAGCGGTCGGCGGGGGTCGCGCCGCCGGTGCGATCGGTGCGACTCGCGTGGTCCATGCGATCGGCGGCCGACAGGTCGTCGCCGTACTCGCGCAGGAAGAGCTCTTCGAGCGACGGCGGGTTGCTCACCAGCGATTTCAGCCCCAGCGCCGACAGGCTGCGGATCACCTCGTCCAGGCGGCTCTGCTCCACATCGAACGACACGCGGGCACCGCGTCGCGCGAAACCGTGCACCCCCGGCGCCGCAGCCAGGGCGCCCGCATCCGCGGCCGTCTCCGCCACCACATGGGTGCGGGTCAGTGTGCGCAGATCGTCCAGCGTGCCCGACTCCACCACGTGCCCCCTGCGGATGATGGCCACCGTGTCGCACAGCTTCTCCACCTCCGAGAGGATGTGGCTGGAGAGCAGCACCGAGGCGCCGCGGTCGAGCGCCTCGCGCACGCAGTCGGTGAAGATGGCCTCCATCAGCGGGTCGAGACCGCTGGTCGGCTCGTCGAGAATCAGCAGCCGCGCGTCAGAGGCCAGAGCGGCGACCAGCGCGACCTTCTGCCGGTTCCCCTTCGAGTAGGTGCGCACCTTTTTGCGGGGATCGAGCTCGAAGCGCTCGACCAGGGCGTCGCGCCGGCGGCGATCCAGCCCGCCCCGCATGCGCCCCAGTACATCGATCGTCTCGCCGCCGCTCAGTCCGGGCCACAGCGTCACGTCGCCGGGAACGTAGGCCAGCCGGCGGTGCAGGGCCACCGCATCCTTCCAGGCGTCGCCGCCGAGCAGCCGGGCGGTGCCCGCGTTCGCGCGCAGCAGGCCCAGGATGACCCGGATCGCGGTGGACTTGCCGGCGCCGTTGGGGCCCAGGAAGCCGGTGACCTGCCCCTGAGGCACGGTCAAGTCGAGGTCGTCGAGGGCGGTGAAGCGCCCGAAGCGCTTGGTGATGCCCCGCAGCTCGATGGCGGGGACGGCGGTGGTGGACATGAGGTCTGGTTCCTGTTCTGGGAGGTCTGAGGGTCTACGGATGCGGCCCGTGGATGGGCGGGCGTGGGTGCGGATGCGGGCGTGTGGACGGGGCGATCGCGGCGCGGGAGCGTCAGGAGGCGCTGCGACGGGTCGCGAAGGTCACGGACGCCAGTCGCGTCGGGCTCGTCACGGGGGAGTGATCCGGTCGCCGTCCCGGTAGGCGAGGTAGGCGTCGAGCATGGTGCGGTCGGTCAGCAGCCCCTGCGTGTACAGCTCGAGGAGCGGCAGCATGTTCTCGCGCTCCCAGGCGCGCAGCTCGGCGGCGAAATCGACCTCCCCGCCGTCACCGCGGTGGCGGGTGGAGAACCACAGCAGCATCCCGCCGGCCTCGCTCTGGGCGAGCCAGCGGATGCGGGCCTCCGGGTCGCGGCTGGGGCGGATCGTGCCCTGCTCGACCCCATAGGCGAGGTACCGGCGTCCCTCGGCGAGCAGCAGATCGAAGAAGGCCTCAGCGGCCTCCCCGCCCGACTGCAGCGAACGGATCATGTACCCGAGCAGCGGGCCCTCCTGCTCCAGCTCGGTGAAGTCGCTCAGCAGCTGAAACTCGGCGCGGTCGTGCTGCCCTTGCAGCGTCCCGAGCTTCACCTGGCGTATCAGCTCGGCGACATGGGCGTCGCAGACCTGGCGCAGGCGGGCTTTCGAACCGTAGTGGTGGATGACGAGCGAGGACGAGACCCCGGCGCGGGCAGCGATGGCGCGAATGCCGACGTCGAAGCCGCGCTGACCGAACACGACGATGGCGGCGTCGCGGATGCGAGCCTTCGCCGTGAGATCCGAGGCCGGCAGCGAAGCGGAAAGCCGGACGGACGGACGAGCCGACGGCCGGGCGGAAGCGATCAACGATGAACGCATGTTCCTCATGCTAACCAGGCGTTTCAGGCGTGGTGCGGTCGTGGGATGGATCCGATTTCCCGGTGTGCAGCGGGCTGAGCAGAACGGATCTGGTGTGCAGCAGACGGGAGTTCGCAACCCCGGCGGATAGGATGAATTCATGGTGCGCTGGGGGCTGATCGCAAGTGCGACGACCGTTGCTGCCGCTGTGGTCGGCACGCTGGGGGTTCGCACGAAGACCACCTGGTACCGGGCTCTGGACAAGCCGGCCTGGCAGCCGCCGCCGCGGGCGTTCCCCCTCGTATGGACACCGCTGTACGGCTCGATCGCCTGGGCGGGCAGCCGCGCGCTGAATGCCGCCGCCCGGAATGGGCAGGCGGGCACCTACGCGACCATCCTCGGCATGGACCTGGCAGCGAACGCCGGCTGGTGCTGGGCGTTCTTCGCTGCCCGCTCCACCACCGCCGGCCTGGCGACCATCACGGCTCTGAATGCCGCCAACGTCGCCCTCGTCGCCCGCACCTGGAAGCACGATCGAGCCGCCGCCGCGGCACTGCTCCCCTATGCGGCCTGGTGCGGGTTCGCCACCGCCCTCAATCTGTCGATCTGGCACCGCAACCGGCACGCCTGAACAGGAACGTCACGGTTGGATCGCGGCCCGGGACACCCGCTAGCCGCGCAGCCGATACCTCCTCGGGCGCATCGAGCGCGACCTCGGAAATCAGCATTCGGGCCGATGCTCAGGGCGAGGCTGTCGATGCCCCATCAACCGTCCTCGACGATCCTGCGGGCGGGGCGGCCGACCGAGAGGAGCATCCCGAGCACGACCAGGACCAGGCCGATCCAGGCGGCGGCCGAGAGGTGGTCCCCGAGGAAGAGCGCCGACAGGATCGCCACGATGATCGGGGTCGACGCGCCAGCCAGGGCGGACGTGCCGACGCCGAGGGTGCGGACGGCGATCCCGTAGCACGCGACGGAGACGATCGCGGAGCCGATGCCCTGGGTGGCGATGAAGAACGCCAGTTCGTGCGGCGGTGCCGCGACAAGGTGCGGGAGCTGCGGAGCCGCGAGCGCGAGCGCGACGACCGCCGACGGCGCAGCGCTGAGAAGGATCAGGGTCGGGGCGGAGAGCCGAGCTTCGCCTTGGGCGATGGTGTAGACCGCCCAGAGCGTCGCTGACCCCAGCAGCGCCAAGATGCCGAGACCGCCGCCCGGAGTGCCGAGGGCGAGGATGGCGATGCCGAGTGCGATGAGCGCGAGCGCGACTGCAGCCCGAGGAGCCGGCCGCCGGCGGCGGGTGACGAGCATCATCAGGGCGACGAGCACGGGCGCCGCGCCGGCGTTGATGATCGAGACATGCGTGGCGCTGGAATGGCCGGCCCCGAAGGCGGTGAGCAGCTGGAACGGAAGGCCGCTGCACACCGCCATGAGGATCATCCTGAACGGGCGTTGCGTCCTGATCTCTCGCCAGGCCGAGCGCCACCAGGGCACGAGCAGGATCACCGCGGTCACGTACCGGAGCACGGCGACCTCGAGGGAGCTGAGCGAGGAGAACGCGATCAGCCTGGCGCTCAGGGCGAATCCGGCCCAGGCGACCAGGGTGATCGTGATGGCGACGCGCCCGGCGGCACGACTCATGAAATCGCGGGTGGGATGTGGCCGGCGGCGACCTCCGGAGCGAGGTCGAGTTCCAGGTAGGTGACGTCGTGCCAGGAACCGTTCTTCCAGCCGACCCGGTGCAGCGTGCCGACGACGGCGAAATCGAACGCGCGGTGCAGCCCCATGCTCGGCTCGTTGGGCTGGGTGACGATGTCGACGAGTCGACGGTAGCCGCGCCGGCGCAGCCGCTCGATGAGCTCGGAGTAGAGCGCCCGCCCGCGCCCGGTGCCGTGGCAGTCCGGATAGAGGTAGATGCTCCCCTCGGTCGCCCAGCCGTAGGCGGCGCGAGTCGCAAACGTGCTGCCATAGGCGTAGCCGACGACGCGACCCTGCTCCACCATGACCAGCCAGGCGTGCCGCTGGTTCGCGGCATCGATGCGGCAGGCCATCTCGGCGGCGTCCGGAGGAACGGTTTCGAACGTGATCGGCGTAGCGGCGACGTAGGGCGCGTAGATCGCCGCACACGCTGGAGCGTCGGCGCGGGTGGCGATGCGGATCGTGGAGTCTGCACTCATGTCCACTATGATAGACACTGAGTAGACTATAGAGACACTTGGGGCGGACCCCCCGCCCGACCGGCGCCAAGCCGCTCGACACGGGGACGAGTTCTGACTCGCCGGGCTAGGAACGTCGCCGAGCCCAGGGGCCGTACCAGTTTCGCCGGATTCAAAGGACGTGCTCCCGAGGTTGGCGAATCCCCCGAGTCCGTCGACGGGAATCAGGACATCCGAGCGGGATCAACGGAACCCAGGACGCCAACGTCCTACATCTGGACGGATGCCCTGAGTTCGAGGCCAAGAAAGGGTGTGCGCCCGACAGGATTCGAACCTGCGACCTTCTGATCCGTAGTCAGACGCTCTATCCAGCTGAGCTACGGGCGCATGCGCCACCAAGGCAGTGCAATCCGAAAGTATATGCCAGTTGCCGAACGGAGTCCATTCCGGCCGATCCCCGCCTCAGGAGGCGAACGCGACCTCGTAGCCGCCGATGCGGACCGCGCCGCGCACCTCCACCGGCCGGCCGGCCGGCAGCTGCACGTCACGATTCCCCATCACGGCATAGGTCCCGTTCGTGGATTGCAGGTCCGTGATGAACCAGCGGCCGTCCACCAGCTCCAACAAGGCGTGGTTGCGCGAGACCGCCCGGCCCGGATCGGGCAGGCGCAGCAGCTGGGTGCCCTCGCCCTCCTGCGCCGGGTTGCGGCCCAGGACGACGCGCGGCGAGACCACCTCGACCCGCTCACCGGTCGCGAAGGCCAAAACCGCCAAGGGCGCCGGACGCCGGGACCGCATCGGCTCATCCGGCGATAGCCGCCAGCCGGACGGGAAACGACCTGTGTTGATGATCGGCGTGGCCCTGGTCTCGTCGAGGGCCGCCGGGCGCCGACCCCCCAGGGGACGGGCCGGCGGCCCCAAGGGCTGCGCCGGGGCGGACGGGGCCACGGGCGCAGCAGCCCGCGGGGGTGCCTTCGGCGCCGGGATGGGTGCCTCGGGTTCGACTTCGATCGCCGGCCCGGAGGCCGGATGAAGTTCAGCCTGCGCAGCCTCCTCGACGACCCCGGATTCTCCGCTGGTCGCTGGGACAGCCCGATCCGGCAATGCGACCACCGGTTCGGCAGCGGTCTCTGCCGGAGTTTCGACGCTCAGAACGGAAGCCGACACGATCGGAACGGCGTCAGCTGATGCGGGCTCAACCGGAGGCATCACTGGCTCGACCTGAGTCGGCGTCTCAGCGTCAACCAGCGCGGCACCGATCGGGTCGTCAGGAGTCCTCACGGATCCGACACGAGCAGTCGTCGGATCGACCGGAGGGATCATCGGCTCATCCGTCGGCCCTGTCACCGCAGACGCACCCGCCGCGGGAGCGCTCTCATCCGCCGCCAGTCCGAGCTCGGCCCCGCCCTCGGCCTCGACTCGCCGGGCGTTGTAGAGGCTGAGGACGCGATCGCGGTCCTCCTGCCCCAGGCGAGCCCAGATCCAGGCGCGCAGGTCGGCGTCGGCCGCGGGATGCAGCAGGGCGTCGACGCCGGCGGATCGGTCCTCCTCGACCAGTTCGCGCAGCCGGCTCGCCGTGATCTCACCGTCCGTGACCGCCGTCCCGTCTGCCTCGTCCATCCGCCTCATCCTCTCGTCATGTGCCGGTCACACTTTCCCACACCGCGCCTCCGGCCGCCGGGCGAAACCCCGTGAGCCCCCGGTACGCTGGAGCCATCACCTTTCGCCTGCCCCAGGAGCTGCCGGGATGTTCGGCAATCAGACCATCGACCTCGTGGTGTCCATCGTCGATCTGGTAGGCGTCTTCGCCAACGCCGTGCTGGGCGGGATCAGCGCCCGGCTCGCCCGGCTCGACTTCTTCGGCGTGTGCGTGCTGGCCATCGCCTCCGGCCTGGGCGGCGGGATGCTGCGCGACGTGCTGCTGCAGCAGGGCACGGCCGTCGCCCTCACCGACCCCTACTACCTGGTGGTGTCGATCGCGGGCGCGGTGGTGGTGCTCGTCGTGCCGTTCGAGTCGGCGCGATCGCAGCAGTGGCTGCTGGTGATGGACGCCCTGGCGATCGGCTGCTGGGCGTCGGTGGGCACCCAGCGGGCCCTGACCGCCGGGCTCAGCTGGCTGCCGGCCATCATGCTCGGGGTCATCACCGTGATCGGCGGCGGGTTGGTGCGCGACGTGCTGCTGGGACGCCGGCCCGCCGTCTTCGGCGGCAACACCCTGTACGCGACCAGCGCCCTGCTGGCGTCGGTCGAGATGCTCGTCCTGGCCAAGCTCCAACTGCCCGTCCTAGGGCTGTTCCTGGCCATCGGATCGGGGGCGACCCTGTCGCTGCTGGCCCGTCACTACCACTGGGTGATGCCGGCCGCGCCGCGACTGCACATCGCCATCGAACTGCCCGGCATCCACCGCCGGCGGCGGTGAGGCCGGGGGCGGCTGCGCCGGCACACCCGAGGCCCTCACGCACTCCCGGACAGCACCCACGCGGCGATCCCGGCCACGGCGGCCACATCCGCAGCCATCCGCCACAACCCGCGACGGCACTTCCCGGCTCGTCTCGGGGGCATGGCAGTCGCGGGCCAGTCCGCCACCGAGGTCCCGGCCAGCCGGCAGGACACGGAGACGATGCTCAGCGGATGCTGGTCTGGCAGCCGATCGTCCAGGGCCGCATCGGGCGGCGCCGCTCGGGAGCCGCCGGGCGGCACAGCTGCAGAAACCGCCCCGGAATCCCCCGGTTCTGCTACTCCGCCGGCAGCAGCGACACGGTGAGGAAACCGATCTGCAGCGGCCCGGCCACGGCCGTCCTTGTCAGCGGGATCAACTCCTGCTCGGTGCCGTCGACCACCATGATCGTGCCGTTGGTCGACTCCAGGTCGGTCGCATACCAGGCGCCGTCTTCGTACTCGAGGCGCAGGTGCCGCTTCGACACCGTCTTGTCGGGATCGCGCAACCGCACGATCTGGATGTCCGTGTCGCCGTCGGCGCGCGGGCGACGCCCCACCAGGACGCGCGAGCGATCGAGATCGAAGACCTCTCCGCCCTCGACCTGGAGCCGACCGAAAACGCGCCGGCGCTCGACGAACACCGTCGCATCCAGATCCTCCTCGCGCTCGCGGCAGGGGGCGAACACGGTCTGCTCATCGATGTCCGAGTCGAGCCCCGCGACCCCGGCGCCCGCATACGGGTCCGTCTGCGCGACCGGCTGTGAGCGCCTCGCATCCGCGGGGCCACCCGAGGTCGTCACTCCCGGGACCTCGGCGATGAGCCCGTCCGAGTCGATCGGCGTCACCTGGATGGGCCCGACGGGTTTCGATTCCCAGTCCGCCGACGACGCCCCCGAGTCCGGTGACACGTCCCCGCCGAACCCAGCGTCGCGGGGCTGCGAACCGGACAGAGCCTCGCCTTCGACGAGCCCGGCGTCCCGAGCCCCGGGAACGGACGGGGCGCTGGACTCGGGGGTCGAGCCGCCGGCGCCGAGCATCGCCTGCTGCACCGCCGGTCCGCCGTACCGCCACAACCACTCGCGCAGGGGCTCGTCGACGTTGGGGTTGATCGCGGCCAGCGGCATCGCGGCGGGATCATTGCTGATCGCCTCGCGCAGCTGCTCGGGAGTGGACGAAGGATCGGCCGCGATGCGCTGCCAAGAGCCGTGCATCCCGGGCCCAGACTCGTTCTTCGTGCTCATGGACGTTCCCCAAGCTCCGACTGGGGCCTGGGCCCCCTTCCGTGCTGCTCGGATCGTTCCCGGCGCTGCGCCGGTCCCACTACCGTAGAGCACCAGCGCCACGTTCGGCCTCTCCGCGCGGATTCGTCCGCCTCCAGGGCAGGCGAACGACACGTCGAGATCGCCACGGCGACCGCAGCAGCGACCGCGGGGACCACCGGGCCAGCCACCGCCGCCACGTCGGCCGGCCGGCCAGCGCACCGCGCGAGTCCTCGTGCAGCACCGCCCAGTAGGAGCGGGCCTCGTCCTCCGTCACGCCCGCACCGGCGAACTGGGCCCGATCCGCCCAGGCCGCGAGCCGGGCGCCAGCGTCGGTGTCGTACAGAGCCGCGGTCTCCTTCCGCGTGCGATTGCCCGGCGGCGTCTGACCTCGGTCGATCGCGTCGTCCACGTACTGCCGCCATCCGTTGTGGATGACGACTTCCGGCGAGCCGCGCCGCCGCCGCGTCCGGCGCAGCGCCTTCACGAGCAGCATCCCCCAGATCGGGCCGGCCAGCAGCGCCACCAGCAGCAGCACTCGCAGCACGGCGAAGACGACATCCCAGACCCGGGCCGCGGCGCCCTGCTTCGTCGTCGACGACTGGCTTCCGCCCCCGCCGGCAGGATGCGCCTCGGGCGCGTCGAGCCGCTGTGCGCTCTGCGGCGGCACCTGCACGGCGTACTGCCGGTAGGTGTCGGTGGTCCGATCCTCCACGAACTCGTTATCGGTGCGGGGGACGACGTCGATGGGCACCCAGCGTCCGTCGGCGGCCCGGATCTCAACCCAGGCGGTGACGTCTGCACCGGTGACGGTGCCGCTGCCGCGCACCTTCGCCCCCAGCACCACCCGGGAGGGGAAGCCGACCGCCCGTGCGACGAGCGCCCCGGCCGTCGCATACTGCTCCTGGTCTCCGACCGTGGCGGCGCACTGGGTCCGCCCCTGCGTGCAGTCTTGGAAGCGGGAACTCAGCATGTCGGCGAACATCGCCTCGATCCGCTGGGCATTCTGCCCGGCGTCGCTGGCCCGGAAGCGGTATCCGGCCGGCATCCACGTGGCGTCGCCGGTGGGCAGGTCGCGGCTGTGCCCCAGGTAGCTGCGAAGCATGAGCTGGGCGATGAGCTGCCGCACCCCGGCCACCGTCGCCCGGCCGTGCTGCGCCTGCACCCACTTCTCCAGGTGGGGCAGGCTCCGATCGGTCACCCCGTTGTGATCCCCGGGCCCGGGGCCGAGGATGTCGGCGCCGGCAGCGGTCTGCATCCGATAGACGACCGTGTAGGAGTCGCCCGTGCCCAGCCGCGTCCCCGACAGGAAGCCGGCGCCCTGCGCGTCGTCGTAGTAGAAGCGCTCCGACCCGTTGGGAAAGCGGAACCCGGCCGAGACCAGGGCCCCCGGCAGCGGCACCCACGATGAGGAGTAGCCGTCGACCGTGATGGTGGCCGTCCGACTGGTGCCGCCGGGAGGATCGAGCGCGGTCGGAACGCGCACGTAGCCGCCCGCGGCCGCGCCCTCCTGCGCCCGGTCAGCGCCCACGGCGGCCTTCTCTGCGCCGTCCCCGGCGACGAACGCCGCGCCGGTGTAGACCGGCAGGCTGGCGAAGCGCACGCGATCGGCCCCCGACACCCTCAGCAGCGGGCGATGCAGGCGGTCGGAGGCGAAATTCGCACGGAATGCGGATAAGGGACTGGAATCGGCAGGATGCCGCACCTCCGGCTTCACGACGGCCCGAGGGACATCCCGCGCCGACGAGGCCAGCAGACCGGGCGCGCCGACGACGCCGGCCGAGAGCGCCAGCACCACGATGAGGGCGACCCCTGCCGCCGAGCCGGCCAGGACGCGCGGCGAGACGGCCGCGGACGAGCCGGCCGAGCGCCGCCAGCGCAACCACACCAGGACCACGAACAGCTGCAGCAGGCCGACGGCGACCTCGCGTCCCGCCGGAACCGTCAGCGGACCGAGCCGCAGCGGCGCCGACGGCACGACCGCACCGAACACGATCCCGAAAGCGAACAGGGGCGCCAGAGCGGGCACCGCCCATCCCCACCGCGGGCGCGACGAGCGCAGCGCCGCCCAGGCGGCCAGCGACCCGAGGTAGGCCGGGATCAGGAAGCCGATCAGCAGCGATTCGAACGTCCCCACCGGGATGCGGACGGTGAGCAGCTCGCGCCACACCGTCACCGGCCCGGTCACCGCGGCCCGGAGTGCACGCAACAGCCCATCGGGGAACGAGTCCAGCGCGCTCGGGGCGCCCGCCAGCAACGCCGGGATGAGATATCCGAGCACTCCGATCAGCACCCCGACCGGCAGCCGCCGCGGCGACCGGCGCAGCCACGCCGCCACGCCCATCCCGCCGGCGAGCGCCAGCAGCGCCATGGCCGGCAGCGCCGAGGTGGCGTAGATCGGCCAGGCGGAGAACACCGCCACCGCCATGACGGCGATGAGCATGGCGGCGTCCCCGCCGATCACCCAGCGATCGCCGGAGGACCCGCCCCAGACGCCCCGTCTCGTCCCCGCGGCGCTCATGCGCGCACCCCGCCGGCGAGCAGCGGTCGCACGTCGTTGAGGCTGCCGAGTCGCAAGGCGGTCAGCCCCCTCAACCGTCGGGCCGCCGGCGCGGACTGCCAGTCGGACTGCAAAGCGACCACGCGCACCTCCTCCGCGAATTCGAGCGCACACCGTTCCAGCTGCTTCGGGCCGCAGCCGGTGCCGGTCACGAGGATCGCCGTCGACACGTCCGGGAAGCGCTGCTGCGCCAGCGCGCACACCTCCGACAGCCGCAGACAGCGGTTTGAAGCCATCACCGCGGCGAAGTCGTCGAGCAGCGGCCGGATGCCCGTCGTGGCCAGCAGGCGCATCGACTGGATGACCCGTCGGGCGGCCTCCGGCACCTCCTCGCTGACGCCCACGATCACCTCACGGCCATCCATCACGGCGCGCACAGCCACCGACGCGGCGGCGCTGACCGCCAGCTCGAACTCGTCGTCCCCGGCGTACTCGTCCGGCCGCAGCCCCAGCAGCACAGCGGTCTTCGAGCGTCGCGTCTCCTCGTACTGGCGCACCATGAGCCGGCCGGTCTTGGCCGTCGACTTCCAGTGGACGTTGCGCTCGAGGTCTCCCGGCTCGTAGTCGCGGATGGCGTGGAAGGCGATGTCCGAGTCGACCAGCCGGGTCGACGCGCGCCCCTCGAGGTCGCGCAGGAAGCCGAAGCCGGACTCCGGGGGCACCACGGTGCGGGGGTGGACGAAGATGCGCTGCACCCGCGTCCAGCGCTGCTCGCGGCGCAGCAGCTCCAGCGGGTCCCGGCGCACCGTGACCACCGGCCCCACCGCCACCACCCCGCGCCGCTGCGCCGGGATATCGACACGGCGGTGATGCTCGGCACCTGGCCGCAGCAGGGGCACCGCCTCGTGCACGATCGTCCCGGCGACGGGGATCTCGACCCGGGCGGGCAGAGAGAGCCGCCCGGAGGCGTTGCGCACCGCCAGCACCCCGGAGAGGGGGTCTCCCGCGACCACCCGGGCGGCGGGGACCTCGAATTCGACGGTGACGCGCACCCGGCCGAGCAGGAACACTCCGGCGATGGCGGTCATGACCGCGGCCGCGAGACCCGCCGCCAGCCACTCCGCCCACCCGAGCGGCCACCCGACGGCGATGCCGACCACGGCGACCGCGGCGGCGAAGCGTCCGGCGGGGGTGAGCGTCTCAAGCACCACGCGGGACATGCGCGCCGCGCGGGCGCGGACGGCGCGCAGCAGCCGGTCGCCGTGCACCACGGCGGAAGCGAACCGGCGGCGCCGACCGCCTGCGGACGCGGCGGCGAGACCGGTGACGGTGCTCCCGCCGGTGCGAGTGCCCGTCACCGTGGCCGAGGAGGCGGCCGTCGTCGCGGCGTCCGCCCTCCCGGTCTCGGTCTCCCCCGCCCTGGTCATGCCGTCGCCGATACCGCCGGGGGAACCGTGTCGAGCAGGATCTGACCGAGCATCGCCTCGGCGGTGACCCCGTCGAACTCCGCCTCCGGCTGCAGGATGAGCCGGTGGCCGAGCACGGGCTGGGCCAGGTCCTTGACGTCGTCCGGGGTGACATAGGCGCGCCCGTGCGCGGCGGCCCAGGTGCGGGAGGCGCGGCCCAGCGCCAGCGCCCCGCGGACGCTGGCCCCGAGCGCCGTCTCGGCCGCGCTGCGGGTCGCCTCCACGAGTCGGACGATGTAGTCGGCGATCCTGGGGTCGACGCGCACGCCCTGCGCCAGCTCGGTCATCCCCTGCAGGGCTTCGGGGGTGATCACCGCCCCCGGCTGCTCGTCTCCGCCGCCGCGCTGCAGGATGCGCAGCGTGGAGGCGTGATCGGGATACCCGATGGAGGTCTTCATGAGGAACCGGTCGAGCTGCGCCTCCGGGAGGCGGTAGGTCCCGGCCTGCTCCACCGGGTTCTGGGTGGCGATCACCATGAACGGACGCGGCACCTCGTGCGAGACGCCGTCGACGGTGACGTGCCGCTCCTCCATCACCTCCAGCAGGGCCGACTGCGTCTTCGGCGAGGCGCGGTTGATCTCGTCGGCCAGCAGCACGTTCGCGAACACCGGCCCCTCGTGAAAGTGGAACTCCATCGCCCGCTGGTCGTACACGGTGATGCCGGTCACATCGCCGGGCAGCAGGTCGGGAGTGAACTGGATGCGCTTGCCGATGCCCCGCACCGTGGCCGACATGGCCCGTGCCAGCGCCGTCTTGCCGGTGCCGGGGACGTCCTCCAGCAGCAGATGGCCCTCGCTCACCATCGTGGCGAAGGCGAGCTCCACCACCCGGGTCTTGCCCACGATCGCCTTCTCGGCGTTGGCCACGAGCCGCTGGAACGACTCCTCGAACCAGGCCGCCTGCTCATCGGTGATCGGCTGCGTCATCGCGTGCTCCATCCTCGTGCTTTCGTTCATTCTCGACGTCTGTCGCGGACCGGCCGGTCATCATCCCGCACCGCCTGTACCGGTTTTCTGGTCCGGGCTGCCGCTGGGCGGCGGGCTCGACGGATCGGGTGCCGGCTGCGGCACCGAGACGGAGAGCTGCACCGTCAGCGGCGGGAGGTCGCCGAACCCGTTGCCCGCATAGACCTTGACGAGAACCGAAGCCGTCGCATCCTTCGGGCTGGTGGCCTGGCAGTCCACCCATTGTTGCCTGCCGCTGCCCGACGCGGTGCAGGTCACACCGCTCGGGACCTGGTCGAGCTTGATCTGATCCGGGGAGAACTGATCCGGGCCGCCGAAATTGAACTGGGTACGGCCCTGGGCGCTGCTCGGCAGGGTGACTGTCGGCAGACCGGCCGGCCCGGCGAGGCTCCCCTGCGGCCCGCAGCTGCTCTGGTCGCTCTGCCAGCAGTAGGCGAAGGCGTTCTCCCCTGGGGCCGCCTGCTTCAACGTCATGCCGGCAGGAGTGCGGCTGGCCGTGAACGACTCCGTCCACCCCGTCTTGTCTCCGTTCACGCCGATCGTGTACGTCCCGTCGCCCGACCCGGGCTTCGCCGAGATCGAGCGCGTGACCGTGACCTGCTGGGAGCTGGGCTGAGAGGTGAGCTCCTGCCCGTCGATGCCCGTGGCCTTGCCCGTCAACGTCACCGTGCACGTCGTGCTGGGCCCGTCGTCGAGGGTGACGGTCAGTCCGTTGGCTCGGCAGCCGGAGACTTTATAGTCGTCATCTTTGACCTGGTCCGAGCCGTTGAGGTTCCCGGTCTGCGGGTTGACGGTCACCGTGGAGTCGTGATCACTGGCCTGCATGTCGCTGACGGAGAAGTCCGGCGTCGTGAAGCCGTGCGCCTGGATCGTGGTAGCCCCCACAATGTTGTCCGGCAGCTGCACGAGCCCGCTCGGGTACGGTTTGGCTTGCACTGGCTGAATCGTGATGGTGCCGCCGCCGTTGCTCGCGGGTACCTGTGCAACCTGGCCGGGCTGCACCTGCGCGCCGCTCTCCTTGATGAGGTAGGCAGTCGTGTTGCCATCCAGCTGCTGCGAGATGCGGACGGACGCCGTGTTGTCCCCGGCGGGAGCCGTCTGGATGGCACCGGCACTCACCGCCGCCGGCTTCTGCCACGCCCAGCCCGTTACCGAGACCGACCCCTTCGAGCTGCCCACCGAGTTGACGGCCACGACCGAGAACGTGTGCTCGACGTTCTGCTTGAGGCCGCCGATGTTGCAGGTACCGGACAGATCGCAGTGCGTCGACCCGCCGTCCCAGCGCACGTCGTAGCCGGTGACCGCCGGGCTCGAATCCGTCGCCGGCGGGGTGATCTGCAGGGTCACCGAGCCCGCGTCGACCGATTGCAGCGCGACGCCGCTCGGCGTCCCCGGCAGCGCCCGGTAGGTGACCTCGATGCGTCCGGTGCCGTGGTTCCCCTGCGCGTCGACGATGCCGTACGTGCCCGCCTTGACGCCGCCGGTCGCCGACTGGGAGATGCTCACCGTGATGCGCGAGCCGTCGAGCTGCCCGCTCACCCCCGGGTCGGCGAACGCCACGGAGCCGCCCACCAGGCTCACCGGCTGGTAGCGGGACGCACGCGCATTCGGCCCCAGCGCATCCATGCTGACCTGCACGGACGCCCCGCCGCTCTGGGAGGCGTCGGCGGTCAGGGTGGCCGCATCCAGCCCGATAGCCGGCAGCGTGGCCACCTGCACCGACATGGTG
Source organism: Pseudoclavibacter sp. (assembly GCA_047722305.1). Lineage (GTDB taxonomy): Bacteria > Actinomycetota > Actinomycetes > Actinomycetales > Microbacteriaceae > JAKVJE01. The sequence continues at coordinate 11,289 of JBDNYM010000016.1, read as the reverse complement.
GCGGCCGGCTGCGGGGAGAACGCCGGCGACGTCACCTTGACCGGGAACGCCAGGACGGCCCCCTGCTCGGCGTCCGGCCTCACCGTCACCGTGGCCTGGGTGCCGGAGCACGAGACGCTCGCGTTCTCGTCCTGGGCGGAGCACGACAGCGAGAGCTTCGCCGTGTCCCCCGCGCTCCAGCTCACGAAGCTGCGCAGGTCCACGGTCTGGGTCTCGGCCGGGGCGACCGCCGCAATGCGCGCACTGCTCAGCACCGGCGGCGCATGCTTCAGCTGCACCTGGATGTGCAGCAGCAGCTGCGCGGCGGCCGACTGTCCCTTCCAGCGGGCCTGCACCAGGCAGCCGTCCGAGTCGGGCGCCCCCGCGCCGGCGGCGTAGACCACCGTGGTCCCCTGCACCCGGCAGGTCGCCGCCGAGCGCGACCCGGCCGCGGCTGCGTCGGTCACTTCCAGCGTGCGTCCCGTCATCGGCACCACGGCCGTCGCCAGATCGACCGACACCGACGCATCCTCGTCAACGCGGTACACCGCATTCGGGTTCCGCAGCTCGGGCAGGACCTGCTGGGCGGCCGGCACGTGCAGCAGCGCGAAGGACACCACCGGCCGCTTGGTGGTGGGGTCGTCGGCCGTGTCCACCGTCACCGCGAACGGGACCGTCTGCGCCTGTCCGGTCAGCGACCCGCTGATCGACTGGTCCCCCGACACCCGCGTTCCCGCCGGGCGCCCGTGCAGCGAGAGCTGCAGCCGCTCGGAGCCCGACCAGATCGTCCGGTCGCTGATGACATTCACCGTGTAGGCGTCGCCGGTCAAGTCGCGGGCCTGGACGGTCGAGTCGAGCACCGTCGGGTACTGCGGCAGGGCCACGGCGGAGACGTTGAGCACGATCGTGCCCTGCGCCACCCCGCCGGCCGGCGTGGAGACCAGATACGAGTACACGGAGCGCCCCGCCCGGTCGGCCGTGAACGTGAACACGTTCGTCTTGCCGCGGCGCTGCGGCGCGGACGGACCGCCGGGCGCCGGGGAGGCGTCCTCGGCCGACTGCCGCGGCCCCGCCGGCGACACCGCGTCGACGTGCAGCGCCCCGCCGTCCGGCGCCGCGTCGTTCAGCGTCGGGTCGATGCTCACCGGTTGGCCGGGGCCCGCCTCCAGGTAGTCGGTGAAGGCGACGGGGGCGGACGACTGGCCGGCCAGCACCGCCACCCGGATCCTCGCCGTGCCCGTGCCGCCGTGCCCGTCCGAGACCGTGTAGTCGAACAGGATGGGCCCCTGGCCGTCCGAGCTCGTCACCCGCACCGTGCCGTCGGCGAGCAGCTGCGCCTGCCCGTGCCCCGAGGGAGCACCGATGCTCTGCACGGAGACGGAGTCTCCGTCCGGGTCGACGCCGGCGGTCGGCACCGTCACATCGACCGACCCCTGCGCAGGCACGCGGGCATCGATGTCCTGGGGCTGCGGATCGTGGTCGGTGCCATCGGCGGCCACCACGGTGATGCTGATGCTGCCGAACGCGCCCTGCTCGGGATGGCCGAGCGAGTACACGCGGTACGTCATGGTGTACTGGCCCGGCTCGTCCGGCGCCACGTAGCGGTAGACGCGCTGGGAGGGGAAGCCGAGCCCGTACTGGTTGTCGGTGTAGTAGCGGGGGTCGAGGCTCAGGGTGGCTCCCGCCGGAGCCACGTCGTTGTCGAGCACGGGGATATCGACGGATTCGCCCGCCCGCACCGTGGCGCGATCGGCCGCCGCGATCGGCTGGAACGACGTCGCGGCCGCCTGCTCGAAGACGGTCGCCTGCCCCACCGTGCTGTGGGCGCCGTCGCTCACCGGGTAGCGGAACGACCCGATGAGCCCCTCGCCGTCGTCCCGGGTGCGACCGCTGACGCGCAGCTCGCCCCCGCGCACGGTCTGGGCCACCAGGGCGTTCTGGGGGTCGGCGAGCTCCGTGGCGGTGGTGTCGCCGATCTGCAGCACCCCGCCCCCGGGGTTGCCGACCACGGAAAGCGGATCGACGGTCGCATCCTGGTCCGGCGACAGATACACGGTGATCGGGGAGGTGCTCAGCGAGCCCTTCGCCGGGTCGAGCACCTGCACCCAGAGCTTCGCCGTCGCGGTCTGGGAGCCGGAGGACACCTGCCAGGTCAGCGGGTACGTGCCCGGCTGGCCAGCGGTGATGGAGACGGTCATCTGGATGGGATCGGCCCGGGCCTGCACCGCCCCGGCGTCCCCGGGCCGCACCTGCACATCGCCGAGCCGCATCCCGACGCCGCCGTCGCTGCCGAGACCGCTGACGTGGGGTCGCAGATCGACCGTCGCGGTCGTGCCCGCCGACACGGTGCGCGCAAACGATTCGGCGGCGAGCGCCGGGTCCGGAGTCACGGCGATCTGCACCGAGCGCGGGGGCCCCGCGAGCAGGTGGCTGTCGGCGACCGTCACCTGCACCGTCACCGCCCCGGCCGCCTGGCCGGGGTCCGCCTGGTAGACCACCCGCCCCTCCGCGGTGACCACGGCGCGACCCGGGCCGGCCACGGTCACCGACTTGGGGAAGATCGGATCGGAGTCGGGGTCCACCCAACCGGACAGCGCGTCGAAGCTCACCGTCGAACCGGGCGCCACCTGCAGCCCCGCCGTCGGATCCGCGCCGGCCTGCCGCCACACCGGGGCCTCTCCGAGCGCGTCCGGCGCGCGCACCGTCACCTGCGCCACTCCGTCGACCCGGCAGTCGCTGCCGTCGGTGATCCGGTAATGGATCTCCGCCGTGCCGGAAGGGGCGGTGACCTGCAGCGACAGCCCCTGCCCGTTGTCGGAGACCGCCAGGTCGCCCAGGCTCGTGCCGGACCAGCTCGGCGCCGGGTCGTCGACGAGCGTCACCACGTCGCCCCGGTTCGGGTCCGTCGCCCCGATGAGCACGGGCAGCGACGCGAGCTGGCCGGGACGCACCCCGAACTGGGCCGCCGCACCGGTGGCCGGGACCGGGCACTGGTTGGTGCTGGCCTCCTGATCCTGCTGGGTGGACGCCGCGACCTGCTGGTCGTCGGTCGCCGTCCAGTCGAGCGAGCTGCGCACCAGCTTCCAGCGGTGCTTCCCCGTCTGCAGCCAGACCACGCCGTTGGCGGTCTCGTTCAGCGCCACGGTGCCGCCGTTGACCATGAAGGCGAGCTTCGCATCCTGACCGCGCTGCGGGGACCCTGCGAGCGACTGCACCCGCCCGCAGGTGGAGACGGTGGTCTGGGCGCCATCGCCCCAGGCTGCATACAGGCACGACCCCAGGTAGACGGGCTGCGCCGGTGCCCCGGTCGCCTTGGTCGGCGCGCCCTGCGAGGCGCCCGCGGCGTCCAGACGGCGCAGCCCCTGCGCGGTGGCGATCGCGAGGGTGCCGGCCTGCGTGCTGGCCTGTGCGAGCCGGGCCGAGCGGTCGACCGCGACAGACGACCTGCGCCCGTCCAGGTACAGCGTCGGGGCTCCGGTGGCCGGCGTCTCGAGCACCGCCCAGTGGTCGCCGAACACGGTGAGCTGGTCGGTCCCGCCCCCGGCCAGGCGCAGCCCGGTCTTGGTGTGCGCGGTGCGCTTCCGCTCGGTCAGGCTGTAGGTCACGAGCACGCCCGCGGAGGTCACGCCCCAGACGTCGCCGCGTTCCGTCAGGGCGGCGGCGGCGAAACCGTCCGCCTTCTTCCCGGCGGAGGTGCCGCCGGAGCCCGCGACGACGGTCTGCAGGCGTCCGGACGCCGCATCCCGCACGGTGCCGCCCTGGAGCAGCCCGGAGCCGGTGTTGAGGAAGGCCGCGTAGCCGCCGTTCGACAGGACGCGGTCCGCGCCGCCGGGGAGCGTGCCGATCTTGTCGCCCGCGTTCACGCTCTGCGGCGCCGCCGGATTGACGCGGACGAGCCGGTGCTGATCGCTGTAGACGAGGACGTCCGAGCCGTCCTGCACCACCCCGGAGACAGAGAACGTCGCGGAGTTGCCCTTCCCCACGCTGCCGATCTCGGAGATGTCCGAGTTGACCGCGCCGTAGTACGGTCCCTGCGCGTCGGCCACCCAGACCTGCGGCTGCGTGGTGCGCACCTGCTGCCGGACGAACCCCTGGGCGAGCAGCGCACCGACGGCCACCACCGCGACGATGGCCGACACCACCGTCCACACCCAGGCCGACCGCCTCCGGGGCGCCCTCACCGCACCGCGATGAGCCATACGAGCACCCCCGCCAGCACGGCGGCGCCGAGCGCGAGCGCCACCCAGGCCCGGCGCAGACGCCGCGGGCCAGCCGGAGCCGCGGCCGCGTCCCCCTCGCCGGGCGCGGCCGCCGGCCGCCGCGCGACGTACCCGACCGTCGATCGGCGCACGCCCCGCACATGCTCATCGTCGAAGGTGACGCGCAGGCCGGCCTGCGCCCACTCCTCCGCGACGACTTCGAGCGGCGTGGGAGGCAGCCCGAGGGCGGTCTCCACGCCCTGGAGCCCCTGCGCCACCTCCAGCGCACTGCCCGGGCGGTTCGCGGGGGCGGCGCTCAACGTCCGGCGCAGCAGATCCTGCAGCTGCGCAGGGACGTCGACGCGATCGACCGGCGTGTAGCGGGCGCGGCGGATGCGGGCCACCAGCCGGTCGCGCGACTCGTGGCCACCGGTCTCGAACGGGCTCCGGCTCGCCAGCAGGGAGTACAGCGTCGCCCCGAGCGACCACACCTCGGTCGCGACCGAGCCGGTGCTCTCTTCCGAGACGATCTCGGGCGCGCTCCAGGGCACCGACATCGCCGTCCGGCCCTCTCGCCGCTGCGGCCCGATCGCCGTGGCGATGCCGAAGTCAGAGAGCACCGGAGTGTTGTATGCCGTGAAGAGAATATTCGAGGGTTTGATGTCCCGATGCAGCATCCGCGACCGGTGAGCCGTCTCCAGGGCACACGAAATCTTCACGCCGATGCGCAGCGTCTCCGCCACCGACAGGTGGAGGGTGCGGTAGCCCCCAAGCGACCGCGGGCAGTACTCCATCACCAGATAGGGGCGCCCGTCCGGAGCGATGCTGGCCTCGTAGACGGTCAGGATGGACGGATGCGCGCTCAGCTTCGCCATCGCGTCCGCCTCCGCATTGAACATCCGGACGACTTCGGCATCGACCCCGGCAGAGAGCAGCACCTTGACCGCCACGACCCGTCGCGGCATCTCCTGCTCGTACATGAACACGTCGGCGAACCCGCCCGTGCCGAGCGGACGCACATAGGAGTATCCGGCCAACCGCGGGGGAGGGCCGGGAAGTCGCTTGGCCATGTAGTTTCTCCTTGGAAGCCGGAGACAGCATCAGCCTACCCGATCCGCCCGTCACCGGGCGGGGCGCCCTCAGGGCTGTGGAGAACTCCCGCGGCCGGGGATTCGTCTGGTGTCGGGCCAGCGCCCGATGTCCACCGTGGCGTCCGGCCGTCCGATGCTCACCGTGGCGTCGGTCGTCTCGGCCGCAGCCGCGGCGGCAGCCTCGCCACCTGCGGCCGCGGCGGCACCCCTGACCACCGCGGCCGAAACGGGAGCCGGGCCGGCAGGCCGCGGGGCGGCGATCTCGGCGTCGAGCACGATCGCCGCCGCCCAGAGCTCGCCCCGTTCCGAGGCGGTCGCGACCAGCGCGTCCGCCGTCGACTGCGGCGTGCCGCCCATGACCAGCCCGGCGCGCAGCGCCTCGTCTCCGAGCGTCCGCCGCAGCCCGGCCGACCCCACCAGCAGGCGATCCCCATGGACGACGGGCACCAGCGAACAGCCCGGCACCTGCGCGCCTCCCGGCGGCAGTGCCCCAGACGGGGAGAGCGGCTGCAGCCGATCGCCGTTCAGCCGGTGCACGCCCGCCCCCTCGGCGCCGCCCGGCTCGATCGCGAGCCAGGCCGGGCCGCTCGGGCCGGCCACCAGGATGACCCCGGCCAGCAGAGCCCCGGAGCCCGTGCGTCCCCCGGCGTGCGCCGCCACGGCGCTGTGCACGCTCGAGACCGCCTCGGCGACGGACACGTTCCGGCCCGCCAGGTCGGCGAAGGCGCGCAGCAGTGCCGCGGGCCGCGGCTCCACAGCAGCTGGCTCCGAACCGGCCGGACCGTCCTCTCCCCGCTCGGCCACCAGGAAGACCGGGCGCTGAGCCAGGATCCTCACCCCAGAGGAGACTTTCCCGCGGCTGCCGGCGCCACTGGCACCGGCGCGTAGGGCGACCCGCACCGCGGTCCCGTCTCCGCTCACTCCGCCACGATCGCCTTCAGCACCGGCAGCCGGGCGGCCCGGATAGCCGGCACGACGGCCGCCAGCACCCCGACCAGGGCGGAGAGCAGGAGGAACCCGCCCAGCTGCCCCCAGGGGATGGCCAGCGCGCTGAGCCCGCTGGAGGACAGCACGGATGGCAGAGCGGAGGCCACCCCGACCCCGATCAGCAGCCCCACCGCCGCCCCGAACACCGCAATGACCACCGACTCGATGGTGATCGTCACCGCCAGCTGCAGTCGGCCGAGCCCCACGGCGCGCATGAGCCCGATCTCCCGGGTGCGCTCGATGATCGACAGGGCCAGGGTATTCACGATGCCGAGGATGGCGATCACGATCGACATGGCCAGCAGGGCATAGAGGATGCCGAGCACGCTCTGCACCTGGTCGGCGCGGTTGGAGACGAACTGCTGCTGGTCCATGATGCTCAGCACGTAGTACGGCTTGGCGAGCCTCACCAGCTGCGAGTGCAGCGAAGACTTCGACACCCCGCTGGCCCCGGTGATGAACAGCGCGTTGTCGTGCCGCTGCTGGGCGAGCGGGATCAGGGCGTTGAAGGTGGTCTGGTCGAGGGTGATCGGCACCCCGATGAAGGAGGTGTCGTCGAGGATGCCGCCGACCCGCACCGTCCGCGTGACCGACCCGTCGGCCGAGGTCAGCTTCAGGCGATCGCCCACCTTCCAGTGGTTGTCCTTGGCCGAGGTCTTCTGCACCAGGGCCTCGCCGCGGTCGAGCGCCGCCGACGTGCCCTCCAGCGCCGGAGCGGCCAGCGAGTGGTCGAGCGCCCCCGGGCTGAGGGTCGCCGACTCCATGCTCTTGCCGCCGACCCTGATCTGGCCGGGGCCGAAGCCGTAGGTCAGCACATCCACCCGCTTGACGTCGGAGAGCTGTTCGACTTCCTGCTGGAAGCCGGCGGGGAGCTGGTAGGTCGCCGACTGCACGATGTAGTCGGATTTCATGGACTGGCTGACGATGGCCGCCACCGAAGCGGTGGTGGACGAGGCCAGCACCGCCGCGGCGCCGACCAGCGCCATCCCGATCATCAGAGCGCTGGCGGTGGAGGCACTGCGACGGGGGTTGCGCCGCACGTTGCCCTGGGCGAGTGCGCCCAGCGGGGGCAGCAGCACCCGGAACGGCCAGCCGATCACCGCCGTCACCGCGGAGACGGCCAGTGGCAGGGCCACGAGCGCGCCGATGAGCACCAGCCCGGCGCCGAGCCCGAGCAACGGGCCGGCACCATCACCGAGCGCGGCCGCCCAGATGGTGCAGACCACGCCGCCAGCGATCATCGCCGAGCCGATGATGCCCCGCCAGGTGAGCGGCTTCTCGGGCCCGGACTCTTCCTGCATGGCGGCCACTGGGGGCACCTCGGCGGCGGTGCGCGCCGGCGCCAGCGAGGCCAGCACCGTCACGACCACGCCGGTGACGATGGCCACCGCGACGGTCTGGCCGTCGATAGGGGTCGCCGCGCTGAGCTGGGATCCCATCGCCGCGAGCGCCTGCCGCACCAGGGCGATGAGCCCGACGCCGCCGGCCAACCCCAGCAGCGACCCGGCGAACCCGACGATCACCGACTGCAGCACCACCGAGGTGAACACCTGCGCCGGCGACGCCCCGATGGCCCGCAGCACGGCGAACTCACGCGTGCGCTGCTTCACCGACTGGGTGAAGGTGTTGGCGATGATGAAAGCCCCGACGAACAGGGCGAGGACCGCGAACACCAGCAGGAAGGTGCTGACGAACCCGAGCACCTGGTTGATGGTCTCGTTGGTCTCGGCCTGCATCTTCTCGACGGTGTTGACCACCACGCCGCCGTTCGTGCCATCGACCGCGGTCGCGGCGTAGCCGGCCTCGTCGGCCTGGGTCTTGACCGAGCCGCCGTCCGACAGGGCGCGCGCGACGCTGCGGGCGAGTCGCAGGTGATCCTGCTGGCTCCGACCGCCGTTGCCGTACACGGCCAGGGAGGCCACGGTGCCGTCGGGGTTGAACTCCTGCATCGCGAACTGCGGCGACACTCCCACCAGCAGCACACCCATCCCGGCAGCGGAATATTTGACTTCGCCGACGACCCGCGCCTGCTTCACCTGGTTGGCGACGATGATCGTGGCCGTGTCGCCGATCTTCCAGCCCGATTGCTTCATGGCGTGCTGTTCGAGCACGATCTCGTCGTCGCCAGTAGGCGCGTGCCCCCGCACCAGGGTGAGGGAGCCGTGGGGCTCGCCCGGGTCCATGCCGAGGAAGAGCGTGGGCGCTCCCGAGGTGGTCACGGCGGTGCCGTTGGAACCGACCAGCACCCCGGAGCCCTGCATGGACGGGGTCACGTGCTTCACGCCGGGCACCTTGGCGATGCGGTCGGCCAGAGATGTGGGGATGCGCTGGTGCGACCCGCCCCCGGATGCGGAGGCGGAGGCCGCGGTGTCGGCTTGACCGGAGATCGCCGCGCCCCGCACATACACGTCGGCCGTATATCCCGATTCGGTGATACTGGAGAAGGTGTCGGCCAGGCTGGTTCGCAGGGCGAATACGCCCGTGATGAAGGCGACGCCCAGCACCACGGCGATGACCGAGAGCAGGAAGCGGACGGGGTGCTGCAGCACGCCCCGGTAGGTGGTCTTGAACATCCCGCCCCCTATGCGGCGTCGGCAGCGTCGGCGGCGTCGGCGCCAGCGGGAACCGGCGCGTGGCGGCGGAGGGCGTCGAGGATGACGTCCTCGGTGGCGTGCGGAATGTCCTCCACGATCTGCCCGTCGGCGAGCAGCAGCACCCGGTCGGCGTAGGCGGCCGTGGTGGGGTCGTGGGTGACCATGATGATCGACTGGCCGAAGTCGTCCACGCAGGTGCGCAGGAAGCCGAGCACCTGGCGCGACGACACCGAGTCGAGGTTGCCGGTGGGCTCGTCGGCGAAGACCACCGCCGGCCGGCTCACCAGGGCCCGGGCGCAGGCAACGCGCTGCTGCTGGCCGCCCGAGAGCTGCGCAGGACGGTGCTTGAGGCGGTCCCGGAGCCCTACCACGTCGATCACGCGGTCGAACCACGCCTGATCGACCTTGCGGCGGGCGATGGTCAGCGGCAGCAGGATGTTCTCCTGGGCGCTGAGGGTCGGGATGAGGTTGAACGATTGGAAGATGAAGCCCAGCCGCGTGCGCCGCAGCCGGGTGAGCTGCCGCTCGGACATCGAGCTCGTCACCTCGCCGGCCACCTCCACCGTGCCCGACGTGACCCGGTCCAGGCCCGCCATGCAGTGCATCAGGGTCGACTTGCCCGAACCGGACGGGCCCATGATCGCCGTCAGCTGGCCACGCTGGAACTCGACGTCCACCCCGCGCAGGGCGTGCACCAGGGTGTCGCCCTTGCCATAGGTCTTCACCAGCCCCGCCGCGCGGGCGATGGGCTCCGTTGTCTCCACAGGGGTCGTCATCCTCGGCCTTTCCTCATACTGGCAGCCGGGCGGAGCACTGCCGCCGCATCGCTGGAATCATCATTGGTGAGGCCGACGACCTCGCCCGGGCCCGGGAGGTCCCGGCACGAGCCTAACGGCGCAAGATGAACGGAGGTCGAGAACGCGCGGAACCGGACTGCCGGCCGGTGATCGGGCTGCCGGCCGGCGCCGCAAAGAGGGTGCCGAGCGGCGGGCGTCGAGCCTAGTCTGGGCGCATGACTGCCAGCCCGGATCCCATCGCAGAACTCACCCGCCTCATCGCCGCCAGCCGTCGCATCACGTTCTTCGGCGGCGCCGGGGTGTCCACCGAATCCGGCATCCCCGACTTCCGCAGCGCCAACGGCATCTACTCGGAGGCCTACCGACGCACGCTGCGCCCCGAAGAGGTCGTCTCCCACAGCTTCATGGAGCGCGACCCGGCCACGTTCTTCGACTTCTACCGGGAGAAGCTCATCTACCCCGACGCACGGCCCGACGCCGCCCACCTCGCCCTCGCCCAGCTGGAGCGCGACGACAAGCTGCTCGGGGTCGTCACCCAGAACATCGACGGCTTGGACGAGATGGCCGGCACCCACCGCGTCGCCGAACTGCACGGCACCACCATGCGCAACTACTGCGTCGACTGCGGACGCTCCTACACCCGCGACTGGATGTACCGCACCACCGGGGTGCCCCGCTGCAAAGCCTGCGGCGGAATGGTGCGCCCCGACGTCGTCCTGTACGAAGAGGGCCTCGACGAGGCCGTCATCGAACAGGCCGTCTCGTGGATCCGCGCCGCCGACCTGCTCATCGTCGCCGGCACCTCGCTGCAGGTGTACCCCGCAGCCGGGCTCATCCGGTACTACTCGGGCCACCACCTCGTGCTCATCAACAAGACGCCCACCCCCGCCGACACCAGCGCCGATCTCATCATCCACGCCCCCGTCGGGCAGGTCATGGCACAGGCCGTGGGGCTCGACGCCGGGGAGTGACGCCGGCCCGGGCCGGGTATGCACCCGGTGGCGCCGGCCCCGTGATCACCGCCGAGCTCAGGGGATCGGCCAAACTCAGGGGACGTGGTGCCTGAGTTCGGCTGAACGGGGCTGGATACCCTGAGATTGGCGAGCGGGTTCAGGGTGGGATGTGCAGGATGTGCAACCCCGGTGGGAACGGAGGGAGCCGTCGGGTTCTGGACGGGATGGGCTCGTTGGCAGTGCGGCCCCGAGCAAGAACCCCGAGCGGGAACGGAGGTGTCTGGTTTCAGGACTTCGTGAACGGGTGTCTCGGGTCATCGTGAACGATCTGGTCGTGCGCGCGGGCAGGTCTCGGGTCATCGTGGACGATGGCCAAGTACGAGGTGCTCATCAAAGCCGTCACCGTTCAGAACCTGTCCTACGGCGAGGTCGCCCGCCGTTACGGCGTCTCCAAGACCCTCGTGCACAAACTGCATCACCGCTGGCTCACCGAGGGCGAGGACGCGTTTAAGCCCCGCTCACGACGCCCCCGCACCACCCCCACCGCGACCGGGCCCGCTGTCCGCAACCGAATCGTGGCACTCCGAGACGAACTGGTCGCGGACGGTCTCGACGCGGGCGCGGACACCATCGTCGAGCTGCTCACCCGAGAACACGTCACGATCTCACGCGTGACGGTCTGGCGCATC
>JBDNYM010000015.1:19044-41796 GCA_047722305.1 Pseudoclavibacter sp. | reverse complement strand
CGGCCGGCCCCAACGGACCCGGCACCCCCGCGACCCCGAGCGGCAGCCTCGACGGACGCCTCTTCTACCTGTTCATCCTGCTGCGCCGCGGAGATGCCCGCCTGCGCCATCACCACGCGCATCCGCACGGCCATCAGGGAGGCCGACAGGGCGTCTTCGAGGGCCAGGGCCGCGTGCTGCGCTTGCTGGCGCTGCGCTCCCCCATCGCGCAGAAAGAACTCGCCTATCTGCTGGGCATCCGCTCGCAGTCGCTCGCCGAGCTGCTGCGCAAGCTCGAGGACGCCGAGCTGGTGCGCCGCAGCCCCGACCCGGACGACCGGCGCACCGCCGTCGTCGAGATCACCGCCGCGGGTCGGCGCGCCATCGACGCCCAGGGCGACCTCCTCGACGACGACCCCTTCTCCATGCTCGACAATGCCGAGCGCTCCCGCCTCGCCGAGCTGCTCGACCGGGTCATCGACGGGCTGGAGGCCCGCTTCCCCGGCGGCATCGACCAGCGGCTGCGGTCGCTGCGCGAGGCCTGGCTCCAGTCCGACGACAGCCCCTGGGGCTTCGGTCCCGGAGGCCGCCGGCGTGGTCCCGGAGGCCGCGGCGGCCGCGGCGGCGGTCCCCACGGACGCCCCTACGACCCCCGCCGCGACCCTGGATTCGACCGGGGCGACGACCCCGAGACGGAAGGACGATGATGAGCAGCTCCCTGACTTCCCCACTCGCGGTCGAGGCCCACGGCCTCGTCAAGACGTTCGGCAGCAACCGGGCCGTGGACGGCGTGGACCTGCAGGTGCCGGCCGGCACCGTCTACGGCGTGCTCGGCCCGAACGGCGCCGGGAAGACCACCACGATCTCGATGCTGGCCACGCTGCTGCGGCCCGACGGCGGCCACGCGACCGTGTTCGGGCACGACGTGGTCTCCGAGGCGCAGATCGTGCGCCAGCTGATCGGCGTCACCGGGCAGTACGCATCCGTCGACGACACGCTCTCGGCCACCGAGAACCTGGTCATCTTCGCCCGCCTGCTCGGGCTGTCCCGGCGCGACGCGAAGGCCAAGGCCGCCGACCTGCTCGAGCGCTTCGGGCTCACCGAGGCGGCATCCCGCCCGCTGAAGAAGTTCTCGGGCGGGATGCGGCGCCGGCTCGACCTCGCCGCCTCGCTCATCTCGCAACCGCCGTTGATCTTCCTGGACGAGCCCACCACCGGCCTCGACCCCCGCACCCGCGGGCAGATGTGGGACACCATCCGCGAACTCGTCGCCACCGGGTCGACCGTGCTGCTCACCACGCAGTACCTCGACGAGGCCGACCAGCTCGCCGACCGCATCGCCGTCATCGACCGCGGCCGCGTGGTCGCGGAGGGCACCGCCGACGAGCTCAAGGCATCGGTGGGCACCTCGTCCCTGATGCTGCGGCTGACCGACGCGGGACGGCTGGCGGACGCCCAGCGGATCATCACCGGCGTCCTCGGCACCCCGGGCTCGCTCTCGCCGGAGGCGGCGCGCATCACCGTCCCCATGCAGGATGCCGACCGCGTCGCCGACCTGCTGGTCGCCTTCCGCGACGCCGGCATCCACCTCGGAGAATTCAGTGTGCAGAAGCCCACGCTGGACGAGGTGTTCCTCGCCATCACCGGGCACGGCGCCGATGCGGCTGCCGATCACGAATCTGACGTTCAACCTGAACTTGAAACTAACTTCGCCTCGGAAGGACCCCGCGCATGACCGCCATCCAGACCATCACGCCCCCATCCCAGCGCGACCTGCGCAACCGCACCTCGCTGCGGCAGACCATCGCCAACTCGATCACCATGGCCGGGCGCGGCCTCATCAAGATTCGCCGCACCCCCGAGCAGCTGGTGGACGTCGTGTTCCAGCCGATCGTGTTCACCGTCATGTTCGCCTACATCTTCGGCGGCGCCATCGCCGGCGGGGTGCAGTCGTACCTGCCGCAGCTCATCCCCGGCATCCTGGTGCAGACCGTCATTACCACCTCGGTCGTCACCGGCACCCAGCTGCGGGAGGACATGGACAAGGGCGTGTTCGACCGCTTCGGATCGCTGCCCATCGCCCGCATCGCGCCCCTGGCCGGGGCGCTGCTCGCCGACACCGTGCGGTATGCGATCGCCACGCTGCTCACGCTCGTCATGGGCGTCATCATCGGGTATCGCCCCGCCGGCGGGCTCGGGATGGTGGTGCTCGCCGGGCTGCTCGTCATCTTCGCGTCGTGGGCGGTGAGCTGGATCTTCGCCTTCTTCGGCGTGATCGCGCGCACCGCATCCAGCGTGCAGGGCATCTCGATGCTGGTGCTGTTCCCGCTGACCTTCCTGTCCAACGCCTACGTGCCGGTCGACACCCTGCCCGCCGCGTTGAAATGGTTCGCGCAGGTGAACCCCATCTCGCACCTCGTGACCGGGGTGCGCCAGCTCGCCAACACCGGCACCATCGGCGGGGACGTGTGGCTCACCATCCTGGGCGCGCTCGTCATCGTGGCGATCTTCGCGCCGCTCACCGTGCGGGCCTACATGCGCAAGGCGTGAGGCTGGTACGGCGTGCGGCTGCGGGGGGCCGGCCCGCCGACCGGCCGACCGGCTCGGTCGCACGGCCCAGTTGCGCAACCCCGTCGCACGGCCCGGTCGCACGGTGAATCAGCTAAACAGCGCGTGTTTCTGCCACCGGGCACGTGTTTCTGCCACCGGTGCCGGCATCGGCGGCAGAAACACGGCGACGCGGCTGATTCAGGGAGGTACAGGGGCGGTCGTCACTCACCGGCAGGCTCCCGGCCCGGAGTCCCCGACCGGCAGCACCCGGCAGCACGGTGAATGCGCAGAGTGAATGCGCGGTGAATCAACAAAACCGCACGTATATCTGCCACAGCACACGTATATCTGCCACAGCAGCTGCGCTGGCGGCAGAACTACTGTGAAGCGGCTGATTCACCGCGCCGCCCCGGTCCTGCCGATCCCCCTCATGGGCGGCAGAGCTACCGTAAAGCGGCTGATTCACCGCGAAAGACGAACGCGAAAGACGATAGAGGCAGAACGGGCCGGGCCTCAGCTCGTCCCCTCGGCCGCCGCCCGCTGCTTCCCGTACAGCTCGGGGATGCGGCGGGCCAGGTCGTGCAGGCCGCCCCAGATCACGGGACGGCCGGCGCGGCGGGAGGCGGGCACGTCGATGATGCGCTGGTTGGCGGAGCCCCGGAACTGCAGCAGCGAGTCCTTCTGCGCGACGATGAAGCGCCCGTCGATGAGCACGTCCACCAGCTCTAGCAGCTCGGTCTTGTCGGGCGTCTCGCCGGGGCGCTGCAGTTCCTCCCAGGTGTAGCCCGTCCAGCACCAGATATCTCTGGTGCCGCCGAACTCAGCACGGATACGACGGGCCAGCGGCAGCAGCACCGGGGTGTTGAGCAGGGGCTCCCCCCCGAGAAAGCTGATGCCCTGCACGTACGGCTCCGCCAGATCCGTCATGATCTGCTGCTCGAGTTCGTCGGTGTACTCGTGCCCGGCCCGGAAGCTGCGGATCGACGTGTTCCAGCACTCCTCGCACTGGAACAGGCAGCCCGACACGTACAGCGAGCAGCGGATGCCCTGGCCGTCGGTGGCGACGAACGGCTTGTAGTCGGCGATCATCCGATCGCTGAGCTTCCGGCCGTCCCACTGCCCAGCCGCCGGGTTGTTCGCCGAGGCGCAGGGGACGCCGGGCCCGCGATGCTCATCGCCGGGCGCGAAGTCGAGGAAATGGCGCCCCATCAGTCCTCCGGCTCGCCGTCCCACCAGGTGCGGCTGGTCCCGTCGGGCAGGGCCACATGGCCGGTCACGCCGTCGATCTGCTTGGCGCGGTGGGCGATCTCCTCGTGCCGGCCGTGCACCATGGGACGCTGCACCGGGTTGCCGAGGTAGCCGCAGGTGCGCTTGGTGACGTCGCACCGGGCCGGGTCGCTGTTGCCGCACTCGGGGCAGGCGAACCCGTCGGCGGTGGCGCGGAAGTCGCCCTCGTAGCCGCAGTCGTAGCAGCGGTCGATGGGCGTGTTCGTGCCCAGGTAGTCGATGCCGATGCGGTACGCGTAGTCCCACACCGCCTCCAGCGCCGCGGTGTTCTGCTGCAGCGCCGGATACTCGACGTAGACGATGTGGCCGCCGGCCGAGTACTTCAGGAACGGCTGCTCGAAGCGCAGCTTCGAGATCGCTCCCCCGCCGGGCGTCTGCTCGCCGGAGATCCACACCGGCCGGTGGAAGCTGTTCGTGTAGAAGTCGTGGTCGGTGACCCCGTCCACGATGCCGAACTTCTCCTGGTCCAGGCGCGCGAAGCGGTCGGTCAGGCTCTCGGCGGGCGTCCCGTACACGGAGTAGTGGTAGCCCTCGGCGTCCTCCCACTCCCGGCAGGCGGCGGTCATGCGCTGGAGGATCGAGAGGGCGAACTGGCGGGCATCCTCATCCCACCCCGCGTCGGTGACCCAGTCTTTGCCGAAGAAGCACGCCGTCGCCTCGAACAGGCCGATGTAGCCCAGCGAGATGGTCGAGCGGCTGTGCGCGAACAGCTCGTCGACCGAGTCGTGCGGGCCGAGCCGGCCGAACGCGCCGTGCTGATACAGCGTCGGGGCGTTGATGGGCTCGGTCTCGCGGCACCGCTCGATGCGGAACTGCAGCGCCCGGTGGGCGACGGCCAGTCGCTGCTCGAGCAGCTTCCAGAACCGGTCGCGGTCGCCGTGCGCCTCCAGGGCGACGCGCGGGACGTTCACCGTGACGACGCCGAGGTTCATGCGGCCGTCCTCCACGTCCTTTCCGGTCTTGGGGTCGGTCCAGGCCTGCAGGAAGCTGCGGCAGCCCATCGGGGCCTTGAATGAGCCGGTGGTGGCGATGATGTTCTCGTAGAACAGCACGTCGGGGTACATGCGCTTGGCCGAGCACTCCAGCGCGAGCTGTTTGAGATCGTAGTTGGGGTCGGCCGGATCGGCGTTGACCCCGTGCTTGATGGTGAACACCAGCTTCGGGAAGATCGCCGTGCGGCGCTCTGCCCCGAGACCCCGGATGCGGTTCAGGAAGATGGCGCGCTGGATCTCGCGGGCGAACCACGACGTCCCCAGCCCGAAGCCCACCGTGACGAACGGGGTCTGGCCGTTGCTGACCCGGTTCGAGTTGATCTGGTACTCCATGGTCTGCATGGCGTCGTAGATGTTCTTGCGCGTGAGCACCTTCGCGTAGACCTCGCGCAGCTGCCCCAGCTCAGAGCGGTCGGCGTGGAACGGCTCGTCCGGCGGCAGCGCCGGTGCGTCATCCAGGTGCAGCCAGCCCGGTTCCTGGGCCTTCAGCGCGTCCACCACGGCGTGCACGACGTCGAGGGGCTCGCCCTCGGGCAGCACCACCGCAGCCATCTGCAGGTTCTTGCGGTAGTTGAGGCGGGCGTACGGGGCCAGCATCTCGTCGCAGCGGTTCACCGTCTGACCGCCGTACTGGCTGCCGGCGATGTCCTTGATGATCTGGGTGATCTGGGTGGCGGCGGTCTCGATCGAGCGCGGCGAGTCCATGGGGGCGTTGCCGAGCACGAACCCGCGCGCCAGCATGTCGCCGAAGTCGGGCAGCGAGCAGTTGGTCATCGACGTGAACGGGCTGTAGTCGGCGTCGTGGAAGTGGATGTCGCCCTTCATGTGGGCGTTCGCGACGGCCGGCGGCAGGAGCTGGAACGCGGACGCCTTGCTCACGGCGCCGGCGAGCAGGTCACGCTGGGTCGCGAAGACGTTCGAATCCTTGTTGGCGTTCTCGTTCACGAGCGTCTTGTCGCGGGAGAGCAGCCGTTTGACGGCCTCGTTGACGTCTTTGGCCTTCGACCGCGCGATGTCGCGCTGCAGCCGGTAGTGGGTGTAGGCCTCGGCGATGTCGTAGACGTGCTCGTCGATGAGCGAGTGCTCGACCAGGTTCTGGATCTCGTCGATGCGCACCGGTTCGACGAAGCGTCCCGCCACCTCGCGCCGCACCTTCGCGGCGATGCGCTGGGCGAGCTCCTGCTCGTCGGCGCCGACCGTCTCCTGGCAGTCGGCGAAGGCCGACAGGACGGCCCGCACGATGTTGTCCGCGGCGAAATCGACGATGCGCCCGTCGCGCTTCTCGACTTGCAGCAGGGTCTGGCCGGTCTGATCGTCGCCGGTTTCGGAGCGTGGTTGCACGGTGAGCATTGATCCTCATTCCCTCTAACTGAGATAAGAGTATCCACTACCGAGCACTAGATGTTGGGGTGCGACACGGGTGTGTCCCCTAAATCTTGTGGTGCATGTCACGGGTGCCGGGCCCGCAGAATTCAGGACAGCTGGGCAGATCGGCGCCAGGGGGGGCGGCGCCGGCCCGCCCCCGGCCCGCTGGCCCGGCGCGGGGGCGCCGCGGGGGGGGGGCTGGCCGGCGGGGGGGGCCCCGGCCCGCCCCCGGGGGCCCGGGGCGGCCGGGCGGCGCCCCCCCCGACGCCAGGCTCGGGACCAGGACGCCTGCGGGATGCGAATGCGTCCCGCATTCATCTCGGCGGCGTAGGGTCGCGGCCATGACTGGCTCCACGCCCACTCCCCCCGCCGCCGGCTCCGGCACGGCCGCTGCGCCCGCCCCGACGCAGCGGCCGTCCTGGCGGGGCTGGATCCACACGGTGATGGCTCCGATCGCGCTGGCGTTGGGGCTTTCGCTGCTGATCTGGGCGCGCGGTCCGAAGAGCGTGTTCGCGGTGCTGGTCTTCACCATCGCCTCGACGGTGCTGTTCGGCATGTCGGCCCTGTACCACCGGGTCGCCTGGGCGCCGCGCACCAAGCAGGTGCTGCGGCGCTGCGATCACGCGAACATCTTCCTGCTCATCGCCGGCTCGTACACGCCGATCTCGCTGCTGGCCCTGCCGCCGGCCAAGGGATGGCCCCTGTTCTTCTTGGTGTGGACGATCGCCGTGCTCGGCATCGCGTTCAACGTCTTCTGGATCACCGCGCCGCGCTGGCTCTACGTGGGTCTCTACCTGGCCATGGGGTGGCTGGCGATGATGTACGTCGTCGACTTCTTTCAGGCGAATGCGCCGATGATGACGCTCATCCTGGTGGGCGGCCTGTTCTACACGCTCGGGGCGATCGCCTACTGGCTGCGCCGCCCGAACTTCTGGCCGACGCGGTTCGGCTTCCACGAGGTGTTCCACGCCGCCACCGCCGTCGCATACCTGTGCCACTGGGCGGCCGTCCTGCTGGCCGTGCTGCACCCGCTGTTTCCGTGAGGATGAAGGCTGCGGGCCTCCGCAGCGCCAGCCGCGAGACGATCGGTGGTGGGCGATAGCAGACTTGAACTGCTGACCTCTTCCGTGTCAGGGAAGCGCGCTACCAGACTGCGCCAATCGCCCAATCGACATGACTGCCGAGTGCCCGGAATCCGGGCATCGAGGTGGAGACGGGATTCGAACCCGT
The DNA here is from genome assembly GCA_047722305.1 of Pseudoclavibacter sp. Lineage (GTDB taxonomy): Bacteria > Actinomycetota > Actinomycetes > Actinomycetales > Microbacteriaceae > JAKVJE01. The sequence continues at coordinate 34,393 of JBDNYM010000015.1, read as the reverse complement.
GTATACGGCTTTGCAGGCCGCTGCCTAGCCACTCGGCCACTCCACCGTGAAGAACTCCACGTCGAAAGCGAACCTTACGATTCACTCGAGCGGATGACGGGACTCGAACCCGCGACCCTCACCATGGCAAGGTGATGCTCTACCAACTGAGCCACATCCGCGTGCGGCCGGAACCCAACCGCGCAACACATGTACCTTAGCCGATGCCCCCGGAGTTCGCCACCTGAGGGCGCAGTGGGGCATCAACGCGCTTTCCCGCCCCCCGATCGCAGCGCTCTGCGGGCTCATCCCCGGGCCGTCGCGCGGCCCAGCCGCGCCCGAACATGCACGAACGGGCCGGGAACCGAAGCTCCCGACCCGCTGCGCAGATCCTGCGAGAGAGACCTAGTCGCGCACGTACGCGACCTCGCCGTGCAGGTACACGTCGATGCCGTCGCCCTCCTCGACCTCGGGCGGGATGCGGAAGCCCATGGTCTTATCGATGATGAAGGCGATCAGCCAGGAGATGCCGAACGACCACACGGTCACGGACGCCGCCCCGAGGAACTGCGCCCCGAGCTGGGTGAAGCTGCCCGTGCTGATCAGACCGATGCCCTGGCCGAAGATGCCGATGTACAGGGTGCCGATCCAGCCGCCGACGAAGTGGACGCCCACCACGTCGAGCGAGTCGTCATAGCCGAGCTTGTACTTCTGGTCGATGGCCCAGGAGCAGACCGCGCCCGCGAGCAGACCGAGCACGATGGCCCAGAGCGGGGTGAGGATGTTGCAGGCCGGGGTGATCGCGACCAGGCCGGCGACGATGCCCGAGGCGACCCCGATCGACGTGGTCTTGCCCTTGCGCAGCTTCTCCGTGATGGCCCAGGCGAGTCCGGCGGCAGCGGGGGCGACCAGGGTGTTGACCCAGGCCACCGCGGCGATGCCGTCGACCGCCGCCTCGGAGCCGGCGTTGAAACCGAACCAGCCGAACCACAGCAGCGTCGCGCCCAGCAGAGCGAGCGCCTTGTTGCTGCCCATGCCCGGGATGTCCGGGCTGAAGCCCTTCCGCTTGCCGAGGACGAGCACGATCGCCAAGGCCGCCGCACCGGCGTTGATGTGGACGGCGGTGCCGCCGGCGAAGTCGTTGACCCCGAGCCCGTAGACGATCCAGCCGCCGTCGGTCAGCCCCTTGCTGCCGGCCGTGAAGTTGAACACCCAGCTCGCGACCGGGAAGTACACGAGCGTCACCCAGAAGCCGGTGAAGACCATGAACGCGCCGAACTTGGCGCGGGCCGCCAGCGCTCCGGTGATGAGCGACACCGTGATGATGGCGAATGTCGCCTGGAAGCCGACGAATGCGAGGGACTTCAAGTCGGGGCTCATCGCGCCGCCCGACCCGATGCCCAGCATGTTCTGCAGGCCGAAGCTGGCGAACGGGTTGCCCAGCACGTGCGGGATCAGCCAGTCCTTGCCGCTGCTGAACGCCATGCTGTACCCGTAGAGCACCCACAGCACGCCGACGAGGCACATCGACCCGAAGGTCAGCATCATCATGCTGACGGTGTTCTTGGCGCGAGCCATGCCGCCGTAGAAGAAGGCCACGCCAGGCGTCATGATCAACACGAGGGCGGCAGCGACAATAAGCCACAGCGAGTTGATCGCGTCGGTGTTCGCCGCGATCTGGTTCGCCGTGGATTCTGCCAAAAGAATCGGATCCACCATGTGAGTGCATACCTCTCTGCTTGTTTGATTCCCTTGGCCGGGGAGTCGACAGCAGGATGCCCCGCCGAAACTCCCCAGCTAGCATTCAGTCTCCGGGCGGCGCGTTACGGGTCTCCCCTGGACGTGTGACGGAAAGGTTACGAAACGGATGTTACATTTCCGTCGTGTTACAAGCAGGCGGGCAGTCGCCGCGCCCGCGGCCGACGCTACTCGGCCTCGGGGATGGGGGCGACGGCTCCGGCCGACAGCTTCCGTGCGCGCAGCCACGAGACGATCGAGCGCTCCCAGCGCGGCCCGTCGTAATTCCAGAGCTTGGTGTGGCGCGCGATCTGGAAGGGGACGAAGGTCACGAGGTCGGGGCGGGCGGCCGCCAGCTCGCGGGACGGGCCCGAGGGGACGTACCCGTCGTCGTCGCTGTGGAGGATGAGGGTCGGCACCCGCAGCTCGTCGGCGCGGCTCACCCAGTTCAGGGCGTCCCAGTCGACCGGCGCAGCCAGGCCGATCGCGCGGCTCCCCCGCGGGTCGGACAGCATCGCCATCGCCAACCGGCGCACCCGATCCGGGATGCCGGACGACTCCGCCTGGTAGACCAGCGTCTCGCGCCAGTCGACGACCGGCGAATCGAGGATCAGCCCGGCGATCAGCTCGGGGTGCGCGGTGCGGGCCGCGGTCTGCAGCGCGATCTGCCCGCCCATGGACCAGCCGCACAGCACGATCCGCCTGGCGCCGTGGGACGCGGCGAACTCGATGGCGGCCTCGGCATCCTCCCACTCGGTGGCGCCGAGCCCGTACCGGTGATCGACGCTCGGAGAGCCGTCGGCATCGTTGCGATACGTGACGGCCAGCGAGGTGAAGTTGTGCTCGGCGGCGAGCCTGACGCTGCGCAGCGTCTCCGGACGGGAGCTGCCCCAGCCGTGGACGTGGATCATCCACTTGGCGCTGCGCCGGCGACCGGGTACCAGCCACGCCGGGCAGTCGCCGTGCGGCGAGGGGATCACGACGTTCTCGAAACGCTCCAGGCCCGCCGAGGCCGGATCGAGCCACACCCAGCCGCCCCAGGCGACGCGGCTCACCGAGTCGTCCAGCACCCCGGCGTCCACACGCAGGATGCGACGGGTGACCGTGCGCCACGACTGCTGCACGATCTCGCCGACGACCGCATGCCCGGCTCCCCCGCCGAACCAGATGCTGTACAGACCGGGCTCGCCGGCCAGCGTGGTGTCGGGGGTGGTGGCCAGCTCGATGAAGTCGCCGTCGTCGTCGCTCCAGACGCGCTCGACCTCGATGGTCTCGCGCCGGCGGCGGGACGGACGCACCAGCGCCGAGGCGACCCGGGCCGAGGCGGCCCCCATGGCGACGGCGGACCCGACAGCGACCGCTCCCGCGGCGAGCCCGACTCCGGCGGCGAACGCGGGCAGCAGCGACGGGCGGGGCTCGTCTGGACGACTCGACATGAACGGGCTCCCTCCCGGGCCGGCGGCGTGCCAGGGCCCTGCGCATCGGTCAAGAGTTTAGTCTGAACGCGTGTCTGAAGACGTTCCCGGTTCAGTGGCGGAGTTCGCGCGGATCTGCCGCGACTTCCGCGCGGGCAGCGACCGTCCGGACGTCGAGGTGCGCGAGATCGCCGCACCCGAGCGTATCGCCCCGCACGCGGCCGCCTGGGCCGCCGAGGCCCGCGGCGTGCACGACCTGCTCGGCACCGGACGCCTGGCCTTGGCCTTCGATCCCGAGGGGCAGTCCGCCTGGGGCGGCCCGGTGCGCATCATCGTCTACCTGCAGGTCCCCATCGACACCGCCGTCGCCGAGGACGCGCTGCTGAGCGAGGTCGCCTGGTCCTGGCTGGCCGACGCGCTCGCCGAGCACTGCCCCGGCGCCGCCGCCCTGGCCGGCACCGTCTCGAAGACCTTCAACACCGGGTTCGGCACCCTGGCCCGGCACCGGGCGGGGGCGATGCTCGAGCTGCGGGCGTCCTGGACGCCGGATGCGCACCGCATCGCCGGCTGCCGGGCCGCTTGGGTGCAGGCGCTCGCCCTGTTCGCCGGGCTGCCGCCCGTGGCCGACACGGATGCGAAGGTGACGACGCTGCCGACCGGAATCGGCTCTCATGAGTGACGGCTCGACCGAACGCCCGGTCAGCGGCGAGGGTACGCCCGGGCATCCCGTCATCGCGGTGAACGAGCCGCCGGCCGGACTCCCCCCGCTGGTGAGCACCCCCGCCCAGCTCGACAACGTGCTGCAGCGCCTCGAGGCCGGCACCGGCCCGGTCGCCCTCGACACCGAGCGAGCGGGCAGCTACCGCTACTCCGACAAGGCGTACCTGCTGCAGGTGCACCGGGAGGGGTCGGGGTCGTTCCTCATCGACCCGCTGCCCTTCGGACGCCTGGACGCACTGCAGGACGTCATCGGCGACACCACCTGGATCTTCCACGCCGTCCTGGCCGATCTCCCCGCCTGCCGTGAACTCGGCCTGGAGCCCGCCGAGGTGTTCGACACCGAGCTGGCGGCCCGCCTGCTCGGCCTGCCCAACGTGGGCCTCGGCGGTGTGGTCGAAGACCTGCTGGGCATCCACCTGCGCAAGGCGCATTCCGCCGCCGACTGGTCCCGGCGCCCGATCCCGGCCGACTGGGTGCGCTACGCCGCCCTCGACGTCGAGTACTTGATCCCCCTGCGGCAGCGGATGCTCGCCGAGCTGGCCGCGGCCGGCAAGCTCGACATCGCCGAAGAGGAGTTCGCCGCCCAGCTGCTGCAGACCCCGCGCGCCACGAAGCTGCACGACTGGTCCCGGCTCCACGGCGCCGGCGCCCTGCACCAGCCGGCGCAGCGCCGCATCGCCCACGCGCTCTGGGAGCTCCGTGACGAGATCGCCCGACAGGCCGATCTCTCCCCCCATCGCGTATACCAGGATCGTGCGATCGTGCGGGCGGCGCGGGAGCGCGTGCGCACGTCGACCCGGCTGGCCGGCATCCTCGGGCTCCAGGCCCGAGACCCGATCCTGGATCGGGCCTGGAACGCGCTGCAGGGTGCCCGGGATGCGGCGGGCGACGCGCCGCTGCGTCCCCCCGTCCCGTATCCGCCCACCCGCGCCTGGGCGCGATCCCGGCCGGCGGCGGCCGCCCGGCTGCAGCTGGCCCGAACGGACCTGCGCGCCGTGGCCGATCAGGAGCATCTGCCGGCGGAGAACCTCCTGGAGCCGCACGTGCTGAAAGCGGTCGCCTGGAACCTGGGCGAGGAGCATCCCGGCACCGACCGGCTGCGGGACGCGCTGCGGCAGGAAGGCGCGCGCGCCTGGCAGATCGACCGCACCGCGGTCGTCCTCGCCGTGGCGTTCGCCGAGGCCGACCGGGTCGCCGCTAGCGCTGCGCGAGCTGCCTGAGCACGTACGGCAGGATGCCGCCGTGGCGGTAGTAGTCGGCCTCTCCAGGGGTGTCGATGCGCACGTCCGCGTCGAACTCGACCGGCGTGCGGTCGGCGGCGGACGCCGCGGTGGGCTCGGCGATGACGTGCACGTGCTCCGGCACGGAGCCGGCATTCATCGCGTCGAGACCCGAGATCGAGTACGACTCGGTGCCGTCGAGGCCGAGCGCGTCCGCCGACTCCCCCGCCTGGAACTGCAGCGGCACCACGCCCATGCCGATCAGGTTGGAGCGGTGGATGCGCTCGAAGCTGCGGGCGATCACGGCCCGCACCCCGAGCAGCATCGTGCCCTTGGCCGCCCAATCGCGGCTCGACCCGGTGCCGTACTCGCTGCCGGCGACGACGATCAGCGGCAGCCCCGCGCTGCGGTAGTGCTCGGCCGCGTCGTACAGGAAATCCTGCGGGCCGCCCGGCTGGGTGAAGTCGCGCGTGAACCCGCCCTGGACATCGTCCAGCAGCTGGTTGCGCAGGCGGATGTTGCCGAACGTCCCCCGGATCATCACCTCGTGGTTGCCGCGCCGCGACCCGTACGAGTTGAAGTCGTGTCGGGCCACCCCGTGCCCGGTGAGGTAGCGCCCCGCCGGGGAGTCGGCCTTGATGGCGCCGGCCGGCGAGATGTGGTCGGTGGTGACGGAGTCACCGAGCAGCGCGAGCACGCGGGCGCCGTGGATGTCGGCGACCGGCGCGGGTTCGGCGCCCAGGCCGTCGAAGAACGGCGGCTTCCGGATGTAGGTCGACTCGGGGTCCCAGCTGAAGCGGTCGCTGGCGGGAACGTCGAGGGAGCGCCAGCGCTCGTCGCCGCGGAAGACATCGGCGTACTTCTTCGCGTACATGCCGGCGTCGATCGAGTCGGCGATCGTCTGCTCGATCTCGTCGCTCGATGGCCACAGATCGCGCAAGTAGACGTCCTGCCCGGCGTCGTCGCGCCCCAGCGGCTGCGACTCGAAATCGAAGTCCATGGTGCCCGCCAGCGCGTAGGCGATCACCAGCGGCGGGCTGGCCAGGTAGTTCATCTTCACGTCGGGGCTGATACGGCCCTCGAAGTTGCGGTTGCCGGAGAGGACGGCGGTGACGGCCAGGTCGTGGTCGTTGACGGCGGCGGAGATCGCCTCCGGCAGCGGGCCGGTGTTGCCGATGCAGGTGGTGCATCCGTAGCCGACCGTGTTGAAGCCGAGGCGGTCGAGGTCGGCCGTGAGCCCGGCCCGGTCGAGATACTCGGTGACGACCTGTGACCCGGGCGCCAGCGAGGTCTTGACCCAGGGCTTCGATTTGAGGCCACGGCGTCCCGCATTGCGCGCCAGCAGCCCCGCGGCCACCATCACCGACGGGTTCGAGGTGTTCGTGCACGACGTGATCGCGGCCACCGCCACGTCGCCGCTGCCGATCTCGGCCCGCTGGTCGTCCAGCTGCACCGTCACGGAGCGGGCGGGTGCGCTCGTGTACGCGCCGACGGTCTCCTCGAACGTCCGCTTCGCGGCGCTGAGCGCGATGCGGTCCTGCGGCCGCTTCGGGCCGGCGATCGAGGGCACCACCGTGCCGAGGTCGAGCTCCAAGTACTCCGAGTAGACCGGTTCGCGGGCCGGATCGTGCCAGAGCCCCTGCTCCTTGGCGTAGGCCTCCACCAGCGCGATGCGCTGCGGGTCGCGGCCGGTCAGGCGCAGGTAGTCGATGGTCACCTGGTCGATGGGGAAGATCGCCGCGGTGGACCCGAACTCCGGGCTCATGTTGCCGATCGTGGCCCGGTTCGCCAGCGGCACGCTGGCCACGCCCTCGCCGTAGAACTCGACGAACTTGCCGACCACCCCGTGGGCGCGCAGCAGTTGGGTGATGGTGAGCACGACATCCGTCGCCGTCACCCCCACCGGGATGCGGCCCGTGAGCTTGAAGCCCACCACCCGCGGCACCAGCATCGACACCGGCTGCCCCAGCATCGCCGCCTCGGCCTCGATGCCGCCCACACCCCAGCCGAGCACGCCGGCGCCGTTGATCATGGTGGTGTGCGAGTCGGTGCCCACCACCGTGTCGGGGTAGGCCAAGGGGCCGTCGGGCGCGTCCGCCGCCATGACCACCCGGGCCAGGTGCTCCAGGTTGACCTGGTGGATGATGCCGGTCCCCGGCGGAACCACCCGGAAGTTGTCGAAGGCCTGCTGCCCCCAGCGCAGCAGCTGGTAGCGCTCCCGGTTGCGCTCGAACTCGATGCGCATATTGGTCGCCATCGAGTCGGGGCGGCCGAACGACTCGACGATCACCGAGTGGTCGATGACCATCTCGGCGGGCACCTGCGGGTTGATGAGCCCCGGGTCGCCGCCGAGATTCGCCATGGCCTCGCGCATCGCGGCCAGGTCGACGATGCAGGGCACCCCGGTGAAGTCCTGCATGATGACGCGGGCGGGGCTGAACTGGATCTCGTGGCTCGGCTCGGCCCCCGGGTCCCATCCCGACAGCGACTGGATCTGGTCGGCCGTGACATGCACGCCGTCCTCTGTGCGCAGCACGTTCTCCAGCAGCACCTTCAGACTAAACGGGAGGCGCTCCCAGCCCGCCACCGCGGCCAGCCGATAGATCGTGTACGCGTCGTCGCCGACGCGCAGCTCGCCACGGGCCCCGAAACTGTCACCATTGCCACCGGCCATGATCCTCACCCTTCCGCGGACGTCGACGCCTCGGTCGACTCCGACTCCTCCCGGGCCGCCATGACCGGGCGCAGCAGCGCCCAGCTCGCCAGCGAGCCGAGTGCGAATAATGGTACCCCGAGGATGATCCGGGCCCCGCCCAGCCAGACCACGTCGCCGCTGGCGAGCGACGCGAGATACAGCGGCACCTCGACGAGCAGACGGAGGGCCATCACCCCCGCCCACACCCAGGTGGCTGCGACGCCGGCGCGCTGCGCCAGCGGGGACGCCGCCGACCGGGCCCCGGCCGGGAGAAAGGCGCCGAACACGAACCCGAGCAGCGGGCGGCGCAGCGCCAACGATCCGAGCAGGACCAGGGCGAAGACCGCGTTGACGATGATCCCCGGCAAGAAATTATCGCCGGCGCGCCCCGTCAGCAGGGACAGGCCGGCACTGATGGCCGCGAGCACGACGCCGGACCAGAGGCCGGAGCGGGAGCGATCCCCCGGCCAGAAGGCGCGGGATGCCACCAGGACCAGGACGCTGGCCAGGCTGGCCACGGCGGCGACCCACACCACCGACCAGGCGAGGTCGGCGACCACGAACACGATCGCGGGGACGACCGACTCGGCCACGCCCCGAGTGCCGCCGAGCAGTCGCCAGACCTCGGTGCCGGTCAGCCGCGGCGCGGAGCTCGACGCCGAGTCCGGCTCGGAGGTGCGTCCGGAGACCGGCTCAGGCATCCTGGTCCGGGGCGACCGGGACATGCATGGGCAGCAGGTCGCGCGGCGGCAGCGGCTTCGCTCCCCGATCGACGGCGACTTCCCGGAACAGCTGCTCGGCCAGCGCGTTGCGCTCGGCGTCATCGAACGAGATGCCGCTGATCACTCCGCGCAGGAACCACCGGGGCCCGTCGACGCCCAGGAAGCGGATCTCGCGGGTCTTGCCGTTGTCATCCACGGTCCGGGCGCGCAGCTCGCGGCCCGCGACCCCGCGGACCTCCTCGACCACCGCGCCCTGCTCGGTCAGGCTGGCCCGCAGCTGTTCCCGGACGTCCGCCCAGAGCCCGCTCGACTTCGGAGCGGCGAAAGGCTGCAGCAGCAGCTCCACGCCGTCGAGCTCGAGGCTCACGGCCATGATGCGCTGCGCCTCCTGCTGCACCTGCACCTTCAGCACCAGGTTGTCGCGCGGGGGAATCTTCAGCGCGCCGAGATCGACGTACGGATGGGTGTCGGCGGTCTCGGAGGTGTCGAACGGGCCGTGCTGGGCGCGGTCCTCGGGCCCCTCCTTCTCATCCTCCGTCAGGAGGAGGTCGGCGGGCGCCGGCTCCGCGCCGAGATCGTCAGGCGCGTCCGCGTCGCCCTGGGCCTGCTGCTGGGATGGACGGCGATTGCCGCCGAGCATGTTGATCATGATTCGTCTCCTTCGCCCTGGAACGTCCGCTGGTCGTGAGCCGGCCCGGAGACGCCGGTCGAGCCGAATCCGCGTTCGCCGCGCAGCGACCCCGGCAGCGTCTGCACCTCGATGAACCGCACGCGCTCGTAGCGCTGCACCAGCAGCTGCGCGATGCGGTCGCCCGTGTGCACCGGGAAGTCCGCGTCGGCGGTGTTCAGCAGCACCACCTTGATCTCGCCGCGGTAGCCCGAATCGATGGTGCCCGGGGTGTTGAGCACCGTGATCCCGCTGCGCGCGGCCAGGCCGCTGCGGGGATGCACGAGCCCGACGTACCCGTCCGGCAGCGCGATGGAGACGCCGGTCGGCACCGTCGCCCGCCCGCGGGCGGGGATCACCACGTCGGCGGCAGCCTGCAGGTCGGCGCCGGCGTCTCCGGGATTGGCCACGCGCGGGACGGGCCCGCCGGTGACGAGGACGTCGATCTGGTCGGAACTCACGCCGACAGCGTACTGCATGGCATCCGGGTGCCCCCTGGGAGACCCGAGGTCGGGATGGCGAGCGGACTCAGTCGCTCGCGCACTCCTTGCAGACCGGTCCGAGGTCGGTCATATGGTCGAGCTGGGTGCGGTGCTTCACCAGGAAGCACTGCACGCAGGTGAACTCGTCCTCCTGCGGCGGCACGACGACCACGTCGAGCTGCACGTTGGAGAGGTCATCCCCCTGGCCGAACTCGAACTCGCCGGTATCGATCTCCTCCGCATCCACGGAGTCGTTCGTCTTGCTCTGCAGTCGACCTTCGAGCGCATCGAAAGACTCGGCAACGTCGTCGGTCTTGCGAGGCGCATCGTAATCAGTGGCCATGTACGTTCGTCCCATCCCTGTGTGTGGCGGCCATAGTTTGCACTACTCGTCAGGAGAATGCAAGACCGGCACAGTTTTATTCCCACGGCCCGGCCCGCCTCGCCCACAGCGGGCCTCCGATTGACCATACTGGGCGCATCAGCACCGTCAAGAGTGCCGAGGAGGAACCGTGCAGGAACTCAAATTCGTGGGAGTGCAAGACAACGCCCTCATCCTCACCGGTGAGGACGGGATGCAGGCGCGCCTGGTGATCACCGACGCCCTGCGCTCGGCGATCCGGGCCGCGCACGCCCCGGAGCAGCCCGCCCACCACACCCCGCGCCCGCGCGACATCCAGGCGCTGCTGCGCGCCGGGCAGAGCGCCCAGCAGGTCGCCGACCACTTCGGCGTCGACGTCGGTTTCATCGAGAAGTTCCAGGTGCCGGTCGTGGCCGAACTGCAGCACATGGTCGACCTGGCCCAGCGCGTACCGCTCGGGTACTCGGAGGACGACGCCGAGGTGACCACCTTCGGCGACATCATCCTGCACCGCCTCGTCACCCGGCAGGCCACCAACACGGTCTGGCGCAGCTGGCGCGAGCAGGATGGCCGCTGGACGGTGCAGGTCTCGTTCGATGCCACCGGCGGCCACCACGACGCCCGCTGGTTCTTCGACGCCCACCGCCAGCAGCTGGAGCCGGCCAACGACGATGCGAGCACGCTGTCCACCGCGCAGGACCTCACCCCGATCGAGGACGTCCCCCGCCTGCGCGTCGTCGACGCGGCCACGACCCCCGAGAAGTACGCGCGCCAGACCGGCGAGCCGCTGCCCACCCCGGAGCCATCCGACGCCGGCCCGGCCCGGCCCGCGCTGCGCACCGCGCCGCCCACGCAGGTGGGACCGATCACCGTGCAGCGTCTCACCGCCGTCGACGACGAGCCCGAGCCGCGACCGACCAACAACACCGAAGACCTCCTGGAGGCGCTGCGCAAGCACCGCGGCGAGCGTCCCGTCCGCCCGGCGGTGCCGCCGGTGCCGCCGGCCCCGGAGTCACCCCTCCGTCCGGCCCGGCACGCGGAGGCCGCGGCGGAGCCGTCCGCGCCCGCGGACGCCCCGCGCAACCAGGACGAGCCACTCGACCTGTTCCCGCCCCCCCCCCGCGGGGGGGGGGGGGGGGGGGGGGGCGCCCCCCCCCCCCCCCCGCCGCGCCCCGCCCCCGGGGGGGGCGCCCGCGCCAGCATGCCCAGCTGGGACGAAATCGTCTTCGGCACCAAGCCGCACGGCCCGGAAGGCGACGACGCCCCCAGCCGCTGAGCCGGCGCGGCGCCCGCCGTCACCAGCGCAGCAGCGGCACCGTGAGCTCGCGGGGATGCGCCCCGCCGTGCTGGCCCCCCCAGGCCCGCGCCCCCCGGGGGGGCCCGGGCGGGCGGGTCCCCCCCCCCCGCGCCGCCCCCCCCCCCACCCCCCCCCCGCCCCCCCGGGGCGGCGCCCGCCGCCACCCGCGCCCCAGGGGCCCCGGGCGCGCGGGGGTAGGCCCCCCGCCGTGCGGGCCCACCTGGGCCCGCGACCCCGGGGTGGCCGTGCGCTCGTCGTACACCGCCGAGTCGGCGTCCACCCCGATCACGCACACCTGGCCCAGTCGCGACCGGAAGCGGTCGGGGCCCTCGCCCAGCAGCCCGGAGTCGCACAGTGCCGCGGTGGTGACCACCTCGAAGGCGCCGCCCAGCGCGGCGGCGACACGGGCCGCCACCTCCTCGGCCCGCTCCGGGCGCCGCAGCACCAGCCCGGTCAGACGCGGCTCCCCCACGACCAGCCGCACGTCATCCTCGAATCCGTCGGCCTCCTGCAGCAGCCGGTGGCGGGCCGGGTTGAGCATCCCGTGGTCGGCGGTGGCCAGCACCGACGTGCCCCGCGGCGCCCGCAGGGCCCCGAGCGCCTGGTCGACCTCGTCGAGCGCGTGCAGGTGCTCCGGCGAGCCGACGCCGTGGGCGTGGCCGGCGTGGTCCACGTCGGGCGCGTAGGCGTAGGCGATGCCGGGACCGGGCTCGGCCAGGAAGTCCTGCAGCGCCGACACCATCCCCGGCACCCCCGCGGCCGGCCGGTACTCGGCGCCGCGCAGCGAGAGCGCCGTGAACCCGGAAGCGGCGAACTTGGCCGGGCCGATGGCGACGGCCGGCACCCCGGCCGCCGCGGCCTGTTCGAAGACCGTCTCCGGCACCGCCCAGCGCGCCGTGTCGGCCGGACGGCGCCATCCCGACAGCATCTGCTGCGTCTCCCGGCGCTCCTCGTCGTAGAGCTGGTACTCCAGCACCCCGTGCGCGAGCGGGTCCAGCCCGGTCGCGAGCGAGGTGAGCGCCACCGCCGTGGTCGACGGGAAGCAGCCCAGCATCCGCCCCGCCGCCTGCGCGCGCAGATGGCGGGTGTAGCCGGAGAAGCGCCGCAGCTGGTCCGCCCCCAGCCCGTCGATGAGGAGGACCGCCGCCCGCCGGCACGCCGGGAACAGGGCCGAGTCCGTCCCGCGCACGGCGGCGAGAGCGCTCGGCAGCGCCTCGGCCAGCCTCGGACCGCGGGCGCGGGCAGCGGATAGCATTTCGAGCATTACGACAGTCTCCCACGCCGTCTTCGCCTGACCGACCGGCCCAGGCGATCCCGGCGCGCGATCGACACAGCAGCGACACCGAAGCACACAGAAGCGGAGAACCAGCGGCATGGCCATCACCGGCGACAACGAGCGCATCGAAGACGTCAATCTCACCGCCGAGATGCAGACCTCCTACGTGGAGTACGCGCTGTCCGTCATCCACGCCCGCGCCCTGCCCGACGCCCGCGACGGGCTCAAGCCGGTGCAGCGCCGCATCCTGTACATGATGGACCGGATGGGGGTCACCCCGGAGAAGGGGCACATCAAGTCGGCCCGGGTGGTCGGCGAGGTGATGGGCAAGCTGCACCCCCACGGCGACTCCGCCATCTACGACGCCCTGGTGCGACTGGCGCGGCCCTTCGCCCTGAGCGTCCCCCTCGTGGACGGGCACGGCAACTTCGGCTCGCTCGACGACGGCCCGGCCGCGTCCCGCTACACCGAGGCCCGGCTGGCCGCGCCGGCGCTGCTCATGACGCAGGACATCGACGAGGACGTCGTCGACTTCGTCCCCAACTACGACAACCAGCTGCAGGAGCCGAGCGTGCTCCCGGCGGCGTTCCCCCAGCTGCTGGTCAACGGCGCCAACGGCATCGCCGTGGGCATGGCCACCAACATGGCCCCCCACAACCCGGGCGAGGCCATCGCCGCCGCCCGGCACCTGCTGACCCATCCCGATGCGGACGTGGACGAGCTGATGCGCTACGTGCCCGGCCCCGACCTGCCCGGCGGCGGGATCATCGTCGGACTGGACGGGGTGCGCGACGCGTACCATACCGGCCGCGGCTCATTCGTCATGCGGGCCCGGGCGGCGGTGCAGCGCGTGACCGCGCGCCGGCAGGGCATCGTCATCACCGAGCTGCCGTACATGGTCGGCCCGGAACAGGTCATCCAGAAGATCAAGGACGGCGTCGGCGCCAAGAAGCTCACCGGCATCAGCAACGTGCACGACCTCACCGACCGCACCAACGGGCTCAAGCTCGTCATCGATGTGAAGACCGGCTTCGACCCGCAGGTCGTGCTCGCCCAGCTCTACCGGCACACCCCGATCGAGACGAAGTTCGGGGTCAACTCGGTCGCCCTCGTCGACGGCCGTCCCCAGACGCTCGGGCTGCGGGAGCTGCTGCGGGTCTACCTCGATCACCGCATCGTGGTGACGCGGCGGCGCAGCGAGTTCCGGCTGCGCAAGTCACAGGACCGCCTGCACCTGGTGGAGGGGCTGCTGGTCGCCATCCTCGACATCGACGAGGTCATCCAGGTGATCCGTTCCAGCGAATCCACCGACGAGGCCCGCACCCGGCTGCAGGCCGTGTTCGACCTCGACCAAGTGCAGGCCGACTACATCCTCGAACTGCGGCTGCGGCGGCTCACGAAGTTCAGCCAGATCGAGCTGGAGACCGAGCGCGATGAACTGCTGGAGCGGATCGCCGAGCTGCAGGCCCTGCTCGCCGACGAGACGAAGCTCGTCGGCCTGGTGGACCGCGAGCTGGCGGCCGTCGCCAGGCAGCTCGCCATCCCCCGGCGCACGGTGCTCACGGATGAGACCGGGCCGGTCACCGCCGCCCCGGCCGACGCCGAGATCCCCGATGGACCGGCCCGCGTATTCGCCACCGCCGACTGGCGGCTGCTGCGCGAGGAGGCGCCGGCCGGGAAGGATGCCGGTACCGGTGGGGCTGGCGAGGCCCCATCCCCGGCGGACGCGCTGGCGCCGGCGCCCCGCAGCCGGTTCGACGCGATCGCGGCGGTCGTTCCCACGACCGTGCGCGGCCAGGTGGGCGTCGTCACGTCCGCCGGCCGGCTGCTGCCCGTGGACGTGGTGGCGCTGCCATCGGTGTCCCGCTCGGCCCGGTTGATGAAGGCCTCGGTGCCGGTGGGCGGACTCGTCTCGCTCAACCGCGGCGAGGATGCGGTCGGGCTGCTTCCGCTGGACGGCTCGACCGCGGCCGTGGGCACTGCCGCCGGCGTGGTCAAGCGCTTCGAGACCCCGACGCCGGGGCGCGACGAATGGCAGATCATCTCGCTGCGTTCCCACGACGCCGTGATCGGTGCGGGCGTGGCCCCGGACGCGGCCGACATCGTGTTCATCACCGACGACGCCCAGCTGCTGCGCTACCCGGCGACCGAGGTACGGCCGCAGGGGCTGGCCGCGGGCGGCATGAAGGGCATCACCGTCGGCTCCGGCGCCCGGGCCATCTTCTTCGGCGCGATCGGCGCACCTGACGCGGCGACCGTCGTCACCGCCGCCCGCGAACTGCAATCCCTGGCCGGGGCCGCCCCCAGCTCGGCGAAGATCTCCCCCCTGAGCGACTTCCCGCCCAAGGGCCGCGGCACCCGCGGCGTGCGAGCCCAGCGCTTCCTGAAGGGGCAAGACGTCCTCCACGCCGCCTGGGCCGGAGCGGGACGCCCGGTGGCGGTGGACGGCGAGGGCAGACCCGTCGCCCTGCCCGACGCGCTCGGCCTCCGCGACGGGTCCGGGCAGCCGACCGGCGTGGGCCTCGCGGCCATCGGCGCGGCGAACGCGCTGCTCCACTGATAGCTGAGCAGCCGATCGTCATCTTCATCCTGAGCATGGGCTACATCGTGGTCATGCTCGCACTCGCGGCCGGCGCGACCACGTAGCGCCCGCTCAGACGACCGGCCGCACGGGGTCCGTACGCGCGTGCACAGCGATCGCCCGGCGAGCCGTGGCGGGCCCCCCCCCCGGCCCCGCCCCCCCGCCCCGACCCCGGTCCCCCGCGCCCCCGCCCCCCC
>JBDNYM010000015.1:5230-19034 GCA_047722305.1 Pseudoclavibacter sp. | reverse complement strand
GCGGGGCCGCACCCGCGGGCCGCGACCCCAGGCCGATCCCTGGCTCACAGGCTCCCCTGCCCCGCGCGATCGCTGTGCGGCAGCGTCCGCACAGCAGCGAACTCAACCGGCAGGGGCGTCCTGCCACCCCTTGCACACGTCGACCCACCCCTCGGCGCCGCTCAGCTGCTCCAGCTCGGCGAGCGTCAGGCCGACCGCGCTGCTCGAACTGCCGCAGGCCGGGTAGACGACGTCGAACCGGCGCAGCGACTCATCGAGGTAGATCGTGACGCCCGCCGGGTTCGCGAACGGGCACACCCCGCCCGGGGCGTGGCCGGTCAGCCGCTCCACCCGGTCGCCGGGTATCAGGTGCGGCTTGTACCCGAAGCGACGCTTGAAGGGACCGCCGGCCAGCTTGGCGTCGCCCGCGGCGACGATCAGCACCGCCTCGTCCGCATCCGGGCCGTCCGGGCCGCAGACGGCCAGGGTCTTCGCGATGCGCTCCTCCTGCGTGCCCAGAGCCACCGCGGCCTCCGCCACCGTCGCGCTCGACACCTCGAACTCGCGGATGTCCCCGTCCCGTCCGACGCGCGCGAATTCCGCCCGCACTGCCTCCACTGACACGATCAGCTTCCCTCCGGTCTCGTGGACGACAGCCTAACGCGAGGAGATCTCGGCTCCGGTCGGCACTCCCGGGCTCGGTGCCACGGTCGACTCGGCACTGGCGCTCAGGCGTCGATGCGAGCCGCGTCGACCTCGCCCGACGCCTCCATGATGAACTCGCGGCGCGGGTCGACATTCGTGCCCATCAGCACGTCGAAGACCTGCTCGGCCGCCGCCGCGTCCTCCAGCCGGGCGCGGCGCAGCAGCCGGTGGGCAGGGTCCATGGTCGTCTCGGCCAGCTGGTCGGCGTCCATCTCGCCGAGGCCCTTGTACCGCTGGATGGGGTCTTTGTACGTGCGCCCCTCACGGCGGAGCTGCCCCAAGGTGTCGTGCAGCTGCGCCTCCGAGTAGGTGTAGATCATCTCGCCCGGGCGGCGCCCCTTCTTGGTCACCTGCACCCGATGCAGCGGCGGCACCGCCGAGAACACGCGTCCCGCCTGGATCATGGGACGCATGTACCGGAAGAACAGGGTGAGCAGCAGGGTGCGGATGTGGGCGCCGTCCACGTCCGCGTCGCTCATCATGATGACCTTGCCGTAGCGGGCCTGCGACAGGTCGAATGTCCGCCCCGAACCGGCGCCGATGACCTGGATGATGCTCGCGCACTCGGCATTGGCCAGCATCTCGGCCAGCGTGGCCTTCTGGACGTTGAGAATCTTGCCGCGGATCGGCAGCAGCGCCTGGAACTCGCTGTTGCGGGCCAGCTTGGCGGTGCCGAGCGCGGAGTCGCCCTCCACGATGAACAGCTCGCTGGAGTCGACCTCGTGGGTGCGGCAGTCAACCAGCTTCGCCGGCAGCGCCGAGTTCTCGAGAGCGTTCTTGCGCCGCATGGTCTCTTTGCGCGCCCGCGCCGAGAGGCGCGACTTCGTCTCGGAGACGACCTTCTGCAGCAGCTGGGCGCACTCGGCCTTCACCTCGCGCCGTTTGGAGGCGAACTGCTCGCGCAGCCCGCTCGCCACCACGTCGGCCACGATGCGGCGCACGGCCGGGGTGCCGAGCACCTCCTTGGTCTGGCCCTCGAACTGGGGCTCGGGCAGGCGCACGGTGACGACGGCGGTCAGGCCGGCCAGAACGTCGTCCTTCTCGACCCGATCAGTGCCGGCCTTGAGCTTCCGGGCGTTCGCCGCCACCTGCGACCGCAGCTCCTTGACCAGCGCCTGCTCGAAGCCGGTCAGGTGCGTGCCGCCCTGCGGGGTGGCGATGATGTTGACGAATGACTCCTCGACCGTGTCGTAGCCGATCCCCCAGCGCAGACCGACGTTGACCGTGCAGGTACGCTCCACATCCTGATCGTGCAGGTCGCCCTGGTCGTCGAGCACCGGCACGGTCTCGTGGAACGTGCCCTCGCCGGTGAACGTCCATACCGAGGTGGCCGCCGCATCCGGTGCCAGATACTCCACGAACTCGGCGACGCCGCCGCCGAACTCGAAGCGCTCCCGCCGAGGCTCGCCGGCGCGCTCGTCGACGAGGTCGAGGGCGAGGCCAGGGACGAGGAAGGCCGTCTGCCGGGCGCGCGCGAGCAGATCGTCCAGGCTGAACGTGGCCCCCTTGGTGAACACCAGCGGGTCGGCCCAGTAGCGGATGCGGGTGCCCGTGCGCTGCTTGGGCGCCTTGCCGATCACGCGCAGCGGCGAACCGGGGTCCTGCGGGGTGAAGGCCGCCTGCGGCGACGGCTCGCCCTGGTCGGCGAAGACGCCCGGCACCCCGCGGCGGAACGACATGGCGTAGGTCTTTCCGCCCCGGTCGACCTCCACGTCGAGCCGGGCCGACAGCGCATTCACCACCGAGGCCCCCACGCCGTGCAGGCCGCCGGAGGCCGTGTACGAACTCGATCCGAACTTGCCGCCGGCATGCAGGCGCGTCATCACCAGCTCGACGCCGGTCAGCCCGGTGCGGCGCTCCACATCCACCGGAATGCCGCGGCCCGCATCCGAGACCAGGATGCTGCCATCGGCATACAGCGTGATCACGATCTCCTCGCCGAAGCCCGAGATGGCCTCGTCGACGGAGTTGTCGATGATCTCCCACAGGCAGTGCATGAGGCCCCGGGAATCGGTCGACCCGATGTACATGCCGGGGCGCTTGCGGACCGCCTCCAAGCCCTCGAGGACGGAGAGCTGACTGGCGGTGTAGGAGGCGGCCACGCCGACTACTCCAGGTAGTCGCGCAGCGACTGGCTCCGCGACGGATGGCGCAGCTTCGCCATGGTCTTCGACTCGATCTGGCGGATGCGCTCCCGTGTCACGCCGAACGTGTCGCCGATCTGGTCGAGCGTCTTCGGCATGCCGTCACCGAGGCCGAACCGCATGCGGATCACGCCGGCCTCGCGCTCGCTCAGCGAGTCGAGCAGGCTCTCCAGCTGCCGCTGCAGCATGGTGAAGCCCACGGCCTCCGCCGGGACGACCGCGTCGGTGTCCTCGATCAGGTCGCCGAACTCGGAGTCGCCGTCCTCCCCCAGCGGAGTGTGCAGCGAGATCGGCTCGCGGCCGTACTTCTGCACCTCGACCACTTTCTCGGGGGTCATGTCGAGTTCGGCGGCGAGCTCTTCGGCGGTGGGCTCGCGGCCCAGGTCTTGCAGCATCTGCCGCTGCACGCGGGCGAGCTTGTTGATGACCTCGACCATGTGCACCGGGATGCGGATAGTGCGGGCCTGGTCCGCCATGGCGCGCGTGATGGCCTGGCGAATCCACCACGTCGCGTAGGTGGAGAACTTGAACCCCTTGGCGAAGTCGAACTTCTCGACCGCGCGGATCAGGCCGAGGTTGCCCTCCTGGATCAGA
This sequence comes from Pseudoclavibacter sp., assembly GCA_047722305.1. Classification (GTDB taxonomy): domain Bacteria; phylum Actinomycetota; class Actinomycetes; order Actinomycetales; family Microbacteriaceae; genus JAKVJE01. Next base: position 15,612 of record JBDNYM010000015.1, on the reverse strand, counting down.
TCGAGGAACTGCATGCCGCGACCGGTATATCTCTTGGCCAGGCTGACGACCAGACGGAGGTTGGCTCCGAGCAGGTGGTTCTTGGCCCGGCGGCCGTCGCGGATCACCCAGCGCAGATCGCGCAGCTGGGCGCGGTCGTAGCCGCTGGTGTCGCCCTTGAGCTTCTGCTCGGCGAACAGGCCGGCCTCGATGCGCTTGGCGAGCGTGACCTCCTGCTCGGCGTTCAGCAGCGCCACCTTGCCGATCTGCTTCAGGTAGTCCTTGACCGGGTCGGCGGTGGCTCCGATGATCGTGGTGCTCTGGACGGGCATCTCGTCATCCTCTTCGGTGATGACCATGCGGCCGTCGTCGCGCTGCAGGGCCGCCTCGGCGGCCTGCTTGATGGTGAGCTTCTCGACGTCCACCGTGGCGGTGCGCTTCGCGGACTTTCCCGCGGACTTGCCGGTGGACTTCGCGGTCGCCGTCTTGACCGAGCTGGCCTTGGAGGTCTTCGTGGCCTTGCTCGTCGTCTTCGCCGCCGGTTTGGTCGCCTTGGCGGCGGTCGCGCGTTTGGTGGCGGTGCTCTTGGCCTTCGGCGCATGGCTCTTGGCCGCGGTGGCCGTCGCCGGTGCGCGCTTGGTGGACGCGGACTTCGCTGCCGGGGCGCGCTTCGGGGTGGACGTGCGCTTCGCGGCCGGCTGGTGCGTCGCCGTGGACTCGCCGGCAGCCGCCTTCTTGGCGGGCCGTTTGGTCGCGGCGCCGGCGCGCTTCGAGTGCGCCCGGACGGTATCTGTATCCCCTCGAGTTCCCTTCGTCGCGGTCGTTTCGTCCAATACCGTCGTCTTCGCTGCCACTCGGAAATCTCCCACTGTCGTCGTCACCGTCACGAGGTGCGCAGAATGCCGGAGCATTCACTCCAAACCCCCAGTATCTCACACCCTGACCTGTAGTGAGCACCGGCACGGGCAGAAGGACGTGCGCACGCTATCCGCTATGCCCCAACGGCGGGAGGCGGGGAAGTATTCCAGATTGAGTTTATACCCCGCATCGTGACCAAATCGTAAGCGGCCGCCGCCGAGGCGTCCGCTCTCGGCAACGGCGGCTCGGTACAGTGGAGGGCGTGAACACCCCGACCCCCGCCTCCGATCAGCCGCGCACGGCCATCGTCACCGGGGCGAATTCGGGGGTCGGGCTCTACACGGCCACGAAGCTCGCCGAGCAGGGGTACCGGGTCGTGCTCGCCGTCCGCAACGCGGAGCGGGGCCGGGTCGCGCAGGAGCGCATCCTCGACGCCGCGCCGACCGCCGCCGTGGAGACCGTCCACCTCGACCTCGCCTCCCTGCGCTCGATCAAGGAGTGCGCGGCTGAGCTGGTCGCCACCTATCAGGGCTGGGATGTGCTGGTCAACGACGCCGCCGCCAAGCTGGTGCCGGAGCGGCTGCTCACCGAAGACGGGTTCGAGTGGAACCTGGGCGTGAACTTCCTCGGCCACTTCGCCCTCACGGGGCTGTTGCTGACCGGCGCCATGCCCACCTCCCGGGTGGTGAATGTGACCTCGCTGAGCGCCCGCAACGCGAAGATCCGCTTCCACGACCTGCGCTGGGACAACAAGTACCGCCCCGGCAAGGCCTACGCCATGAGCAAGTTCGCTCAGCTGGTCTTCAGCCGCGAGCTCGACCGGCGCTGCAAGGACGACGCCCTGCCCGGATACCCGCACGGCCTGCGTTCGATCGCGGCCCATCCCGGCCGCGGGATGCCGCCGGCCGGAGCGCACCGCTTCGGCCGGGCGCTCCCCCGCTACGACGGCCCCGACGCCATCGTCTACGCGGCCACGTCGGACGACCTGGCCGGCGGCGAGCTGGTGGGGCCGAGTGGCCGCGGGCAGCTGCAGGGCGCGTCTGGGGTGGTCGCCCCCCCGGCGATCCCGGACGAGGTCATCACGGCGCTGCGGCTGTGGCGCATCGCCGCGCAGCTGACCCGCGTGCCCTGGTAGGCGGTCCCGTCGAGCCGGGGTGCCGCAACGAGCTGACCTCCGTCGGCACGGTCCGGTCTTCAGAGTTCAGAGTCCAGAGTCCGCATCGATGCCGGTGAGCCAGGCGCTCTCCTCGTTTCACCCCTGCCACACGCCGGAAGAGCCGCGCCGATGCGAACCGACGAGGTGCGTGTCGACGATGCCGAGAGCCTCCATGAGCGCGAACATCGTTGTCGGCCCGACAAACCGGAAGCCAGCCTTCCGCAGCGCCTTGGCGAGTTCCGCCGATTCTGGCGATGCCGTGGGGATATCGGCCAGTGTCCGGGGCTCGGGAGTCTGTTCAGGCTTGAACGACCAGATCAGCCCGGCGAGCCCGCCCTGCGAGCGCAGCGCAACTGTGGCCCGGGCATTCGCGATCGTCGCACGGATCTTTGCCCGGTTGCGCACGATGCCCGCGTCGCGCATGAGGCGATCAGCATCGGTCGCGTCAAATGCCGCGACGGTATCCGGATCGAAATTGGCGAATGCCGCTCGGAACGCCGGCCGTTTCCGCAAGATCGTCGTCCACGACAGTCCGGACTGGAATGCTTCGAGACTCAACCGCTCAAACACGCTGCGCTCGTCATGCAGGGGCATGCCCCACTCGGTGTCGTAGTACTCGCGCAGCATCGGGTCGCGACTCGCCCAGACAGGACGGGCGAGCCCATCTTCGCCGACGACGAGGTCGGAGCCGTCGAGATCAGCGCCGTCGGGATCGGAGTTGGCAGGGTCAGAGGAACTTGGCGTGTCGACCGGGCCTTGCGAATCGGCGGAGTCTTGCGGTGCCGGTTGAGCGTTCACGCGTCCATTCTGGCACCGGGGTCCGACATCATCCGCGGGTGAAACTCGTCTCGACGGCCACGTGGCGGGACGGCAGCGAGACGCCAGCCCCGCGTATCGAACCGAGGAGCGCCGGCCCCCGGGGATCAGCCCTGGTCGGTGTCTTTGCCGTGCCGGTAGTGCGCCAGGAACGACTCGAACTCGGCGGCGAGCTCGTCACCGTCGGGGTCCTGCGTGCCGATATCCGTTCCATTGCCTTCTTGCAGGTCGCGGAGGTGCTGGTCATGGCGTCTCTCCAGGTTGGAGACCATGTTCTGCAGCTCGGTGTTGGCTTCGAGCTGCTCGGCGATCTTCTCCTGGTATTCGCGCCCCTCGTCGCGCAACTGGTCGGTGGGCAGCACCAGCCCGGTGCTGAGCGTGATGCGCTCGATCGCCGCGACGGCGGCAGGCGGGTAGTCGGAGTTGGCCAGGTAGTGCGGCGTCAGCATGACGAAGCCGGTGACGTCGTAGCCGGCATCGACCAGCTGCTTCTCGAGCACCTGCACCAGGCTGCCCGGCAGCGTGGTCTTGGGCTTCCACACGCTGAACATGTCGATGTCGCGAGCGACGTTGCCCGACACGATGGACACGATGGGGCGAGTGTGCGGCACCGGGGTGGGCACGGAGTTCAGCCAGGTGACCGTGCTGATCTCGAAGTGCTCGGCGAGGCTCATGATGTCGTCGAGTACCCACTCCCACTTGAAGTCGGGCTCGTAGCCGCTCAACAGGTAGAACGGCTGGCCGGTGCCATCGCGGAGTTCACGCAGCGCCAGTTCAGGAAACTCATAAGCGGCCACGTGGTCGCCGTCGAACATCACGGCCGGCCGCCGCGACCGGTAGTCGAGCAGCAGGTCGTTGTCGAACCGGGCGACGACCTCTGAGTCGAGGTTGTCGAGCAGGTTGCCGATCACCAGCTCGGCCACGCTGCCGGCATCGGCGAACCCTTTGAGTGCGACGACGAGAGGCACTCCATGCGCTGCCTGCCGCGCATACGCCGTGAATTCATACGTGTGTTCATCCATTGGTACATATAAGGATGGCACCGGCGATTCTGTTCCCGCAGCACGTTCGCCGAGAGCGCACCTCCCCCGCGACCGACGCCGGCGTGTCAACAGCGGCCTCCGCCATCGTCCTGCTCTCTCATCCCGCCGGCAGCACGATGGCGGCGATCGCGACGCCCGCGACCAGCACCACGCCCGCCACGATCGGACCCCAGCGGCGCCTCCCGGGCTCGCGCCCGGCGGATGCCGGTGCCTCCAGGGCGTGCTGCGCGCGGCCGAGCGCCGCATCCACCCGGCCGAGGCGCGTGCGCAACGCCTGCACCAGCTGCGGCCCCGGCCGGCTGCGGTGCAGACGCGATCGCCGCGGCCGCACCGCCGGTCCGCTGCGGCCGGGAACCAGCACCGCGAAATCGGCCTCCTCCCCCATCCTCCGGTAGACGGCTCGCAGGGGCTCCCCGGCGGCCACTTCGCCGAGCAGCGTCGCCAGCAGGCGCCGACCGGCGCGATCCAGAAGCGGCGCGCACAGGCGCCACACGCCGTCCACATCCTCCGCATCCAGGGTGGCGCGCTCCCGCGGGACGAGCGCCCGACTGGTAGCCAGCCGAACCGCGCCGCGGGCATCGACCACGGCGTCGGCGGCGTCGAGGCGCAGGAAGCGCGCCCCGCAGGCCGCCAGATAGGACAGTGCCAGCAACAGCTGCATCGCGGCGGCCAGCCCGGCGCCCGCCGGCTGCGGGCCGAGGTCTTCCCAGGTGGTGGTGAACCCCTCCGTGACCGCCACCCCGCCGTCGTCGATTCGCGCAATCGGCAGCAGGTGAGGATGCCGCGCGTATTCGGCGCACCGGTCGCCGAGATCGACTGGGTCGAGACGCCAGCGCCGGCACTGCGCCCGGGATACGAGCGGTAGCGGTGCCCCGGAGCGCGGCATTCCCGGCGGCGCACTCGGTGAGGGCCCCGCAGAGGCCGGCGGCCAGCCGGCAGCGTCGGCAAACGGAGTCGGATGCATGGGAGCATCCTGCTCAGAACGGGACCAGAGCGCAGCGGCAGGGTCCGGATTGTGGACAACGAGAGGCCCGGGCCGGCTGGGGAAGACTTCGGCGGTGACGTATCGTTGAGCCTATGGCATCCCGCGACACCCCGAAGAAACGCAGCACGCTCAAGCAGCTGTGGCAGGTCTACCAGATCACGCGCAAGGACGACCCGGCCCTGACCTGGATCATGATCGGCCTGCTCGTGCTCGGCATCGTGCTGGGGACGGTGGCCGGTGTCTTCCTGGGCGGTCAGTGGTTCATGTTCATCCTGTGGATCGTGGTCGGCCTGCTGGCCGGCGCGCTCGGCGCGCTGAACGTGATGAACCGGCGGGCGGAGCGGGCCGCCTTTCGTCGGATCGCGGGCCAGCCCGGGGCCGTGGGCGCAGTGCTGGGGTCGATGACCGGCTCCTGGAGGAGTTCGCAGATGCCGGTGGCCGTGAACGTCCGGTCCGCGGACGCGCTCTACCGGGCGGTCGGCCCGAAGGGCGTCGTCCTGGTCATCGAGGGCAATGCGGCGAAGGCGCAGCGGATGGTCAACGAGGAGCGTGCCAAGGTGCGTCGCGCGGTGCCGAACGTGGCGATTCGAGTCGTCCACTGCGCCGAGTCCGGCGAGAAGGCCGTGCCGCTGTCGCGCCTGCTGTCGACGGTGAAGAGGACCAAGACCGACAAACGGAAGCTGTCCCGCACCGAGGTCGACGCGGTGCAGAAGCGGCTCAGCACCCTGGACCACCCGGTGGCCATGCCGAAAGGCATCGACCCGCTGCGGATGCGTCCGGACCACCGGGCGGCGCGCGGCCGTTGAGCCGCCATCGCCGCGCTGCCGGCCCCGAACCAGGCCGCCTGTAACATCCCGGAAACAATAGGGCAACGGGCGATTAACCCTCCCTCGATAGCCTGGCGCCGATCGCAATAGGCGACCGCACAGTACGACACGGCAAATTGGAGTTGCGCCAATGTTTAAAGATCCATCCGAGGTCCTGAAGTTCATCAAGGACGAAGATGTCAAGTTCGTCGATATCCGTTTCACCGACCTCCCCGGCGTGCAGCAGCACTTCAATCTGCCTGCGGAATCCATCGATGAGGAGTACTTCGAGAACGGGCAGCTGTTCGACGGCAGCTCGATTCGCGGCTTCGCCAGCATCGACGAGTCCGACATGCAGCTGATCCCCGACATCACCACCGGTTTCGTCGACCCGTTCCGCACCGAGAAGACCCTGGTCTTCCTCCACGACATCTACAACCCGCGCAATGGCGCGATCTACACCAAGGATCCCCGCCAGACCGCCAAGAAGGCCGAGAAGTACCTCGCCTCCACCGGCATCGCCGACACCGCGTTCTTCGCCGCCGAAGCCGAGTTCTTCATCTTCGACGACGTCCGCTACGAGGTCTCGCAGAACACCAGCTACTACCAGGTCGACTCCGAAGAGGCCGCCTGGAACAGCGGCCGCGAAGAGCTGGGCGGCAACCTGGGCAACAAGATCCCGTACAAGGGCGGTTACTTCCCCGTCGCCCCCACCGACCATCTGGCCGACATCCGCGACCAGATCGTCCTGGAGCTCGGCAAGATCGGCTTCGACATCGAGCGCAGCCACCACGAGGTCGGCACCGCCGGCCAGTGCGAGATCAACTACTCGTTCAGCACGCTGGTCAAGGCCGCCGACGACCTGCTGAACTTCAAGTACATCGTCAAGAACACGGCGCTGCGCAACGGCAAGACCGCCACGTTCATGCCGAAGCCGCTGTTCGGCGACAACGGATCGGGCATGCACACCCACCAGTCGCTGTGGAACAACGGCCAGCCGCTGTTCTACGACGAGAACGGCTATGCCGGGCTCTCCGATCTGGCCCGCTGGTACATCGGCGGCATCCTGAAGCACGCCCCGGCGCTGCTGGCGTTCACCAACCCGACAGTGAACTCGTACCACCGCCTGGTGCCCGGCTTCGAGGCCCCGGTCAACCTGGTCTACGCGTCCGGCAACCGGTCGGCGGCCGTCCGCATCCCGACCACCGGCAGCAACCCCAAAGCCAAGCGCCTCGAGTTCCGCGCCCCCGATGCCTCCGGCAACCCGTACTTCGCGTTCTCCGCGCAGCTCATGGCCGGCCTCGACGGCATCAAGAACAAGATCGAGCCGCACGAGCCCGTCGACAAGAACCTCTACGAGCTGCCGCCGGAGGAGCAGGCCAACATCCCGCAGGTGCCGGGCTCGCTCGAGAAGGTGCTCGACGCCCTCGAAGACGACCACGACTTCCTGACCGCCGGCGACGTGTTCAGCAGCGAGATCATCTCGTCCTGGCTCGATCTGAAGCGCAACGGGGAGCTGGCTCCGCTGGCCCAGCGCCCGCACCCCTTCGAGTACCAGCTGTACTACGGCTGCTGAGAACGCCGTCGTTCGCAGGACACGGGGCCGCTCCGGTGCGTGACACCGGGGCGGCCCCGCCTCTTTGCCCGGCGGCGCACACCCGAGCCTTGGCGCCCGGCGTCCGGCATGTGAGACGTCATCAGTGCAGAAAACGAGCCTCGAAGACATGCCGGGCCCGCCGCGTCGCCGCCAGGTAGGCGTTGACCAGGTCTTGCGACCGGCCGCGCTCGTACCCGAGCAGGCGGGCCGTCCCCTCCAGCGCGGCGCCGCCGGTGGGCAGCACGTCGCTCGACTTACCGGTGAACAGCATGTATCCGGACCGGACGCGGGAGGCCAGCATCCACGCGTCGCGCAGTCGCCCAGCCTCCAGCTCGCTGAGGTAGCCGAGCCGCTGCGCCTCGGCCAGCGCGGCCATCGTCCCGACCACGCGCAGCCCGGGATGGTCGTGGGCGTGGCGCAGCTGGATGAGCTGCACAACCCATTCGACGTCTGAGAGCGACCCGCGCCCGAGTTTCAGGTGCAGCGCCGGGTCAACGCCTCTTTCCAGACGCTCCGACTCCACCCGCGCCTTCAGCACGCGGATCTGCCGGATCGCCGCCTCATCCAGCCCCTCGGGGTAGCGGAAGCCGTCGATGACGTCGAAGTAGCGGCGCAGCAGCCCCCGGTCGCCGGCGATCGGGCACGCCCGCAGCAGCGCCTGTGCCTCCCAGGGCTCCGCCCAGCGCTCGTAGTAGGCGCGGGTCGCATCCAGGGTGCGCACGAGCGGCCCCGAGCGGCCCTCCGGGCGCAGATCGAGATCGAGTTCGATCGGGAGCCGGAAGTCCACCAGCGCCTCGCGCAGCCGAGTCGCGACCTCACGTGCCCGCGCGGCCGTCTGCTCGCCGGCCCCGGCGTCTTCGCACACGAAGATGAGGTCGAGGTCCGAGCCGAAGCCCTGCTCGCCGCCACCGAACCGGCCCACGCCCACGACGCCGAACCGCACCTGGTAGCGGCCGACCGGGTCGATCCAGGTGAGCAGCGACTCGAGCAGGGCGGCGTGGACGACGCTGACGCCCTGGGACACCGACATGATGTCCACCCGGTTCAGCACCCCGCCGATCGCCAGGCGCAGCAGCTCCCGGCGGCGCACCGCGTGCAGCCGGTCCAGGATCAACGTCTCCCCGTCCTCCCCGCGATGGCGCGCGATGATGGCCGCCATCTCCCGCTCCAGGGGTGCGCGGGGGCGCGGCTCCAAGTCGGCGGCGGCTCCGAACCAGGCGGCGGCCTCCGGCTGCCCGCCCAGGGTGTCGCCCACGTACCTCGACCCCGACAGCACGCGGCACAGCGCGGCGGCGGCGGTCGGCACGTCGCGCAGCATGCGCAGGTACCAGTAGGCCTCCCCCAGCTCGTCGCTCAGCCGGCGGAAGGCCAGCAGCCCGTAGTCGGGGTCGGCGCCGTCGGCGAGCAGCTGCAGCAGCACCGGCAGCAGGTGCCGCTGGATCTCCGCGCGGCGGGACACCCCGTCGGTCAGGGCCCGGATGTGCCCCAGGGCGCCGGACGGGTCGACGAAGCCGAGGGCCCGCAGCCGGTCTTCGGCCTGCTCCGGCTGTAGCACGGCCGCCTCGTCGTCGAGGCGAGCGACCGCGACCAGCAGCGGGCGGTAGAAGATCGCGGTCTGGAGCCGGGCGACCTCGGCGCGGATGCGGCGCCACTCGTCCTCGATCAGGCCGGGCTCGATCCCCAATCCGGCCGCCCGGGCCAGCACGCGCGCCTCTGCGGGGTCGGCGGGCAGGATGTGGGTGCGACGCAGGCGGCGCAGCTGCACCCGGTGCTCCAGGACGCGCAGCCGACGGTAGTCGCGGTCGAGCGTGGCCGCCTCGACTCGGCCGATGTATCCGTGCCGACTGAGCTCGCGCAAGGCCTCGAGCGTGCCCCGGACCCGCAGCCGGGCGTCGGTGCGGCCGTGGACGAGCTGCAGCAGCTGCGCCGAGAACTCGACGTCGCGGAGGCCTCCCGCCGATAGCTTGACGTTGCGCTCGCGGTCGGCGGCGGGGATGTGCTCCACGACGCGGCGCCGCATCTGCTGCGCGTCGAGGATGAAGTCGGCACGCCGGGACGCCGGCCACACCACCCGGGCGGCGAGGTCGGTGAAGGCGGCTCCGAGCCGGGCGTCGCCGGCCGCGAACCGCGCCTTCAGCAGGGCCTGGAACTCCCAGTTCTGCGCCCAGCGCCGGTAGTAGGCGTCGTACGACGCGAGCGTGCGGACCAGCACGCCCTGTGCCCCTTCTGGGCGCAGGGCCGTGTCCACCGGCCACAGCGGCGGCTCCGCGCTGTACGAATCGAGGACCTGCAGCACCTCCCGGGCCAGCCGGGTCGCCCGCGCCACGGTCACGGCGTCTCCGGGCTCGGCGTCGGTCACGAACAGGATGTCGAGGTCGCTCACGTAGTTGAGCTCACGGGCCCCCGCCTTGCCCATCGCGATGATCGCCAGCGGGACGTCGGGGTGGTCCGCCTCCGGCGCCGGATGGTCCGCCCCGACGCCGTCCGCTGCCGCGCCGTCCCCTGCCGGGGCAGCGCCGTGCGGGCGGAGCCGCCGCCGCGCCATCCTCAGCGCCGCCCGCAGCTCGGCGTCGGCGAGGTCGGCGAGGGCCCGGCCGACCGCCGGGAACGCCGCCACCGGGTCAGGGGCCTCCAAGTCGGCGGAGGCGATGCGCAGCAGGGCCCGGCGTCCATGGCGGCGCAGGCCGTCGACGTCGCCGTCCGGCCCATCCGTCCCGTCGGCGTCGCCGTCTGATTCGCCCGCGCCGGCGGCAGCCGCTCCGGCGACGACGCGTCCCACCTCGGCGGCAGACGGCACGCCATGTCCGGCGTGGCCGCAGAACTCGGCGAGCTCGCCAGGGTTGCGGGCGAAGAAGTCCTCCGACCCGGCGGAGACGCCGAGCAGGCGGAGCAGCTGCGGCCATCCCGAAGCGCCCGACACCCGGGCGACCGCGGCGGGGTGCTGCTCGGCGAGGCGGAGCACGGCCCGCAGCGCCCCGTCCGGGTCGGCGCAGCCGGAGAGCACGGCCAGATCGCGGTCGAGGCGGACGGCCGCCTCTGCTGGTGTCCCGGCCCGCGCCGTCACGCGCGCCAGGGCCGCGGGCGGGCCCGCCCCCCCCCCGCGGGCGCCCCGCCCCCCACGCGCCGGTTGACACCCACCCCC
>JBDNYM010000015.1:0-5220 GCA_047722305.1 Pseudoclavibacter sp. | reverse complement strand
GGGGGGGGGGGCCCCGGGGGCCCCCCCCCCCCCGCGGGGGGGGGGGCGCCGGGCCCCCGGGGGGGGGCCCCGCCCCCGCGCCGCCCCGCGCCCCGGGGCCGCCGCCGGCTCGACGAAGCCGGCGCGGGCGAGATCAGCACGGTCGACATGCCCCGGCCGACGAGCCCGATCCGACCCGTCGGCAGCACGATCCGGCGCTGATGCCCCCACTGATCAGAACCGGTTGAGGTAGTTCTCCAGCTCGAACTGGGTGACCTGGGAGCGGTACTCCGCGCACTCCTTGCGCTTGTTCAGCAGGAAGAAGTTGAAAACCTGCTCGCCGAGCGTGTCGGCGACCAGCTCGGAGTCGCGCATGACTTTCAGCGCGTCCTCAAGCGTCTCCGGCAGCGGGGCGAACCCCATGGCGGCGCGCTCCTCGTCGCTGAGATTCCAGATGTTGTCCTCCGCCTCAGCTGGAAGCTCCAGTCCGCGCTCGATGCCGTCCAGGCCGGCCATCAGCAGCAGGGCGTACGCCAGGTACGGGTTGCAGGCCGCATCGATGGCCCGGTACTCGACCCGGGCGCTCTGCGTCTTGGTCGGCTTGTACAGCGGCACGCGCACCAGGGCGGAGTGGTTGCTGTGGCCCCAGGAGACGTAGCTCGGAGCCTCGTCCCCGCCCCACAGCCGCTTGTAGGAGTTCACGAACTGGTTGGTCACCGCCGAGATCTCGGCGGCGTGCGCCAGCAGACCGGCCGTGAACTGGCGACCCGTGCGCGAGAGGCGGTACTCGGCGCCGGCGTCGAAGAAGGCGTTGTTGTCGCCCTCGAACAGCGACACGTGGGTGTGCATGCCCGAGCCCGGCTCGTGCGGGAACGGCTTGGGCATGAACGTGGCGAACACCCCCTGTTCGCTGGCGACCTCTTTGATGACCGTGCGGAACGTCATGATGTTGTCGGCCATCGTGAGCGCGTCGGCGTAGCGCAGGTCGATCTCGCTCTGTCCGGGGCCGACCTCGTGGTGGCTGAACTCGACCGAGATGCCCAGATCTTCCAGCATGGTGATCGCGCGCCGGCGGAAGTCGCTGGCCGGCCCGCCCGGATCGTTGTCGAAGTACGTGGAGCGGTCGATCGGCACCAGCCGGCGCTGCTCCGCGGCCGCTTTCTCCAGCACGTAGAACTCGATCTCCGGGTGCGTGTAGAACGAGAATCCGAGGTCGCTGGCGTGGGCCAGGGCGCGCTTGAGCACGTACCGCGGGTCCGACGCCGCCGGCTGCCCGTCGGGCAGGGTGATGTCGCAGAACATCCGCGCCGCCGGCGCCACCGACCCTCGCCAGGGCAGGAGCTGGAACGTCGACGCGTCCGGATTGGCGAGCATGTCGGATTCGAAGGCGCGCGTGAAGCCCTCGATCGTCGAGCCGTCGAAGCCCAGGCCCTCGGTGAACGCCCCCTCGACCTCGGCCGGCGAGATCGCGACCGACTTCAGCGATCCGACGATGTCGGTGAACCACAAGCGGACGAATCTGACGTCCCGCTCTTCGATCGTGCGGAGCACGAAATCGGTCTGCTTGTCCATCCTGCCCTCTCGCTCGTAGCTGCATCACTAGGCTAGTTGGCATGAGCACGCTTCGCGTCGGCCTCGCCCAGATCAACCCGGTGCTCGGCGACTTCCCAGGCAACATTCAGCGGATTGTGGACGCCGCCGGCCGGGCCGCCGCGGCAGGCGCGCAGCTGATCGCCCTCCCCGAGATGGCGCTGTCGGGCTATCCCATCGAGGATCTCGCCACCGATCCCGCCTTCCTGCGGTCAGCGGGCGCGGCGCTGGACGACCTGGCCGCATCCCTGTCGGCGGCGGGCCTGGGGGATCGGGTCGTCGTGGTCGGCTACCCGGCCGGGCCGCTGCCGCCCGCGAGCCGGCCGCCGGCCGCCCCCACGGCGATCGCGGAGAATCGCGCCGCAGTCATCCAGTCCGGGCGGGTGCTCGGCACGTACACCAAGCACCACCTGCCGAACTACTCGGTGTTCGACGAATTCCGCAACTTCATCCCCGGCGACGACGTCTGCGTGGTCGAGATCGGCGACGTGCGCGTCGGGCTGGCCGTCTGCGAGGACCTCTGGCGCGAGGACGGGCCCCTGGACCGGCTGCAGGGCGTCGATCTCGCCCTCGTCATCAACGCCTCGCCGTACGCCCGCGGCAAGCTCGGACAGCGGCTCGACCTCATCGCCGCCCGGGCGCGGGCGGTCGGCGCGCCGCTGGCCTATGTGAACCTGGTGGGCGGGCAGGACGACCTGGTCTTCGACGGCGCCTCCGTGCTGGTCGGCGCGGACGGTCGGCTGCTGGCCTCGGCGCCCTCGTTCGCCGACGAGGTCCTGATCGCCGACGTCGAGGGCGGCCACGGCTCGCCCGTCCCCGGGGCTCGGGTCATCGCCGCAGCCGTCCCGGGGCCGGGGACGGACCTGCCGCCCGCCTCGGGGATCAGTCCCGACCGTCCTGAGCTCGCCGTGGTCTGGGACGCCCTGGTCGCGGGTCTGCGCGACTACGTCGTCAAGAACGGGTTCCCGGGCGTGGTGCTCGGCCTGTCCGGCGGCATCGACTCCAGTCTCGTCGCCGCCATCGCCGCCGACGCCCTCGGCCCGGCGCGGGTGCTGGGCGTGCTGATGCCCAGCCGGTACTCCACCGAGCATTCGCTCGGCGACGCCGACGACCTCGTCGCCCGGCTCGGCATCCGCTCGCGCGTCGAACCCATCACCGACCTGGTGCCGCCCTTCGAACAGCAGCTGCAGCTGGAGGGCATCGCCGCCGAGAACCTGCAGGCGCGCATCCGCGGCATCATCCTCATGGCCGTCTCGAACGCCGAGGGCCCGCTGGTGCTCACCACCGGCAACAAGAGCGAGCTGGCCGTCGGCTACTCCACCATCTACGGCGACGCCGTGGGCGGATTCAACCCCATCAAGGACGTGCTCAAGACCGTGGTCTGGGACCTGTCCCGCTGGCGCAACGCCGAGGCCGAGCGGCGTGGGCAGACCCCGCCCATCCCCGAGCACGTCATCGTCAAGCCGCCCAGCGCCGAGCTGCGCCCCGACCAGACCGACCAGGACAGCCTGCCGCCCTACCCGGAGCTCGACGACATCATCCACCGCTACGTGGAGCTCCGGCAGGACCCCCGGCAGATCGAGGCCGCCGGGCACGCCGCCGAGACCGTGGCGCGCATCATCGCCCTCATCGACCACGCCGAGTGGAAGCGACGGCAGGCCGCCCCCGGCACCCGCATCACCGAGCTCGCCTTCGGGCGCGACCGCCGCATCCCGATCACCAACCGCCGCGCGCGCTGACCGCGCGGGCACGGCTTGATGCCCCGACCGGCTTCCGCTACCCGCGGGCCGGGTTGTAGACGAGCGCGTCCGAGTCGCGGTAGGCGCGGAACACGGCGATCGCCGCATCCCGGGCCACATCGTCGTGCACCTCGACGCCCCGGTCGCGCATCTTCTCCGCCCAGTCGTCGCGCATCGGGCCCTCGTCGAAGCCGGTGAGCTGCTCGCACTCCGGCCCCGACCCGGCGATCGCGAGCTCCCGCACCCCCGACCAGATGGTGGCCCCATAGCACATGGCACAGGGACGCCAGTTGACAGCCAGTTCGACGCGCGCGCCCGACAGATCCCAGTCGCCCAGCGCCGTCTGCGCCAGCGTCAGGGCGGTCACCTCGGCGTGCAGCGATGACAGCTGGGTGGCGAGCACCAGGTTCACGCCCGCCGACAGCACCCGGTCGGCATCCAGGTCGTAGACGACCGCGGCGAACGGACCGCCGCTCCCCTCGCGGAAGTTGCGGGCCGCCAGCCGGTTGGCCAGCGCCACCCGGGCGGCACGGTCGGGCAGCGGACCGAACGCCTCCACCTCGGGCTCGACCCAGGCCGGCAGCTCGAACGAGACGCGCGCCGGCAGCGGCGCCCCGGAGCTCACGCATCCTCCTGCGGCGGCTGACGCTGCTCGTCGGCCGCGTCCTCCGCCGCCCACGCCTGGGCCCGCTCCTGCACGATCTGCGGGGCCCGCGCCGCCTCGGCGGCCGTCTCGAACGGCCCCAGCCGCTCGACGCCGAGCGACTGCGCGCCCTCCTCCACCTGCTTCGTGCGGATGTTGAACCAGTACGCCATCGTCATCCCCCGGTCTCCGGACCACGCCTACACTGCATGGTATGCCCAAAGATCCGAAGACCGGGTACCTCGTTCCCGGCCTGGTCACCCATCCCCTGCACGTCCCCGACTCCATCCCCCGCCCGCCCTACGTGGGCAAGCTCGACTACCAGGAGGAGGGGTACGGCGACCTCTACACCGAGGAGGAGATCGACCGCATCCGCGAAGTCGGGGCCATCGCCGCCGGCGCCATCGACGCGATCGCCGCCGAGATCGAGCCCGGCGTCACCACCCAGCACCTCGACCTCATCGGCCACGAGTACATGGTCAAGCACGGGGCCTACCCGTCGACGCTCGGCTACCGCGGCTACCCGCGCAGCCTGTGCACCTCGGTCAACGAGGTCATCTGCCACGGCATCCCCGACGACACCGTGCTCGAGGAGGGCGACATCGTCAATCTCGACGTCACCGCCTACAAGAACGGCATGCACGGCGACACCAACCGCACCTTCGGCGTCGGGCAGATCTCGCAGGAGGCCTCCGACCTCATCGACCGCACCGAGAAATCCATGCTGCGGGCCATCAAAGCCGTCAAGCCCGGGCGGCCCATCAGCGTCATCGGACGCGTCATCGAGTCGTACGCCAAGCGCTTCGGCTACGGCGTGGTGCGCGACTTCACCGGGCACGGCGTGGGGCGCCAGTTCCACTCCGGGCTCATCATCCCCCACTACGACGACCCCGAGACCTACACGCAGCTGATCGAAGAGAACATGGTGTTCACCATCGAACCCATGCTGACCCTCGGGGGCATCGCCTGGGAGCAGTGGCCCGACGACTGGACCATCGCCACCCGCGACCACTCGCTGACCGCCCAGTTCGAGCACACCCTGGTGGTGCGGGCGGACGGCGCCGAGATCCTCACCCAGTCGCCGGCGGCGGTCGCCGGCGGCCCGGTCGCCGGCCGCGTCGCCTGATTCCCTCCGCTCCGCGTCCCGGCGCCGGGACGCGTCCAGCCCTGACCCGGACCGCAGGGGGGACAAGTGAAAGGGGGCCCCCGGGGCACCCCCCGCCCGGGGCCACCCCATAGGGGGGCCCCGCCACAAGGGGGCCGGCGGGG
>JBDNYM010000014.1:0-43208 GCA_047722305.1 Pseudoclavibacter sp. | reverse complement strand
GGGTCGGCGCGACTCAGGGTGCCGGCGCAGCCGGCGGGTCCCCTGTCGGAGCGCCGATTCCTCCCACCTACCGAGCCCACCCCGAGCCCCGGGACCGTCCCAAAACGACAACGGGGCGAGGCTCGTGTGAGCCCCACCCCGCGGGAGCACTGCCGGCTGCGGTCAGATCGAGGCGACCTGCTGGGCCAGCTTGGACTTGCGGTCCGCCGCCTGGTTCTTGTGGATGACGCCCTTGCTGGCCGCCTTGTCGAGGCGGACACCGGCCGTCTTCAGGGCGGCCTCGGCGGCGCCCTTGTCGCCGGCCTGCACCGCTTCGCGCGTGGAGCGCACGGCCGTGCGGAGCTCGGCCTTCACCGAACGGTTGCGCTCGGTCGCCTTCGCGTTGGTGCGGACCCGCTTCTGCTGCGACTTGATGTTGGCCACTGGTTGGTGCTCTTTCCGATAGGTCGAGGTTCGAGGGTTCTCCCTCCCGGAAGAATCCGACTCACTAGTCTAGTGCGGAACCGCCGCCGAGGGCAACTACCCGGACTCCGCGGTCAGAGCAGCGGGCGCTGCAGGACGCGCGTCAGCCGGTGATCGACATACAGGTGCAGCGCCTCGGCGAGCCAGGCGGGGAATCCGGCGTCGATGCGGGCCAGGGCGGAGCGGCGCGGCTCCAGCAGGAAGCGGTCGGCGAGCCCCTCCACCGATTCCAGGGCGGGCTCCGGGCTGTAGCTCACCGTGGCGATGTACTCGCCGACCAGCAGCTGCGGCAGTCGCTCCCGGGGCGCCACCCCTTGGCGGCACAGCGAGCCCAGCCGTTCCAGCAGCCGGGTCGCGGCAGGCTCCACCGGGACGTCGTCCGGAGCGGCATCGCCTTCGGGGGTATCGCGCCGCACATCCGTGCGCATGTCGAGGGCCCGCTTGATCTCGGCGGACGTCATGCCGAACCGCTGCAGGGTCAGCGCCCGCTGCAGTCGCTCGAGATCGGAAGAGCTGTAGCGCCGATGACGGGCTCCGCCGTGGCGCTCGGGGACCACGACCCCGGTGCGGTCGAACCGGCGCAGCGCGGCCGCGGACACCCCCGAGAGCCCCGAGACCTCCGAGATCGTGTACGCCATAGCAGTACACCGTAGTCCTCGCCGGTGTCTCGAAAGCGACGACGCTGCGGGAAAGGCGGCGACGGTAACGGAAAGACCGCCGCGCTCAGCGGCGACCGATCAGGGCGGCGCGATCGCGGCGGGCCAGGGCCCGCACGAACCGCTCCAGCTGGTAGTCGGGATCGATCGCCCCGCCCTTGATGAGGGCGTCGGTGGCGGCTGCCTGCCGCACCGCGGCCGCCAGGGCGGCCTGGGACCAGCGTCGGGCCGTGACCTGGGCCCGCCGCACCTGCCAGGGAGCGGCGCCCACGCGCCCGGCGAGGGCGGCGGGCGGTCCCTGCAGCCCATGGACGGCGGCCACGACCCGCAGCTTCATGACGATGGCGGCCAGCACCGGCACCGGGTTCAGCCCGTCGTCGAACGCCTGCCGCAGCAGCACCACGGCCCGGGCCTCCTCGCCGTCGAGGGCGGCGTCGGCGATGGCGAACCCGCTCGTCTCGCCCCGGCCGCCGAAGTAGCGCTCGACGTCGCCCACCGCGACGGTCCCCTCCACGTCTTGCAGCAGCTGCTCCACTGCGCCCAGCAGTTGCTCGGGGCCGGTGGCGAAGATCTCGGCGAGTTTCTGCACCGCGGCCCGCTCCGCATCCCGCCCCCGGGCCATGAGCAGCTCGGCCACGAACTGCGCCCGCTGGTCGGCCCGCTTCAGGGCGTCGCACTTCACGGTGGTGCAGCCGGCGGCACGCCACGCCGTCAGCAGCTTCTTGCCGCGCACTCCCTTGCGGTGCCGCAGCACCACCACCGCGTCTGGCTCGGCATCGCGGGCGTAGGCGAGGCCGTCGGCGAGAAACGCGTCGGTCATCGCCTCCCCCCGATCGACGACGATCAGCCGCGGCTCGGCGAACAGCGACGGCGAGGCGACGGTGAGCAGGGCCCCCGGCGCGTAGGAGCCGGCGTCGAGGTCACTGATCTCGGCATCGGGGGCGGCGGTCTTCACCCGGGCGCGCAGCTGCGCGATGGCGCACCGGGCGATCACATCCTCCGGCCCGGACAGCAGCACCAGCGGAGCCGGCTTCACCGACCGCCACGTCTGCACCCGCTCGGCCATGCGCCACCTCCCGCGGTCACTCTACCGGCACGTGCCGACAGCGGTGCTCGCACCAGATCGCCATCGCCGGCGCCGCCCCGACCGCGACGGCGCCGTCCTGATCGGTGCGCGCGTACGCGACCTCTGCCAGGCTGCGCAGCAGGGTGCCCGTCGGATGCCCGTACGGGTTGTCCGCCCCGACCGAGATCAGGGCGACCCGGGGCCGGGCGGCGCGGATCAGCGCGGGCTCCTCATCCGCGGATCCGTGGTGGGCGACCTTCAGCACATCGACCGGAGCGACCTCCGGCAGCAATCGCCGCTGCTCAGCCGCGCCCAGATCGCCGAGCGCGAGCACCGAGACACCCTGCGCCTCCGCGCGCACCACCAGGCTGTTGCCGTTCTCGACGGCGCCGGCGGGCGGCTGCCGCGGCCACAGCGCCCGCCAGGCGATCCCGCCGGCGGCCCCGGTCTCCCCCTCGCGCACGACCCGCACCGACTCCGGGCGGATGCGGCCCAGCACCGTCGCCAGCTTCGGATCCCCGGCTCCGGACAGCAGCACCTCGCCGACGCTGCGGCCACGGCGCGACAGCCCGGCCGCGCCGCCCACGTGGTCCGCGTCGAAGTGCGTCAGCACCAGCACATCGACCCGGCGGACGCCGGCCAGCTGCAGGCAGGCGTCCGCGCGACCTGGGTCCGGTCCGGTGTCGATCATCATGACGGCCGCCGGGTCGATGAGCAGCAGCGCATCGCCCTGCCCGACATCGCACTGCACGATCGCCGGCCGGAGCGGGAACGCCAGACGGCTGCGAACCTCTCCGGCCGCAGCCAGTCCGCTCGACAGGGCCGTGATGACGACGACCGGAGCGAGCACCCAGCGGCGCCGACTCCGGCCGAGCTGCGGGGCAGCGATCAGCCCGGCTGCGACCACCGCCGCGACCAGCACCCCGGCACCGCCGGCCGGCCAGGGAATGCGCCCGACCTGGTGGGCGACGAAGAAGCGCGCCACCGCCGCGATCCAGGCCGCCGCGGCCAGCCCCGGAGTCAGCACCGCCGCGGCCAGCGGCGGGCACCACAGCACCGGCAGCGCCAGGATGCCCGCCAGGGTCGCCACCGGCACCGCCACCCCGGCCAGGACGTTCGCCAGCACCGCGGCGAGGCTCGGGGTCTGCCCCAACGGCAGCAGCAGCGGCAGGCAGCCGACCTGGGCGGCGACGGTCACGGCGACCACACCGGCGATCCGCCCGCCGACCCAGCGCGCGAGCCCCATCTCGATCCAATCGGACAGGGCGAGGATGCCCGCCGTGGCTGCCACCGAGAGCTGGAACGACAGCGAGTGGACGATCGGCGGGTGCGCGACGATGAGCGCCGTCACCGCCCAGGCCAGGGACACCGCGGGATGGGTGGCGCGGCCGAGCAACCGGATCCCGGCCGCCACGGTCAGCATCGTCGCCGCCCGGAGGACGGTCTCCGGGCCGCCCACGCTCACGGCGAAGCCCCACACCGCGGCGATCTGCGCCAGGAGGCGCCCGCGCCAACCGACGTGCCGCGACCGCAGGGCGACGCCCACCGCTGCCGCCCAGACGACGCAGTTGGCGCCGGAGACGGCCGTGAGGTGGCTGAGCGACGCCGCTCGCATCGCCTCGGCCAGTTCGGGCCCGACCCCGGAGACATCGCCGAACACCAGGCCGGTCAGCAGCCCGCCCGCTTCGCCGCCGCGAGCGACGGCCAGCGCGCCGAAACTGCGGATGAACCCCGCTGAGGCTCCCCCGCCCGCGCGGTGCGGCGGCACTGGCGCCGCGATCAGGGCCATCGTCCAGACTGCGGCGGCAAGCGCGAGGATCACCGCCTCCACCCACCCGAGCCGGTACCGGCTGCGTCCACCGGCGCCCGCGTACTCCACGACGTCGATGCGGAGCAGGCTCACGGTGCCGGTCTCACCGCGTCGGCCTCACACCGTCGCCTGCGCACGGAGCCCCGCGATGGTCTTCTCGCCGATGCCGGAGACCCGGCTGAGATCGTCGACCGACCGGAACGGACCGTTGGCTTCGCGATCGGCCACGATCTTCGCGGCAGTGGCTGGACCGATGCGCGGCAGATTCTGCAGCTCGGCGACGCTCGCCCGGTTGAGATTGACCTTGGCCGTCGCCGTCCCGCCTCCGGCCGCACCGGCGCCGGCCGGGCCTTCGCCCGCTGCCACGCCGGTCTCCCCCGACGCCGGCACGTGGATCTGCTCCCCGTCGGAGATGCGCCGGGCCAGGTTCACCGCGGAGAGGTCGGCGTCAGGAGCGGCCCCGCCCGCCGCTTCGACCGCATCCCCCACCCGGGCGTCGGCGGCCAGGCGGTAGACGCCCGGGTGCTGCACGTGGCCGCTGACGTGCACCAGCGAGCGGGCCGCCGCCTGAGCCGGCGCCGAGGGAGCCGCGCCGCCCGGCACCGCCCCACTCGCCGATGCCGTGGCGGACGACGACCCGGCCGCCGGCAGCGACGCTGCCGGCCCCGAGGCGAGCACGGCGACGCACAGCGCCACCCCGCCGAGCACCAGCAGGACGACCGCGGTGACCCGGGCCCGCCAGGACGAGGGCGGCCGCGCCTCCGGCTCGGGCCGGCCGTCGAGTTCTGGGATCGCCTCCATGCCGCCAGTCTGATGGGGAGACGGGCCCAGCGTCCGAGCCGTCCACCGTTCAGCGGATCGTCACCGCTCATCCCGGGATGTGGAAAACCCGGCCCGCGCAACACGCCAGCCGCGTCTGCCCTCACCGAGCCTCAGCGGACGACGAAGCTCACGATCTTGGGCAGGCGAACGATCGTCTTGACCACCTCGCGCCCGGCGAGGGCGGCGGCGACGTTCGGCACGGCGGCCGCGGTCTGACGCAGCTCGTCCTCGCTGATCGTCTTGGCCACCTCGATGCGCCCGCGCACCTTGCCGTTGACCTGCACGACCACGGTCGTCGTATCCTCGACCAGCAGGCCGGCGTCTGCCTCGGGCCAGACGTGCAGCGCCACCGGGTCGTCATGACCGAGCATCTGCCACATCTCCGCCGCGGTGTAGGGCGCGAAGAGGTCGAGGATCAGCGCCAGCGTCTCGGCGGCCTCGCGGACGGCCGGGTCGCCGGCGCCGGCGCCGGCGGGACGATCGATCGTCTTCCGCGCCGCATTGACCAGCTCCATGAGCCGGGCGACGACCACGTTGAACTTCGTAGCATCGATGAGGCCGGGGGCGTCGGCCAGCAGGCGGTGGGTCTCGCGCCGCAGGACCAGATCACCGTCGCCGGCGGCCGGCTCGGCATCCTGCACCTCACCCGCGATCCGCCAGGCCCGCGACAGGAACTTCGCCGACCCCTGCACCGAGACGTCGGCCCAGTCGATGTCGTCTTCCACCTGGCCCGCGAACGCGAGCGTGACCCGCAGGGCGTCCGCCCCATGGTCGCGCAGCTCGGACGCGAACTCGATGAGATTGCCTTTCGACTTGCTCATCTTGGAGCCGTCGAGCAGCACCATGCCCTGGTTGATCAGGTTGCTGAACGGCTCGTCGAAGTCGACCCAGCCGAGGTCGTGCAGCACCTTGGTGATGAACCGCGAGTACAGCAGATGCAGGATGGCGTGCTCCACGCCGCCCACGTACACGTCGATCGGCGCCCACTCGCGCGCCCGCTCCGGATCGAACGGCTGCCGGTCGTCGTGCGGATCCAGGAAGCGCAGGTAGTACCAGGAGCTGTCCACGAAGGTGTCCATCGTGTCCGGGTCGCGGCGCGCCGGCGCCCCCGTGCCGGGGACGGTGGTCTGCACCCAGTCGGTCGCCGCGCCCAGCGGCGAAGTGCCCTTCGGCTTCAGATCGAGCCCCTCGGTGTCGGGCAGCAGCACCGGGAGCCGGTCCTCCGGGACGGGGACGAGCTCGTCGTCCTCCGTGTGCAGAATCGGGATGGGCGTGCCCCAGTACCGCTGGCGCGAGATCAGCCAGTCGCGCAGCCGGTAGGTCTTGGTGCCGTGGCCGGTGCCAGCGGCCTCCAGCCGGGCGATGACGCGCTGCAGGGCCTCATCCTGGTGCAGGCCGTCGAGGGGGCCGGAGTTCACGAGCACCCCGTCGCCGGTGACGGCGACGCCGGACTCGGCCGGGTCCGGCTCGTCGCTGGAGACGACCACCCGCACCGGCAGGTCGTATTTCAGCGCGAAGTCGAGGTCGCGCTGGTCGTGCGCCGGCACCGCCATCACGGCGCCGTGCCCATAGTCGGCCAGCACGTAGTCGGCCGCCCAGATCGGCAGCCGCTCGCCGTTGACCGGGTTGATGGCGTAGCGGTCCAGGAACACGCCGGTCTTGGGACGGTCGGCCGCCTGGCGCTCGATCTCGGTGGCGCGCTGGGTGGAGGCGAGGTAGTCGCGGAAGTGCTGCTGCACCTCCGGCCCGGCCCCGGCTGCCAGCTCGGCGGCCAGGTCGGAGTCCGGGGCGACCACCATGAACGTGGCCCCGAACAGGGTGTCGGGGCGGGTGCTGAACACGGTGACGGGCTCGTCGCGGCCCTCGACCCGGAAGTCGATATCGGCCCCGTAGGAGCGGCCGATCCAGTTGCGCTGCATCTGCAGCACCTTCGCCGGCCAGTGCCCCTCCAGCCGGTCGAGGTCATCCAGCAGCCGGTCGGCGTAGTCGGTGATCTTCAGGTACCACTGGGTGAGCTTCTTCTTCTCGACCAGGGCGCCGGTGCGCTCGGAGGTGCCGTCGGAGAGCACCTGCTCGTTGGCGAGCACGGTCTGGTCGACCGGGTCCCAGTTGACCCACGAATCTTTGCGGTAGGCGAGGCCCTTCTTGTACATCTGCAGGAACAGCCACTGGTTCCACCGGTAGTACTCGGGATCGGAGGTGTGCAGCTCGCGCGACCAGTCGAAGCTGGGCGCGTAGGTCTTGAAGCTGCGCTTCTGCTGGGCGATGTTGTCGTAGGTCCAGCTGCGGGGGTTGATGCCGCGCTTGATGGCAGCGTCCTCGGCGGGCAGCCCGAACGAGTCCCAGCCGATCGGGTGCAGCACGGTATACCCGCGGTGACGCCAGTAGCGCGCCACGATGTCGCCGTAGCAGAACGCCTCGGCGTGCCCCATGTGCAGGTCGCCCGACGGGTAGGGGAACATGTCGAGGATGTACTTGCGCGGCCGGTCCGGATGCTCGCGCACCGCGCGGTCGGCGTCGAAGATCCCCTGCTGCTCCCAGATCGGGCCCCACTTGCTCTGCAGCGCCTGGAAGTCGTACTCGCGGGGCTCGCCGTCGGTCTGGTCGCTCACTGTGCTCTCCACCTGCTTCTGCTTGGCGCCGGCGCGCGGGATGCGCGTCCGGCAGACTCATCCAGGATAGTCGCGCCGTCTTGCTCCCATGCGCGGTGCGGCTGCTCCCAGGCGCGGGCAGGGGGATGCGCCGCCGACCGCGACGGACTCGACGCGACGCGACGCGGAACGGGATGGGGCGGGACGGCGCGCTCAGACCGTGGTCGACTTCGCGTCGAGGTCCAGGTGCGCGTCGATGGGCCCGGTCACCGCGCTGTGGCTGATCAGCAGCACCGCGCGCCGGCCGTCGGCGGCGACCCGGAGCAGATCGTCCAGCAGCTCCGCGGCCAGCTCGGGGTCGACGTTGGCGGTGGGCTCGTCCAGGACGATCAGCCCGAAGCCGCCGAGGATGGCGCGCGCCAGCGAGAGGCGCTGCACCTGCCCGCCGCTGAGCAGCTCGCCATCGGAGCCGACCGCCGTCTCCAGCCCCTCGCGCCGGCGCAGGTCGTCCCAGAGCCCGACGCGGGCCAGGACCTCCTCGAGCTGCGCATCGCTCGCGTCCGGGGCGGCCAGCTGCAGGTTGCCGCGCACGGTCGCGTCGAAGACGTGCGGGGTCTGCTCGCACAGCCCCACCACGGCGCGCACGGCGTCCGGAGGGAGGCGCTCGGCGTCCTGCCCGTTGAGCGTGTAGGTGCCGGCCGCCAGATCCAGGAAGCGCACCAGCGTCGCCGCCAGAGTGGACTTGCCGGCCCCGCTGGTGCCGGTGACGAGGATGCGCTGCCCCGGCGCGATGTCGAGGTCCAGGCCGCGGACCACCGGCGGGCGACCCGGCCAGCCCAGGTCCGCAGCGCGCAGGGACAGCCCGGTGAACGGCGGGCGCGGCGCGGCGGGCTCCCCCTCCGAGCCATCGGCGGACTGGGCCGGCACCGCAGTGCCATCCGCCGCCGAATGCGCCGATTCCGCGGCGGCCCCGGCCGCCGCCGACAGATCGCCGGTCACCGCCGCCACCCGTCGCGCCGACGCCCGCGCCAGGGCCCGCGCCTGCGCGGCCTGCGCGGCATCCCCGAGCACGTCGAACACCGACAGCGGCACCAGGACGAGCACCGCCAGGAACGGCCCGTCGAAGGCCCCGCGCCCGAGGTCGACCACCCCGGCCCAGCCGCAGGCCAGGGCCGCGACGCCGGCGAGCAGCACCATGGCCGCGGTCGTGGCCCCCGACTGGTACTGCAGGCCGGCGACGGTGCACCGCAGCGTGTCGTCGTCGTCGTGCACCCGGCGCCGGGCCGGCTCCTGGGCGTCGAACGCCGACAGCACCTCGATGCGATCGGCGAGGTCGAGCACGTCGTCGTTGATCCGGGCGCGGTGCGGCGCCAGCCGGGCGGTGTCGCGGGCGGCGAGCCAGGCCGGCAGCGCCGCCCCCAGCACCCCCGCCAGGAGGAGAAAGACGAGCAGGACGAGCGCCGTGCGCGGCGAGATGAACGCGATCAGGACCACGCTCAGCGCCGCCACCGTCCCCGTCGACCAGAGCGGGTGCCGCACCCGCAGGGGGATGTCCTGCAGCTGGTCCACGTCCGCCATGAACCGCGTCATGAGATCGCCCCGTCGCAGCCGAGTGAGCCCGGCGGGCGCGCGGGGGGCGAGGGCGTCGAAGATGGCGGTGCGCACCGACCCCAGCATGCGGAACGCGGCGTCGTGGCTGGCCAGCCGCTCGATGTAGCGGAACGTCGCCCGGCCGAGGGCGAAGAATCGCACGCTGACGATGATCGGCATCAGGAACAGGATCGGCGGCTGCAGGCTCGACGCCGCGATCAGGTAGCCGCTCGTCCACATCAGTCCGATCGCGCAGGCGGCGCTGGCCGCCCCGCAGGCCACGCCGAGGGCGAACCGGCCCCGGGCCGGCTGCACCAGGCGCTCGACCGACCGCACCGCGGCCAGGTCCTCGCCGTCGCCGGCGGTGCCGGGACGACGCTCCGCCGTCGTGCCTGCCTGCCGCCGCTGCGCCCCGCTCATGCGCCGGCCTCCGCATCCATGGCCCCCGCAGCGGCCGCGGCGCCCACGGCATCCGCCGCGCCGCCCGCTCGGACGGCGTCGAGGTGCACGACCGCGTCCGCCGCGCCCCGCACGGCCTCCCGGTGCGTGATGACGATCAGCGTGTACCCGGCGGCGGTCAGCTCGCGCCAGCCGCGGATCACCCGCCGCTCGGTGGCATCGTCGAGGGCGCTGGTGGGCTCGTCGAGCAGGATGAGCGGCGTCCGGCGCGTGAGCGCCCGGTAGTACGCGCGGGCCATCGCCAGCCGCTGCCCCTGGCCGCCGGAGATCCCGACCCCGTTGACGTCCAGCACCTGGTCGGCGGGGACGCCCCCCAGCGCGGCCAGACGCAGGCAGCGGCCCACCCGCTCGGAGTCCACGTCCCCATCGCCACCGGGCGCGATGTTGCGTGCGACGGTGTCGGCGGCCAGCTGCGGCCGCTGGCCCGCCCAGGCCACGCTGGCCCGCAGGTGCTCGTGGGCGAGATCGATCCGCTGCTCTCCGCTCCGCACCGTCCCGGCGGCGGCCACGAAGCCGAGCAGCGCCGAGAACGCGCTCGACTTCCCCGCCCCCGACGGCCCGACCAGGGCGGTGATCGTCCCCGCCGCGGCGGTGAATGAGACCGCCGGCGTCGCCGTCGCCCCGTAGTCGGCGTGCACCGCGTCCAGCTGCACGGCCTCCCCCAGCGGGAGCGTCGGAGCGGCGGCCGCCTGCTCGTCGCGCCGGTCGAGGATGTCGAAGATGTCGGCCGACGCCTGCAGGCCCTCCTGGGCGGCGTGGTACTGCGCCCCGACCAGCCGGATCGGCGAGAACGCCTCCGGGGTCAGCAGCAGCACGAACAGCCCGATCTGCAGGCCCAGCTCACCGGCGATCATCCGGGTGCCGATCGAGACGGCCACCAGGGCGACGGCCAGGGTCGACACGATCTCCAGCACGAAACCGGACAGGAACGACACCCGCAGCACCTTCATGGTGCGTACGCGGTAGCGGGGGGGGCCCCCCCCCCCCGCCCCCCCCCCCGGGGGGGCCCCCCCCCCCCCCCACCACCCACCCCCGCACCAACCCGCCCCGCAACGACACCCGCAGCACCTTCATGGTGCGTACGCGGTAGCGGGCGGCCACCTCGGCGAGCACCCGCCGCTGGGGGCCGACCCGGCCGAACACCTTCAGCGTCGAGAGCCCCTCGACCACGTCCAGGAAGTGGCGCGAGAGCCGCCGCAGCGTGGTCCACTCCGCCTGCTGCACCTCCTGGGTGAAGAAGCCCACCAGGATCATGAAGACGGGGATGAGCGGCAGCGTGCAGATGACCGTGATGCCGCTGGCGAGATCGCCGCGCAGAATGACGAGGACGAAGATGGGCGTCGCCAGCGCGGTCAGCACCAGTTGCGGCAGGTATTTCGAGAAGTAGGCGTCGAGGGCGTCGAGACCGCGGCCCGCCACGATGGCGATGTCGGCCGCTGACCGTCCCCGCATCATCCGCGGGTGCAACCCGGCGACCACTTGGGCGCGCAGGGACCGCTTCACGCGCCCGGCTGCGGTCTGCGCAGCCGTCTGCTGGGCCCAGCCGGCCAGCGCCCGCACCAGCACGGCGACGAGGCTGAACGCTGCCGGCCGGGCCAGGCCGGGCCAGTCGACGTGGCGGTGGAAAGCCGTCACGATCAGCATCGTGATCCCCCAGCTGAACGCGATGATGGCCGCGGTGTGCACCACGCCGAGGACGCCGGTCAGGGCCAGGTACCAGCGCGAGTCGCGCGCGTACCGCAGCAGCCGGGGGTCCAGGGGTTTCACGCCATCTCCATCAGGCTGCCCAGCCTACGACGCCCGGCCGCATCGGTGCCGCCCGCATGGCCAGGGCCGGATCGGAGGGCCGGATCAGTGCGCTGCAGCGGCGTCGGCGTCCACGATCTGCGCGTGCGACACGCGCTTGCGGAACACCCAGTAGGTCCAGCCCTGGTAGATGAGCACGATCGGCAGGGCGATGCACACCACCCAGGTCATGAAGACGAGCGTCGGGTGCGAGCTGGAGGCGCCCATCAGCGTCAGACTGTTGGTGCCGACCGGGTCGGTGGTCGAGGGCATGGCCATCGGGGTCAGTGTGCCGTTCACGTAGTGGGTCGTGGCCAGCGTGAGCCACAGCGTCAGCACCGCGAACACGACGGTGAGCGCCGTGCTGGTGAAGGCGAGCCCGTCGCGACGCACCCAGTTGGCGCTCACCCCGGTGATCAGGAACACGGCGGCCAGCGCCGCGCACACCAGCACGATGACCGAGAAGTGGGCCAGCACCGTCCACAGCAGGAAGGCGGCGGCCACCACGATGGTGAGCACGCCGAGGCCGCGGCCGAGGCGCTGGGCGCGCTCGCGCACCACCGTGTCGGTCTTCAGCGCCAGGTACTGCACCCCGTGGGTCCAGAACAGCAGCAGCGTCGTCAGCCCGCCCAGCAGGGCGTAGCCGTTGCCGTTGGCCAGCAGGGTGAGCAGGTTGCCGGTGAACACGTGGCCGCCGGTGACGCTGGTGATGCCGTCCTGTGCGACCCCCGCCTGCGTGGCGATGATCGGCAGGCCGTTGATGATGTTGGCGACCGCCACGCCCCAGAGCAGGGCGGGCACCGCCGACCCGATGGTGATGAACCAGTCGAACAGGTTGGTCCACCGGGAGCCCGGGCGCTGATGGCGGTACTCGAACGAGACCCCGCGCAGGATCAGCGCGATCAGGATGAGGAACAGCGCCAGGTACGCGCCGCTGAACAGCGTCGAATACCACTCCGGGAAGGCCGCGAACAGGCAGGCCCCGGCCACGATCACCCAGGTCTCGTTCATGTCCCACACCGGACCGATGCTGTTGATGATCTGGCGCCGCTCGCTGTCGGTCTTGCCGAT
Organism: Pseudoclavibacter sp.; assembly: GCA_047722305.1. GTDB lineage: Bacteria > Actinomycetota > Actinomycetes > Actinomycetales > Microbacteriaceae > JAKVJE01. Next base: position 30,896 of record JBDNYM010000014.1, on the reverse strand, counting down.
CACGCGCAGCGACATGCCCACCCCGAAGTCGAACCCGTCGAGCGTGAAGTAGCCGACGAAGAGCACCCCGACGATCAGGAACCAGAACAGCTGCAATGTCATCTCAATCAGTCCTCAGAGTCAGTACGTGATCGCCAGTTTGGCGGGGTCGACCTGCTGGTCGTCCGCAGTGTCGCCGAACTCTTCCGGTCCGGCCTTGGCCGCCCGGGTGATCAGCCCGAACTCGATGACGGCGAGCACCCCGTAGACGACCGTGAACCCGGCCAGGGACAGTCCGACCGTCCACGACGGCACGTTCGGGGACACCCCCGACTTGGTGGTCATCAACGAGAACACGATCCAGGGCTGGCGCCCGATCTCGGTGAACGTCCACCCCAGCAGGTTGGCGATCAGCGGCACGCCGGCGAACCAGATGGTGGTCTTCCACAGCCAGGCCGGCACCGCGATCTTCGAGGAGCGGCGCATCAGGAACAGCAGCACGAGGGCGAGCAGGGTGCTGAGAGCGCCGAACGCGATCATGAGGCGGAACGCCGAGTACGTGGCCCAGACGGTGGGATTGAAGATCTGCCCGTCGGGGCAGCTGATCGCCGTGGCCTGGGCGCCGTTGCCGCAGAAGCGCGCCGCGTACTCCTGGTTGAGGTTGTTGAGCCCCTCGACCTTGCCGGTGAACGTATGCGTCGACAGGAATGAGAGCAGATACGGGAAGCGAATGCCCGGCGCGCCCTGGGCGTGGTCGGTGGGCCAGGTGAACAGCGAGAAGGAGGCGCTCGTCGTGGTGTTGTACAGCGCCTCGGCGGCGGCCATCTTCATGGGCTGCGCCTTGACCATCGCCAGCCCGAGCTGGTCGCCGGTGAAGAACGTCGCCGCGAAGCCGACGATCATCGACCAGGAGCCGAACTTCAGCGCGGTGCGCATCGACTCGACGTGCTGGTTGCGGACCAGGTGGTAGGCGGCGGTCGCCATGACCACCCCGGCCGCGAACATGACTGCGGCGGTGATGGCGTGCGGGAAGGCCGACATCCCCACCGGGTTGGTGAGCACGGTGCCGATATTGGTCAGCTGCGCGCGGCCGTTCGCCGCGCTCATGTGGTAGCCGACCGGATTCTGCATGAACGAGTTGGCGGTGATGATGAAGTAGCCGGAGAGGATGGTGGCGATCGAAGTCAGCCAGGCGGCCGCCAGATGGGCGCCGCGCGGGATGCGGTTCCAGCCGAAGATCCACACCCCGATGAACGTGGCCTCCAGGAAGAACGCGAACAGGCCCTCCATGGCCAGCGGGGCGCCGAAGATGTCGCCCACGAAGCGGGAGTACTCGGACCAGTTCATGCCGAACTGGAACTCCTGCACGATGCCGGTCACCACGCCCATGGCGAAGTTGATCAGGAAGATCTTGCCGAACAGCTTGGTGAGCTGCAGGTACTTGACCTTGCCGGTGCGCACCCAGGTGCTCTGCAGGATGGCCACCAGCAGCATCATGCCGATCGTCAGCGGGACGAACAGGTAGTGATACAGCGTGGTCAGACCGAACTGCCACCGGGCGAGGCTCAGGGCGACCGGATCCGACGCCAGGTGCACCAATGAGAGATTCATCTCAGTTCCCCATATCGATTCAAAGCTGGATGCGAACTGCAAAAAACCGCATCCAACATGACATTAGTTGCGAATCGGCTGAAAGACAATGATGCCGTGCCGGGCATTCATCGCGCCGAGCCCCCGCCGGGCTCCGGTTCGAGCGCTACTGCTTGAGCCAGGACCGCACCTTCGCGATGCGAGCCCGCAGCTGCTCCTCGTCGGCCTGGGCCACCGGCGGGCCGCCGCAGGCGCGCCGCAGGCGCAGATGCACGGACCCGTGCGGCTCGCCGGACAGCTTCGACCACGCCGACACCAGCCGGGCGAGATCCTGGCGCTCCTTGCGCAGCCGCACGTACAGCGGCTGGGTGGGGACCGGTGCCGGGGCGGCGGCCGCAGCGGACCGCGAGCGATGCCGGGCCAGCAGCTCGTGGGCCTCCCCCGGGTCGAGCAGCCCCGGGAGGCCCAGGAAGTCCTGCTCCTCCAGGCTCAGTCCGGAGCCGACGGCCAGCTCGTCGCCGTCGAACAGCGCCCGGTCGAAGGAAGCGTCCGCATCGAGCGTCACCTCGGTGCCTTCGGGCTGGTCCAACGTGTCGGAGGCCCGCTCGTTGCGCTGCGCGTCCTCCAGGAGCAGCGACTCGTCCTCGGTGCGCGGTGCGCCGATCACGTGGTCGCGCTCCTGCTCCAGGCCGTGGGCGAGGCCCAGCACCTGGGCCACGCTGGGCAGGAAGACCGTGGCGGTCTCCCCCCGCCGCCGGGCGCGCACGAACCGGCCGATGACCTGTGCGAAGTACAGCGGGGTCGAGGCGCTGGTGGCGTAGACGCCCACCGCGAGCCGCGGCACGTCGACGCCCTCCGAGACCATCCGGACGGCCACCATCCACCGCTGCCGCCCCTCGGCGAACTCGGCGATGTGCGCGCTGGCGCCCGCCTCGTCCGAGAGCACCACGGTCACCGGCTCGCCGCCGATGCGCTGCAGCAGGGTGGCGTAGGCGCGGGCGGAGCGCTGGTCGCCGGCGATGACCAGCCCACCGGCGTCCGGCATCCCCTTGCGCACCTCGTCCAGGCGCCGGTCGGCGGCGCGCAGCACCTGGCTGATCCACTCGCCGGCCGGATCGAGGGCGGTGCGCCAGGCTCCGGCGACCAGGTCGCGGGGGCCCACCCCGTCCAGTACCGCCGACATGACCTCGCCCATCTTGGTCCGCCAGCGCACCGTGCCCGAGTAGGCCAGGAAGAGCACCGGCCGCACCACGCCGTCGGCCAGCGCCCGCGCGTAGCCGTACTGGTAGTCGGACTCCGAGATCTGGCTGCCGTCGGGCTGCCGCTGGTAGCGCACGAACGGGATGGGGGCGTCGTCGCTGCGGAACGGCGTGCCGGTCAGCGACAGGCGCCGCACCGCGCCCCCGAAGGCCTCGCGGATGGCGTCGCCCCAGCTGAGCGCGTCGCCGCCGTGGTGCACCTCGTCGAGCACGACCAGCGTCGGCCGCTGCTCCACCAGTCGGCGGTGCACGGCGGGGCTGGCCGCCACCTGGGCGTAGGTGACCGAGACCCCGGCGTACTGGGCGCCGAAGTCGCGATCCGCGTTGCGGAAGTTCGCATCGAGCAGAATGCCGGCGCGCTCGCCGGCGGCGGCCCACTGCCCGCGCAGATGGTCGGTGGGGGTCACGACCACCAGCCGCGACACCGTGCCCTCGGCGAACAGCCGGGCGGCGAGCCGGAGGGCGAACGTGGTCTTCCCGGCCCCCGGGGTGGCCGCCACCAGGAAGTCGCGCCGCTCGGCGGCGAAGTAGGCGTCCATGGCCTCCTGCTGCCAGGCGCGCAGCTTGCGGCCGGTGCCCCGGGCGGCCCGCCGCGGGTACGCCGGCGGGAGGCTCTCCGCTGCTGATCCGGTTCGTCTGGTCGTCACGGCCGTTAACGATAACCGCCCTCTCCCCCGCGCCCGGGATTTTCCGGGACGCGGTGGAGAGGGCGGTTGCCGAATGCGGTCGGGACTTACTTGGCCGCGATCAGGTCGGTGCTCTGGTGCACCATCGTGAGGTCTTCGCGGCTGGCCACCACGACCACCTTCACCGCGGAGTCGGCGGCGCTGATCACCGTGTCGGTCTTGTTGGCCGCGTTGGCCTCCTCGTCGAGCTTGACGCCCAGGAACGCGAGGCGGTCGATGATCGCCTTGCGCCCGGAGGCGGAGTGCTCGCCGATGCCGCCGCTGAAGGCGAGCGCGTCGGCGCCGCCGATGGCCGCGAACATCGAGGCGATCTGCGCGGCGGCCCGATGGGCCCACACCACGAGGGCGAGCTGCGCATCGGCGTCGCCGTCGGCGGCCCGCGACTCGATGTTGCGCATGTCGTCGTCGCCGGTCATGCCCCGGAAGCCGGAGTTGTGCACCAGCGCGTCGTCGACCTGCTCCAGCGTGAGGTCGCTGTGGTCCACGACCCAGCGCACGATGGCCGGGTCGATGTTGCCGCACCGCGTCCCCATGACCAGGCCCTCCAGGGGCGTGAAGCCCATGGTGGTGTCGATGGTGTGGCCGTCGGCGATGGCCGCCAGCGACGCGCCGGAGCCGAGGTGGGCGCTGACCAGCTTGAGCTCGTTGGCCGGAGCGCCGCCGAGCAGCTCGGCCGCCTTCTGCAGGTTGTAGTCGTGAGCGAGGCCGTGGAAGCCGTAGCGCCGTACGCCCAGGTCGTTCGACCACTCCTTGGGCAGCGCGTAGGTGTACGACTCGGCGGGCATGTGCGAGTGGAACGACGTGTCGAAGCACGCCACCTGCGGCGCGTTCGGCCACAGCTTCAGCGCCCACTCCAGCACGGCGACCTGCTGGGCCTGGTGCAGCGGGCCGAGGTCGATGAGCGACCGGATGCCGTCCAGCACCTCCGGCGTGACCAGCCGGGCCCCCTTGAAGAGCTCCCCGCCGTGCAGCACGCGGTGGGCGACGCCCTCGACCTCGCCGGCCTTGTCCGCGACGTCGGCCAGGATCTCGTTCCATTCGGCCTCCGTGATGGTCTTCGGGGGCTTCTCGATCGTGCGACCGTAGATGGGGGTGTCGCCGTCGTCGACATTCACTTTCAGACTGCTCGACCCGGCGTTCAACAGCAGCATTTTCATTTGTGGTTGGTCTCCTTGATTTCGTCTGCCGCGGATGCGGACTACTTGGTCGCTTCGGACTGGATGGCGGTGATGAGGATGGTGTTGATGACGTCATCCACGGTGGTGCCGCGCGAGAGGTCGTTGACCGGACGGGCGATGCCCTGCAGCACCGGGCCGATGGCCACGGCGCCGGAGGACTGCTGGACGGCCTTGTAGCCGTTGTTGCCGGCGTTGAGATCAGGGAAGACGAACACGTTGGCGCGGCCGGCGACCGGCGAGTCGGGCAGCTTCTGCGAGCCGATGCGCAGGTTCGAGGCGGCGTCGTACTGGATGGGGCCTTCGACGGCGAGCTCGGGGGCGCGCTGCTTGACCAGCTCGGTGGCCTCGCGCACGGCGTCGACCAGCGGGCCGGACCCGGAGGTGCCGCTGGAGTACGACAGCAGGGCGACGCGGGGCTCGAAGCCGAACTGCTTCGCGGTCTCGGCCGAGGCGATGGCGATGTCGGCGGACTGCTCGGGGGTCGGGCTGATGTTCACGGCGCAGTCGCCGTAGAACAGCACCTTGTCGGCCAGGCACATGATGAACACCGACGACACCGTGGAGGTGCCGGGGGCCGTCTTGACGATCTGCAGGGCGGGGCGGATGGTGTTGGCGGTGGTGTGCACCGCGCCGGAGACCATGCCGTCGGCCTTCCCCTCCTTGATCATCATGGTGCCGAAGTACGACAGGTCGTGCATGGTCTCACGGGCCTGATCGACCGTGACGCCCTTCTTCTTGCGCAGTTCGGCGAACTGCTCGGCGAACGGCTCCAGCAGGTCCGACTCGTCGATGTCGATGATGTGCATCTTGGAGACGTCGACGCCGACCTCGGCGGCGACCTTGGCGATGCTGCCGGCCTTGCCGAGCAGGGTGATCTCGACGATGCCGTCCTCGACCAGCTTGCCGGCGGCGGTCAGCGTGCGGGGCTCGTCGCCCTCGGGCAGCACGATGTGGGCGTGCACCTTGCGGGCGCGCTCGATGAGGCCGTGCCGGAAGTGCAGCGGGCCGACGGGGAGCTCCTCGTCGGAGGCGGCCGCGTCCAGGGCGGTCTGCGGGCCGGCGGTGGTCTTCCAGGCGGCGATGAGATCGTCGGCGACGGGGACGGCCACGGCGTCATCCGCGGCAGAGGTGCCGAGGGCGACGGAGAAGGCCAGGTGGAGGTGCTCGCCGGCCAGCAGTCGGCTGCGGGACTTCACCAGGGCGGTGGCGGCCGCGGCGTCGAGCCCGGAGGCGTCGACGACGGAGACGACGCGGGTGCCGATCTCGCGGGCGAGTTCGGCATTGAGCGCGTGCAGCTCCACGGCGTCGGCGTCAGCCGCCTCGGCCCCGGCGATCACGACGACGTCGGCATCGGCGGTGAGCTTCTCGACGGCGGTGAGCACGTCCATGACGAAGCCCTCCGGGTCGTCCCGGAAGGCGTCCACGGCCTGCCGCTCGGCGTAGAGGGCCGTCGCCGACGCGAGCTTCGCGCCGAGGGCGGTCCGAGCGGAGGCGACCAGGGTGTCGGCGTCGCCCGCGGCGGTGCCGACCGGACGGATCAGGGCGATCTGCGAGTACTGCTCCGCGAGTGAATCGAGCACCGCCAGCGTGACCTGGGATGCTCCGGAGCCCGCCTCATCACCGAGCACGAACAAGAACTGTTTCAACGTGGCCTCCCCACAAGGAATGATTGTTGCAAAGACTGCAACGTCCACCTTAATAGGTCGGTCCGATCCCGCCGAATCCCGAATCGCGCCGGTGCGCCGGGAACGGCCGGAGGAGGCGTTCCATCCGGCCGTTCAGTTCCCTCCGGCGCTGCCCTGCGGGGCCAGGGGTGCTCAGCCCTGCAGCTGGAACTCCGCGGCGATGTGGATGGTCACGTCGCTGCCCACGAGCATCCCGCCCGTCTCGACGGCGGCGTTCCAGGCCAGGCCGAAGTCTTCGCGCTTGATCTTGGCGGTGGCGTCGATGCCGGCGACGGTGTGCCCGTAGGCGTCTTTGGCGATGCCGCCGAAGTCGACGGCGAACACGACCGGCCGCGTCACGCCCTTGATGGTCAGATCGCCGGCCAGCTCATAGCCGTCGTCGCCCGCCGTCACGCTCGTGGACGCGAACGTCAGCTCCGGGTGGGCCTCCACCTCGAAGAAGTCGGAGGTGCGCAGGTGATCGTCGCGCTGCCCGGCACCCGTGGTGATCGACGCCGCCTGCACCGAGCCCGTCACCCGGGCGGTCTCGACCTCGCCGTCGCTCACCACGGTGCCGTCGAATTCGGTGAATTTCCCCCGCACCTTGCTCACGAGGTGGCGGACGGTGAATCCGATCTCGCTGTGGGCAGGATCGATCTTCCAGGTTCCGGCATTCAGTGCAGTCATGGTCAGCTCCGCGTTCTCTCAGTTGGTTGGTGGACGCCGTACGGCCTCCGCATATAGTTAACGCTACAAGTATCGCGGTATTCCGCAGCCTCGCATTCCACGCGGTCTCCGCGGCCGCGGCACAATGGGGGCATGCCCGCAGACCCGACCTACACCGATGAGATCAACCTCGAGCCCATCCACATGATCGAGCGCACCAACGCGATCATGCGCTTCGGGCGGATGATGCTCGGCGCGGGCACCGGCTCCTTCCGGGTGCGCCAGGCCACTGAGCGCGTCGCGCACGGTCTCGGCGTCGAGAACATCGAGATGCAGGTCACCGCCACCGAGATCGTGGTCACCTTCGCCCACGGCGGCATCTTCCGCACCCGCATCGCCAGCGCTCGCGGTATCGGTGTGAACGCGGATCGCATCGTCGAGCTCGAGACCCTGTCCCTGCACACCCGCCCGGGCACCGACCCCATGCAGTTCCAGCGCGACCTCGACCGCATCGCGGACCGGCCCGTCAGCTACCCGTTCTGGCTCACCGTGCTCGCCGCCGTGATGGCCTGCACCGGGTTCGCCTTCCTCAACAACGGCGGCTGGGTCGAGTGCTCGGCGGTGGCGGCCGCGATCGCCATCGCCCAGGCCCTGCGGATGCTGATGGTGCGCATCCGCCTCAACCAGCTGGCCGTCGCCGGAGTGGTCGCCGGGGTCGCGGCCCTCCTCTACCTCGCCTTCGCCACCCTGCTCGCCCATCTCGCCGGGCTGCCGGTCGGCCAGCACGCGGCCGGCTTCACCTCGGCCCTGCTGCTGCTCATCCCCGGGTTCCCGTTCATCACCGGGGCGCTCGATCTGGCCCGGCTCGACATCCAGGCGGGCCTCGGCCGTATCACGTACGGCGCCCTGGTCATCCTGTCGGCCGGGCTCGGCGGCTGGGTGGTCTCGCTGCTGTTCAGCCTGAGTCCGCAGCCGGCACCCGCGCCGGCCTGGCCCATGCTCATCCTGTTCGCCGCCCGCGCGGTCGCGGGGTTCGCCGGGGTGCTCGGCTTCGCCATGATGTTCAACACGCCGTTCCGGGTCGCCCTCACCGCCGGCGGCATCGGCGGCTTCTGCAACGCACTGCGGCTTACCGCGATCGGCGCGAACTGGCTTCCCCCGCTGGCGACGTTCTGCGCCGCCGCGCTGGTCGGCGTCCTGGCCGCCTGGCTGTCGACGCGGATCAAAGCGGCGCGCATCACCCTGACGGTGCCGTCGATCCTGATCATGATCCCGGGGACGGCCGTCTACCGATCGCTGGTGTCGCTCAGCAACGGGGCCGTCGACGCCGCGATCGCGAGCGGCTTCGAGGCGCTGTTCGTGATCGGCGGAATCGCCGTCGGCCTCACCGTGGCCCGGATGCTCACCGAGCGGCAGTGGTCGTTCGAGGATCTGCGGCACTGAGACGCGGCACTGAGACGCGGCGCGGCGCGGCGGCTGCGCTCGCTACGGGCACCACGTGCGCTCCCGCGCACTGATCGCCGCTGAAAACGGTCTGGCAGGGCTCGCTGCGTACGCTCCCGCACAGCGATCGGCTCTGAGCTGACCCGGACTGGATCCGCTGCCGCGCAACCACGCCGATCTTCATGTTCTGATCGCTGCGCGCCGCCCGATCGCTGTGCGCCAGCGTCAGACCTGGCGCTATGGTGCAGTTCGCCGCGCCTGGCACGAGCGTGCAGGTGCCGCAAAAACGAGTTCGCCCCCGGCACCGGGTGGGTGCCGAGGGCGAACTGGACGAATGTGACGAAAACGCTCAGGCGCTGAGGCGGACGGGCTCGCCGCGGAACTCCGCCGCCGGGGCGAACTCGACGTTCGCGCGAGTGAGGTCGTCGGGGAAATCGACCTCGACCACGGCCAGATCGGAGACGTCGACCGGCAGGAAGCGGGCGCCCTGGCTGATCGCCCACTCGAGGCCGCCCTCGAAATACTCCTGGTCGTCAACCAGTTCCAGCCCCTGCAGCAGCCGCTCGCGGTCGCGCGACGACACGTAGTTGATGCCCACGGCCTCGCCCTCGGCCAGCGCCGTCGGCACCTGCTTCGAGATGGCGGTGATGGCGCCGTCGTCGCCCACGCGGTACTTGACCTCTTCGTCAGCGACCTCGCTGGTGTTGACGACGCAGAACGACTGATCGGCCTGGATCAGCGGCCGCACCCGCACCAGGATCTCGGGATCGAACACGACATCGGCGTTCATCCACAGCACCCCGCCATCGCCTTCGGCGCGCAGCCCCTTGAGGAGGCTCTTCGAGGTATTGGTCTGGTCGAACAGCTCGTTGTACACGAAGGCGCTGTCGGGGAAGCGCTCGACGATCGACTCCATCTTGAAGCCGACCACGGTCAGAATGCGCACGGCGCCGCCGAATGCGTAGGCGAGGTTGTCGTGCTGCTGGCCCATGATGGTGCGGCCGTCGTCGAGCCGGGTGAGCGACTTGGGATGCGGACGCCCGAGCCGGGTGCCCATGCCTGCTGCCAGAATCATCACGTTGATCGTCATGCCATTCACGATATGGAGACGAGCGCGAGAATCGGGGCGATTCCGCCCCATCGATACCGAACCGTGACCTCCCGGTCCCCCGGGGCCGACGAGCGGTCAGCTGGCCGAGCCGGCGTCGACCTCGGCCTCGCGCAGCTGCCGCCGCACGATCTTGCCGGTATCCGAGGTGGGCAGCTCGTCGCGGAACTCGATCTGGTGCGGGCGCTTGTAGCCTGCCAGGCAGGTGCGGGCGTAGCGGCGCACCTCTTCCTCGGTGAGGGTCTCATCGGCTTTCACGATGAAAGCCTTCACCACCTCGCCCGAGTGCTCGTCGGGCACCCCGATGACCCCGACGTCTCGAATCTTGGGGCAGCCGCGCAGTGCCTGCTCGATCTCGTTCGGGTAGACGTTGAAGCCGGAGACGCAGACCATGTCCTTCTTGCGGTCCACGATGCTGATGGAGCCGTCCTCGCCCAGCACGGCGATGTCGCCGGTGTCGAGCCATCTCTCGGCGTCGAGCACGCGCGCGGTCTCGTCGGGCTGGTTCCAGTACCCGGCCATCACCTGGGGACCGTGCACCCACAGCTCCCCCGGCTGACCGAGCGGGACGAGATTGCGGTCGTCGTCGAGGATCTTCACGTCGGTCGACGGCAGCGGGAGCCCCACCGTGCCGAGCTTGGTTTCGGGCAGCATCCAGGTGGGGCTCACCGCCACCACCGGGGACGCCTCGGTGAGGCCGTACCCCTCGATGATCGGGGTGCCCACCAGATCGAGCCAGCGCTGGGCGGTGCGAGGGTTGAGCGTCGCCCCGCCCGAGACGCAGAACTTGAACGCGCTCACGTCGCCGTGCACGAAACGCGGGTGATCGAGCAGCGCGTTCGCCAGGGTGGAAACCAGCATCATCAGCACCGGGCGCCACCGCAGGATGGTCTTGGTCAACCCGTCCACGTCGCGCGGGTTGGTCACCAGCACGTTGTGCAGGCCGTAGCCGAAGAACGTGATGCAGTTCACCGTCAGGCAGAAGATGTGGTACAGCGGCAGTGCCGCCAGCACGACATCCTGCCCCTCGTCCAGCACCAGGCGCATCTCGTCGAGCATCTGCCGGCCGTTCGACAGCAGGCTGCGATTGGTCAGCATGGCGCCCTTGGGCCCGCCGGTGGTGCCGCCGGTGAACTGCAGGAGCGCCAGGTCGTCGAGGCCGATCTCCGGGCGCTGGTACGCCTGGCCGCGGCCGGCGCGCAGCACGTCGCGGAAGCGGATGCGCCCCGGGATGCGGTAGGCGGGCACCATGCGCTTGATCTTCAGGCCGGTGGCGACGGCCGCCCGCTTGGCCGGGCCGAACAGGTCGCCGGCACCGGTGACGATGAAGTGATCGATGGGGACCTCGTCCACCAGCTGGGCGATCTTGTAGGCGAAGTTCTCCAAGACGAAGAACGCCTTGGGCCCGGCCTGCTCGATCAGCTCCTTCATCTCGGGCACCGTGTAGAGGGGGTTGAGGTTCACGGGCACCAGCCCGGCCTTCATCACCCCGAACTCGATGACCGGAAACTGCAAGACGTTGGGCATCTGAATGGCCACTCGGTCGCCTTTGCCCAGCCCCAGGTCGCCGAGGAGGTAGGCCGCCACCGCGTCCGACAGCCGGCCGATCTCGGCGAAGGTGAGGGTCGTCCCCATGTTCGTGAACGCCGGCCGGTCCGCGTACTGCGCGCACACCCGGTCGATCTGGGCGGCCAGGCTGCGATCCGGCAGCTCGGCGATGTCCGGCGAGACGCTGTCCGGGTACTGCGCCCGCCAGGGACGCGGATAGGTTTCGCTCATGCTCGCACCTCGTGTTCTGCGCCCGATGGTCGCGGCCCGCCCCCGCGCACCCCCGCGCGCCCCGGGCAGCCTACTCCCCCCGCGCCGCGGGGGGCGGGCGGTGGCCGGGCGGGAGCCCCGGGGCGCCCGCGGGAACGCCCGTGCGGTCGGCGATCCGTGCGGCGGTGAGCGCGGTCCGCTCTTGCCAGACGTGCTCGGCCGCGCCGAGGAAGCGATCCAGCGACGCCCCGGGCGTGGTGTCGCCGAAGTGGTGCTCGGCCAGCTGCCGCAGCCGCTCGCGGTGCGCCCCGTCTGCGGCCCGACGCAGCGCGGCGGCGGCGGCGGGCGCCTCGACGGCGGTGAGCTTCGGCACCCGCGCGATCAGGCTGTCCTCCTGCACGACGGCCTCGGTGGACGTCGTCTCGGCCACCAGCAGCGGCTTGCCGGTGGCCACCCAGTCGTAGGCCACCGATGAGATGTCGCAGATGCACCAGTCGGCGGCCTGCGTCTGCCAGCCCCAGGACGAGCCACGATCGATCAGGTGCCCGGCGGCCGGGTCGCGCCGATTCGCGTTGGAGATCGCCCGTTCGATGGCGCGCTCGGCACGGCCGTAGGCGCGGTCGGCGCCCCCGGTGCGCGGATGGGGACGGAAGATGAGCCGAACGTCCGGCTCGGCCAGCAGACTGGCCACGATCGAGGCGCCGTGCGAGCAGATCGAGCTGTAGCTCATCCCCGGCCGGTCGCCCTCCCACGTCGGTGCGTACAGCACGACGGTGCGGCCGTCGGCGGGCAGCGGCACCTCTCCCGGGGCGAACACGTCGATCTGAGGACGGCCGACCTCGATCAGACGGTCGGCGTCGAACTCGTAGAGGCGGCCCAGGATGCGCTCGCGCGAGGCCTCGCCGGCGATGAACACGCGATCGTAGGCCTTCAGCGCGTTCGAGGCCATCGACACCTTGTCGGATTCGCCGTGGTTGATGTGCACGTGGGCCGGGCCGGGAAACCCGAGCATCTGCAGATTCGACCGATTCTGATTGACGTAGAAGACCTCGCGGATGCCCGGCTGGAGGTCCACGAACCGCTCCAGCTCGGTGATCCGCATGCAGTACTGCACGTCCAGCGGCGCCTCGTCCTGCAACAGGAGGCAGGTCTTGGCGCTCCGGGTGATGATGACCAGCGGGTGGCGCTCCGAGAAGCGCCGCAGGGGCTCGTACCACTGCCGGATCTGATAGAGGTTCTTCGGCGAGTCGGCGAAGTACACCGCCGCCTCGTACGCCGTGTCGGGGACGGGAGTCATCCCGTCGCCGGCGCCGATGCCCTCCCGGTCGCGGCGACCGCGCACCCGCGACCGCAGCATCTTCAGCGCCGCCAGAACGTCCTGGCCGACCGCGGTCATCGCGCCGCTCCCCTCAGCCCGGCCTGGGCATGTCGGCCACCGGTCAGCACACCGCCGCCCCGCCCGGTCGGGAGTCGGAGTCCTCGCCGCCCCGTGTTCCATCGCATTCGTCTGGTCCTCTCTGCTGCATATCCGGTCGCCCGGACGGTCAGCGACACCAGCCGCTCCCCGCCCCAGCACACCTGGGCGTCGGCGAGCTCACGTGGATGGTCGCGACGCTCGTGCGCGATCTCCTGCGCCGTCCACACCGCCCACCACGACGACCGGGCGTAGCCGTCGCCGTCGCGGACGAGCGCCCGGTAGCGGCGCAGCGGTTCGGGCGCGTCCACCCAGATCGAGTAGACCCCGCCGCGGGTCGCGGCCGCTGTGATCGCCCCGCTCCCCTCGATGACGAGCGGACGTCCGGACGGGACGCCCACCAGCTCCGCCGGACGATCGGCATCCCAGTCCCAGCGCTGATACCTCGGATCGGCACCCAGCAGCGTCGGCACCACCCGAGCGGCGGCCTGCAGTCCCCTCCAGCCCGGATAGAAATCGTCCAGATGGACAAGGGCCGTCCCGGGCGGCCCCAGCCGCGCGATCTGCGTCGCCAGAATGCTCTTCCCGGCACCCGAGCGTCCGTCGACCAGCACCGCCCTGCCCCGGCGCCAGGCGGCGCGGGACAGGGCGGCGATCCAGTCGTTCACGTCCCGCAGCCTACCCAGCCCAGGCCGCCGAGGGGAACCGGCACAGGGGACGAGGAAAGCCCCGTCGGCTCTCGCCGGACGGGGCTTCCGCTCGCATTCGGGACGGTCGAACTCAGGCCGTGCCCGATGTCGTCAAGGCATGATCGGAACGATCAGGCCTTGACCTCGATCTGCTCCTCGGTTTCGCCGCGGTCGGCCGGCTTCGGCGGACGCACAGCGAACAGGAGAACAGCGCCGACCGCCAGAATGACGCCGGCGATGATCAGCGTCTGTCCGAAGGTCAGGACCTTCCACACCGAAGTGGAGAGGTTGAACAGCAAGGTGATGGCCGCGCCGATGGCGAAGCCCTGGTAGATGATCGAGTAGTTCTTGGCCTGGCTGTTCTTGCCGAAGTACTCGCCCACGATAGTCGGGTAGATGGTGATGCAGCCGCCGAAAGACAGAGCGAACAGCACGTAGACCAGGATGTACAGCCACGGCGCCGGGTAGCCCTTGCCACCGAGGAACTGCGACCCCAGAACGAACGCGAACACCGCGAGCACCGTCAGGGCGCAGGCGACGATCAGGGTGCGCTTGACATGATCGGACAGCCAGCCGAAGAAGAACCGACCGATAGCGTTGAAGATGCCGACCAGCGCCACGATCGAGAACACGGTGCCGATCATATACGAGCCCAGCTGGTTCTCAGGAACGCCGGCGCTCTTGGCCGCCGAGCCCGAAGTGCCGATGATGTACAGGCCGGCGAGGCAGAAGGCGATGATGCCAATCCACAGCATGTAGGCCTGCGGAGTCTTCAGCATCTGCTTGCGGGTGTACTCGCCGGCAAAGCCCGTCTTTCCGGTGATGACCGGGGCATCCTTCAGCAGAAGCCCGCCGACCACAATCAGGACGAGGCAGATGAAGGACCAGACGATGAACGTGGGAACCAGCCCGGAGTATGTGGGGGCCGCACCCATCATCGGGGTGAAGATGAACGGAAGGACGATGGCGGGAACGCCATAGGACCCCACGGAGATACCGGAGATGGTGCCAGCCTTGTCCGGGTACCACCGCAGGCAGTTGGTCAGGCTCAGCAAATAGCCGATGCCGTCGGCGATGCCGGCCGCGACGCCTCCGAATAGGTAGAGCACCCAGGCCTGCTTGGCCGGGATTGCCCAGACACCGACCAGGAAGAGCCCCAGCCAGAGCAGGATACCGCAGCCGATGATGGTCGCCTTCACCCCGATCTTCGCCTGGAGCGCATTGATCGTCAATGTCGACAGCGACAGGAAGATCATCATGATGGAGAAGGTGATGCCGCCGATCCGGAACGGAAGGGTGGGATCGCTAGCGACCGCGCCGGCTCCCATAATGCGAATGGCGAGGGGGGTGTTAAAGATCGCCCACGCATATACAGTACCGACGCCCAGCTGGGTGAGGACGGTTCCGGTGAGAACCCTGCCTCTCCCGGTGCCCGTCGTCTCTGATGTTTGGACCATTTATAGCTCCTTTGCTTGAACCACCGGCGTGCGAGACCAGCGGCCGGTTCAATGCTCACAGCATACTTCCATGTGCGCCCGCCGCCTAATCACCGCGCCCTCAATTCGGCCGACCGGAGCGAGGTCGGCCTGCGAATGCGGAACTCCGGTCGGACAGTCCCTTCCGACGGGGGGAATCCGGTCAGTATTTGACGGTGATCCCGCCCATGATCACCTGTCCTGTGATCGTGATCACGCTGCGCTGGCCGCCCTCGATCCCCTCCGCAGTGCGGTCATCGATGCCGCCCATGATGACGCTGGCATCCGGCTGGATGCGCACCCCCGGCGGCACCAGAATGGTGGCTCCGCCCAGGTACACGTTGACCATCACCTCGACCTCGGGGGCGAGCTCGGCACGGCGCAGATCGATGACGCCCTCCCCGAGCAGGACGTCGGCGGAGGCGAACGAGACCGGGCCGGCCCAGCGGTTGGCCGTCCGCGAGCCGAGCACGACGCCGATGTGCCCGGAGCGGCTCGAAGTCGAGAACGGGGCCGGGCCGTCATCCGGCGGCGGCGTTCCGGTGGGCCTGCCGGGAGCCGGGGGCTGCCGGTAGGGCGGGGCACCGCGCCGCCGCCGATCCGTGGAACCGCCGAACACGATCAGCAGGCCGAACACGATCAGCGCGACCGGCCAGATGAGCCGCCAGGGGTTCGGCGCGATGATGCCCGCCTGGTTGAGCCCCCAGGCCACCCCGAAGAGGATGACCAGCGCCCCCAGCGCGTACCGGGGCGGCGAGGAGAGCAGCAGCACGACCCCGAGCAGTGTGACAACGCCCGGCCAGAGGTACGGGCCGACCGCGGAGAAAGGCAGCACGCCCACCGCCGACAGGAGCAGCAGCACACCGAGCGCCAGCACGATGACGCCGACGAAGACGCGCGCGGCGCTCGTCCGCCGCCGGGGCGGGCGGCTGCCGGCGGGAGTCGTGAAGGTCATGGTTTCGTCCTCTCCTCGGTGCCGGCGGCGCCGAGCCTGGTCCAGCCCGCCCCGCAGACGCTTCCTACCAGGGTCAACACGAACGTCACGGCCAGGATTTCGAGGATGCCGCGCGCCGAATAGGCCAGCGCGCTCGCCCCGACGGCGATCACGGCCGCGGCGGGCACGATCCATGCGGCGCCCAGCGTCGGATGCCGGGCGGCGGCGAGCGCGGCGACCGCGCCCAGGGCGAGCGGCAGGACGAGCGCGAAGCGAAGCCGGGCGCCGGTCGCCCCGGCGCCGATGGGCAGCGCCGGCACCAGGGCGGCCAGCAGCGCGACGGTGGCCACATGGGGCCACAGTCGGTGCAGCGGGCGGTCGCGACGGATGGTCATGCGCAGATTCTCCCATCCCTGGCTGGGCGCCGCGTCACTGCGGCGAGAAGATCGGGTTCCAGGCGCCGGTCAGCACGGCGGCGGCCAGGGAGCCCGCCGCGACGGCCACCGCCCCGGCGATCAGCAGCCAGTCCCTCGCGCCGAAGCGGGACGGCCGCGCCCAGACGCGCGGCCCGGAGCCGAGTCCGCGCGCCTCCATCGCGACGGCGAGCTTCGTGCCGCGGCGCAGCGCCAGCACCAGCAGGGCGAAGGCCTGGGAGGCGAATCGGCGCAGCCGGCCCCGATCGCGCAGCCCGCGGGCGCGCCGGGCCAGTTCGAGCATCCGCCAGTCGGCGACGAACAGGGAGAGCATCCGCAGGGCCGCGAGCGCTCCGAGCACGAAGCGGGCGGGCAGATGCAGCCGCTGCCCGAGCGCGTCCGCGAAGGCGGTGAGATCGATGGCCGCCAGCGCGATCACCGCTGGGAGCCCCATCGCGAGCACCCTGGCGGTGGCCGCGAGCGCGGCGAGAATCGAGGCGTCCGACACGGTCACGAACAGCCAGGCGAAGTAGGTGCGGCCCGCCGGCGCCGTGTACAGCAGCAGGGTGAGGCCCACTCCGGGCGCTGCGACCCATACCGGCCACGTCCTGGTCCAGAAGAACCTCACGGGCACCCCGAAGGCGATCAGGGCCACGATCACAGCCGCCAGGCTCGCTCCGGCGGAGACCAGATCGAGCGAGGCCAGCAGACCGAGGGCGATCACCAGGGAGGCCGCGACGACGGAGAGCGGGTTGAATCGGCGCAGCCGCGGGACCGGCGCCGCCCCCGTGATCGGGATGCTCATGCCGCCCACCGCCCGCACTCGAGCTCGGCGTCGCACAGCGTGTCGACGAAGAGCCGATCGTGGGTCACGGCGATGATCCCCGCCCCCGCGGAGCGCTGCTCGTCCAGCAGGGAGACCAGCGTCGCCCAGGTGTTGGCGTCCTGCCCGAACGTGGGCTCGTCGAGGATCAGCAGTCGGGGCCGAGTCGAGAGCATGGTGCCCACCGACAGGCGCCGCTGCTCCCCGCCCGAGAGCGTGTACGGGTTGGCCGCGGCGAACGCCGCCAGCCCCAGCCGCTCCAGCAGCTCCTCGGCGCGGCGCCGGGCGTCGTCGGTCCCCGCCCCCGCGGCCCGGGGTCCGGCCAGCAGCTCGTCCAGCACGGTGGCGGCGACGAACTGGTGCTCGGGGTTCTGGAACACCGTCCCGATGCGCGTGATGAGCTCGCGGGACCGCCACCGCCACGGCTCGGCGGAGAGGTCTCCGGCCAGCTCCCGTTCAGCCAGCACCCGGCCCGCCTGCGGCGGGGTCAGGCCGGACAGGGAGAAGGACAGCGTCGACTTGCCCAGACCATTGCGCCCCGTGAGAGCGGTCGCCCGTCCAGCCGAGAACTCCGCGTCCACCCCCGTGAGCAAAGGACGTCCCGGCACCCGGCCGACGGCGACGTCCTCGGCCCGCAGCAGTGCGGCTCCCCCGCTCCCGCCGCGGCGCCGGGGAACGACGATTCCCGGCACCCAGACGCCCGCGCGGCGCAGGGCGTCCCCCTCGCGCTCGAGCACCTGCCGCGGGGCCCCGTCCGCGATCAGCTGGCCCCCGGAGACGACGATCATGCGGTCCACGTGCGGCAGCCAGGTCTGCACCCGGTGCTCGACCACGACGAGGGTCGCCCCCGTGCGATCCGCGGCCTCCAGCACCCGGCCGCAGACGTCCCGCACGCCCTGGGGGTCCAGATTCGCCGTGGGCTCGTCGCACAGCAGCAGCGCGGGCTGCATCGCCAGCAGGCCGGCCAGGGCGAGCCGCTGCTGCTGGCCGCCCGACAGCGCCTGGGTGCCGCGATCGAGCGGGACGTCGAGCCCCACCGCGCCGAGCGCCGAGCGCACCCGCGGCCAGATCTCCTCCCGGGGCACCCGCAGGTTCTCGCAGCCGAAGGCGACGTCGTCGCCCACGGTCGGCATCACGATCTGCGACTCGGGGTTCTGCAGCATCAGACCGGTGGAGCCGGGATGCGGCGGCGCCCCGTCGACAAGCAGCTCCCCCGTCGTCTCGCCGTCGTCGTCGCCGCCGAGGATGCCCGCGATACCGGCCAGGAGCGTGGACTTCCCTCCACCGGACGGCCCCACGACGAGTACGCGCTCGCCGGGGTCGATGTGCAGGTCGAGCCCGCTGACGGCCCAGGCCGCACGGTCGGCGTACCGCCAGCCCCACCCGCGGCAGTCGAGGACCGCGCCCCGGCGCGAGACGGCGCTCACACCCGCCGACGGCCGACCGGGAACTTCGAGAGCGCGCCGGTGCGGGCCAGTCCCTGCACCACCAGCCAGCCGAGCAGGCCGGCGAGCAGGGCGGCCGACACGATCGAGGAGGCGAGGTAGAGCGTGACGAACAGGGCGGTCGATCCCGGGTAGTAGAAGATCAGGTCCATCGTCGCCCCGAACAGGCCGGCGGCGGCGCCGGCGAGGATGGAGACGGCGGGCCCGAAGCGGCGGTAGAGCAGGATCGCGAAGATGATCTCGGCGCCGAGGCCCTCGATGACGCCGTAGACGATGGTCATCAGGCCGCCCCACTGGCTGCCGATCAGCGCCTCGACGACGGCGGCGAGCAGCTCCGTGTAGATCGCCGCCCCCGGCTTGCGGATGACCAGGCCGCCGACCACACCGGCCATCAGCCACAGCCCGTTGGTCAGCCCCTGCACGCCCGGCAGGGCGGCGCCGAGCAGGTCGGACGGCACCTTGTAGACGAAGCCCCAGGCCCAGAACACGACGCCGAGGGCCACGCCCAGGATGCTGGCGACGACGATGTCGACCACGCGCCAGGAGAGGCGCCGGCGGGGCGGACGCGTGCCGACGGGGGCGGAAGCGGATACGGATGCGGACATGCGCGAATCTCCTTACGCTGGTTTGACCCAGATCAAGTTCGACGGTCGGAGCTTCAGCTCCCTCTCAGCCCGTAACCGGGTTCCCGTGTGCTATGCGATTTTCAGATGAGATTTTACCATCCGCGCGGCGCGCTGAGACGGCTGGGATCGAAGCGGGCTACAGCACGTCCCGGTAGACGGGCCCGCCGGCGATGTGCACGTAGGACACGGAGACCCGAGCGGTTCCGACGCCGGGCTCGACCGCCTGGATGGTCATGCCGCCGCCGATGTAGATGGCGACGTGCCCGGGCCACCAGATGAGGTCGCCCGCCTGGGGCGAGCCGGAGGGGCGACCGGCATACCGCTGCGAGTCGGAGCTGTGCACCAGCCCGACCCCAACGTGCCCATAGACGAACTGGGTGTATCCGGAGCAGTCGAACGTCAAGGGACCGGCAGTCCCCCACACGTACGGACGGCCCAGATACTGCATGCCGTAGGCGATCAGCTGCGCGGCGCGGGCCTGTGATGAACTGCCAGTGGACGACCCGCCGCCATTCCCGGCGGGGGCGGCCGGCGCTGCGGGTGTCGCGGGGGCGGCCGGCCGAGCGGGGGCGGCCGGCGCCGGCGAACTCGGCTGCTGCGACACCTTCTGCGTGTACTGGCTGCCGGCGTTCTGCGCGGCGGCGTTCGCCTGCTGCGCCGCCGTGCGCTGGGCGGCTTCGGCCGCGGCCTGCCGCTGCTGGACCAGTGCGGCGGCCGCGGCGGCCGCCTTGTCGGCATCCTGCTTCTGCAGCACCGCGAGCTGACGGGCCAGATCGGCGGCGTGCGACTGCTGGTCCTGGAGCGACTTCTGCAGCTGGGCCTGGGCGGACGCGGCGTCCTGGTTCGCCTTGGTCAGGGCGTCGGCCTGGCGCGCCAGCTCGCTCTGCGCACGCTTGGCCTGCTTGGCGAGCTGCTGGGCCGCATTGGCCTCGGCGATGGCGGTCGAGTAGACGGTCGCCGCCTGCTCCCCGATGCGCCCGAGAGAGCTCAGCCGGTTCAGGGTGCCCTGGGCGTTGCCGCCCTCGAGGGCGATGGAGGCGTCGCCCAGCTGCCCGCTGCGGGACAGCCGCGCCGCCACGGCGCCCGCCTGCCGTTTCGCGCTGACGGCCGCGGCCTCTGCGTCCTCCTGCTGTGTCTGCAGGGCGAGGTAGGTCGCGGTCTGCCCCGCGACCTGCCCCTGTTGGGCGGCCAGATCGGCACTGGTGCTCTGCGTCTTGGCGGCGGCGCTCTGGTACACCGCCTGCATATCGTTGATCTGCTGCTGGATCTGGTTGACCTGCTGCTGCGTGTCGGAGGTCTGGTCGGCCCGGGCGGCGGGGGCCGTCCCCATCAGCTGGAGGGCGCCGAGGGCCAACCCGGCAGCCGCAACGACGGCGGTAACACGGAGCGCAGTATGGCGAAGGGCAGTGCGACGGATCTGCAACGGAACGACCAGCCTCTCTTTCACTCTCATCCAGAGGATGAGGGATAACGGAGCCAGCCTAGACAACCTGAACTCTGACTGTCCACCTGAGATCGAGAGTTCCCGGGCGTGTCACTTGCATCTGATCGTTTGCGTGCTAACGAAAATCGGAACGGGACGGAAGCGCTGCGCTGGCAGCTGCTCCCGTCCCGTTCCGGACGAACGTCGAGTTCGAACCTCAGGCGGCGACCTCGTTGGCCGACGCGCCGGTGGTGTTGTAGTCGTACAGGTTCTGCAGCGACACCCGCACCATCTCCTCCACCGCGACATCGGTGTAGAACGCGATATGCGGGGTCAGGATGACGTTCGGGGCCTGCAGCAGCCGCTTCAGGATCGTGTCGGCGATCGGCTGGCCGTCGAGGTCGTGGCCGAAGATGCCCGACTCCTGGTCGTAGACGTCGAGGCCGGCGCCGCCCAGCTTGCCGGACTCCAGGCCCTCGACCAGCGCGGTGTGGTCGATCAGGGGCCCGCGGGCCGTGTTGATCACGATGGCGCCCTGGGGCAGCTTCTCGATCGCGTGGGCATCGATCATGCCCTTGGTGTCGGGCAGCAGCGGCATGTGCAGCGAGATCACGTTCGAACGCTCGAGCAGCTCGTCGAGGGTGTCGGTGTAGGTGAGGAACTTCGTGGCCTCGTCGGAGCGGTAGATGTCGTAGCCGAGCACCTCCGCGCCGAAGCCCTTGGCGATCTCGCCCACGATGCGGCCGATGCGGCCGGTGCCGATGATGCCGACGGTCTGGCGGCCGAGCTCGCGGCCCACCAGCGACGGGATGGTGAAGTTCTCGTTGAACTTCACGCGGGTGTAGGCGCGGTGCGTGTTGCGCAGCAGCGTCAGCGCCAGCGTGATGGCCAGCTCCGAGATGGCGTTCGGCGAGTACGCGGGAACCCGCGCCACCTTGATCCCGGCAGCGTTCGCGGCCGCGATATCGATGTTGTCCGTGCCC
Source organism: Pseudoclavibacter sp. (assembly GCA_047722305.1). Lineage (GTDB taxonomy): Bacteria > Actinomycetota > Actinomycetes > Actinomycetales > Microbacteriaceae > JAKVJE01. The sequence goes on along the minus strand of JBDNYM010000014.1, from coordinate 9,340 downwards.
ACGGTGCGAGCGGAGAAGTACTTGATGCCGGCCTGCTGCAGCTCGGTGTACACCTCGGCCGGATAGGCGTCCTGGCCGGCGCTCATGACCGAGACGCCGTCGAAGCCGGCGGCCTGCTTCGCCGTCTCCGGCGTCAGCGGCTTGTTCGTGTATTCGTACTCGACGCCGATCTTCGGACCGAACTGCTGGTAATAGGGCAGCTCGTCTTCGCGGGTGTCGTAGGACAGGATCTTCACCATGTGGTTTCCTCGTCGCTTTCGTCCGGCGGGCAGCAGCGCGGGCGCCGGAATGAACTTGTGTACAAGACCAGCCTAGCCAACCGCGGGAGCGGATCGAAATCGTCCCCCGCCGCGGCCGCCGCCCCCGGCATGACTTCGCCGGCGCTCAGAATTCGGTGATGACCGAACGGATCACCTCTCCCCGCTTCAACTGCTCGTAGGCCTCGTCGATCTGGCCGAGATCGATGCGCTGGCTGACGATGTCGTGCATGTTCAGACGCCCCTCCACGGCCAGGTCGGCGTACATGGGGATGTCGTGCTTGATGTTCGTCGAGCCCATCCACACGCCTTTGAGCCCGCGCTGGTGGACGAGCAGACCGACGGGATCGATCCCCACCTCCACCGTCGCATCGGGCTTCGCGAGTCCGATGCAGTATGCGGTCCCCCCGACGCCGAGCGCATCCCAGGCCTGTTTCATGGTCTGCGGGAACCCGATGGCCTCGAAGGCGTCGTCGACTCCCCCGTCCGTGATCTCGCGGATGCGGGCGACGGCGTCCTCCTGCTTGGAGTTCACGACGTCGGTCGCCCCGAACTTCCGGGCGAAATCCAGCTTGTTGTCGAAGACATCCACGGCGATGATCCGGGTGGCTCCGCAGATGCGGGCGCCCGAGATGATGTTCAGACCGATCCCGCCGGTGCCGATGACGGCGACCGTGTCCCCGGGACGCACATGAGCGGTGTTGATGGCCGCCCCGGCCCCGGTGATCGTGGCGCAGCCGATGCAGGCCGCCTCCGCCCAGTCGATCTCGTCGTTCACGACCGCGAGCTGGTTCTCGTGAGCGAGCACCTTCTCGGCGAACCCGCCCAGTCCGAAAGCCTGCGAAAGAGGCTCGCCGTCCAGGGTCTGCAGACGCGGCGGCTCCTCCGGGCCGCGGACGCACTCCTCCTGGTGCGTGCACGACTGCGGCTCCCCGCGCAGGCAGTTCGAGCAATGCCCGCACACCTGCTCCAGAGAGGCGACCACGTGGTCGCCGACCTTCATCCCGGTCACCTGTGGGCCGACCGCCTCGACGACGCCGGCCACCTCGTGTCCGATCACCGCCGGGAACGGGAACAGCTGATCGTCATCCTCGACGAGGTGCAGATCGGAGTGGCACAGGCCGGACGCCTGCACGTCGACCAGCACCTCCGCCCCGCGCGGGTCGTCGATGACGATCTCCTCGGGCTGGGCGAATCCCTTTCCGATTCCGTACGCGATGGCGGCCTTGATCTTCTGCGGCATGGTGTGCTCCCTTGCTCTCCATGAGGTCCCGGCCCGTGCGGCCGGGACGGAGTCGCCGTGGCCCGGTCGCCCGCGTGCCTCGGCACCGGCGCAGCCGTCCTCGATGACCCGTCGGTCAGAGTGTGCGGCGGTCGCACCCGAAGAGGATCCCACGGCGCGCAGCTCGCATCTGGGCCGGATCCGCCTGCGGACGCCGATCATCCCGGCGCCCGGGCTCGGCGGCTGTGCCAAGGTGAGACAAGCCCCCGGGCCGCTGGGCAGGCCCAGGCGCAGACCGGCCGCATAGAATGGGGCTTGTGAAGGCTGCAGGGCTGCAGCGAGCACGCGACCTGCTCGCGACCGAGCGCCGAGTGGACAGATCTGCACTTCCCGTGCCGATCGCCGACTCGTGGGAGCGCTGCGCGCCGCTTTTCACGCACCTGGGCGAGACCGGTACGGCCATCTCCGACGCGGCACCGCACGATCGGTGGGAGGAGTACCTCGTCGACGCGGCTGCGGATCCGATCTCGAATCTCACCGACCAGCTTGGCGAACTCGTCGGCGGCGTCGTCCTCTGCACGCCGGCCGGGCGCCTCCTTCGGGTCTCGTGCCCCGACCTCGCCGGCTCCGAGGCCCTGGACACGATCTGCATGCTGCCGGGTGCGCAGTTCGGCGAAGCCGTCGTCGGGACGAACGGCATCGGCACCCCAGTCGCGGCCCGGCGCCCTTTCCACGTCATCGGGGCGCAGCACTTGCGGGAGGAGTACCGCGACTACACGTGCGCAGGCGTTCCGCTCTGCGACCCCGGCACCGGGCACCTGCTCGGCGGCCTGTCGATCGTCGCATGCGGCGAGCAGGCCGCGGGCGCGGGCGCGCTCATGGAGGCCGCCACCGCTGCTGCGGCACAGTCCGTCCAACACGAGCTGCTCACCCGCACCGGCGGGGTCAAGACGCCGCTCGTCCAGCTCTTCAACGCTCGCGGCCGCACATTCGCCGGACCCGTGCTCGCGTTCGCCCCCACCCTGGCGATCTGCAACGCATCGGCGGCATCCTTGAGCCCGGAGGATCTCCGCCTGCTGCGGAATCTCGCTCATCACACGATCCACAGCAGCGCCATCGACGAGACGACCGTGCTGCTGCCATCGGGCGGCAGAGTCCGCGTGCATCGCACGCTCCTATCGGCGGAGGACCGAGGAACGGGCGTGCTCTTCGAGCTTGAGCCCGCCGTCGCGGTCCCGGCACCCGTCCGCGAGCACCCGGCTGGGCACAGCCGCGCCCTCACCAGCCTGCACCTGCCCCGCACCGCCTCCCCGGTATGGCAGCAGACCAGACGCGATATCGACGCGGCGCTGCGCCGCAGCGAGAACGTGCTCGTCACCGGCGAGACCGGGACTGGGAAGACCGCCCTCGCGCTCGCCGCGCTCGACCGCGTCCGGTCGGGCACGCCCCGAGTGCTGCTCGAGCCCGAAGACCTCGAGCGTCGCGTCCGCGGCCGGCACGCCCCGCTGCCGAGGAGCGCACGAGTGGCCGTCGTCCGTGACATCCATCTGCTTTCCGCGACGGCGGTCGCTTCACTGAGGCGGCTGCTCCTGGACCGGGCCTCCCCGATCCAGCTGATCGCCACCTTCGCCCAGCAGGACGGCACCGCCGACGGACAGACGTTCACCGCTCTGCTCCCGCTGTTCGCGCACACCTGCGCCGTGCCGCCGCTGCGTCGGCATCCCCTCGACCTGCCGGCGATCGCCGCCGAGATGCTCCGCACGCTCTCCCCCGTCTATCAGAAGCGGCTGTCCGCCGACGCCATCGATCAGCTGATGCACTGCACATGGCCGGGGAACCTCGAGCAACTGCACGACGTCCTCACCGGGGCAGTGGCCAACTCCTGCACCCGGGTCATCGGCCCCTCGGACCTGGCCGCCTTCGTCCGCGACGGCGGCTCGCTGTCGGTGATGGAGCGTGCCGAGCGCGACGCCATTCTGCGGGCGCTCTACGAGGCCGACCGCAACCGGTCTCAAGCCGCGGCCGCCCTAGGGATCTCACGGTCGACTCTGTACCGCCGTCTGACTGCCTACGGCATCGATACGGCGTGACGCGCCTCCCGGCGGCCGGCCACCGCCCCATCGGATCTCGCTGTTCTGCGCGGCCCTGGACTTCCTGGTGTCCCCGGCCGTGTGCGCGGCCGTCTCCGGCTTCGCCTTCGGCATCCTGACGAAAATCACAGATGCCGGCCCCGTGCGCCGTCCCGCCTGCAGTGAATCCTGATGGAAACTTGAACACGCAGCCAGACGGCGATGCACGACGAGAGAGGAATACGCATGGACGCGAGACTGAGGATCGGGGTCCTCTTCGGCGGGATCTCCGAGGAGCACGACGTCTCGGTCAAATCGGCGCAGGAAGTCGCCGCCAGCCTCGACCCCGAGCGGTACGACCCCATCTGGATCCACATCACGCGGGACGGCGCGTGGCGGCTGTGCGACGGGCCGGCGGCCCCGGCTGACGGCGCCGGCCGCTCCGCGGTGATCTCCCCCGACCGCGAGGTGCACGGCCTGCTCGTCGAAGGCGACGGCGCCTGCGAGCGCGTCCGCCTCGACGTCGTCCTGCCCGTGCTGCACGGGAAGCACGGCGAGGACGGCTCCATCCAGGGCCTCCTGGAGCTCGCGGGCATCCCCTACATCGGCTGCGACATCGCCAGCTCGGCGCTGTGCATGGACAAGGCCCTCGCCTACCTGGTGGCCGAGAGCGCCGGCATCCCCATCCCCGGCTACAGCATCGTGCGCGACGGCGACACCGTCGACGGGGCCGGCCTCGTCTACCCAGTATTCGTGAAGCCGGCCCGGTCGGGGTCGTCGTTCGGCGTCGGCAAAGTCGACAGCGCCGACGAATTGCCCGCCGCCCTGGCGGCCGCCCGCGAGTTCGACTCGAAGGTGCTCGTCGAGGAGGGGATCGTCGGCAAGGAGGTCGGCTGCGCCATCCTCGGCACCGGTGCCGATCTGACCGTGGGCGATGTCGACCGAGTCGCCCTGTCGCACGGCTTCCTTCGCATCCACCAGGAGCAGAACCCCGAAGACGGGTCGGAGAACGCGCAGTTCATCGTGCCCGCCGACATCCCCGACGCCGACCGGCAGCGGGTGCAGCAGACCGCGGTGGCCATCTACCGGGCGCTCGGCTGCAGCGGGCTGGCGCGCGTGGACCTCTTCCTCGCCGACGACGGCCGCGTGCTGCTCAACGAGGTCAACACCCTGCCCGGCCTCACCTCGTACAGCCGGTACCCGCGGATGATGGCGTCGGCCGGCATCCCGCTGTCCGACGTCATCGATCGGCTGGTCGCGCTCGCGATCGCCTAGGCGTGCGGGTCGGTACATGGCGAAAGTCCTCCGGTACGCCCACTCCACCGGAATCACGAGCTCCCGGCCGTTCAGCGGGCCTGCGTCCACGGCATCGCGCCGCGCTGGCTGAGCGCGCATCAGGCCCCGGACTGCCGGTCGGCCACCTGGTCGCATCGCCCGGGCGGGCGGCTTCGCAACGGGGGCGTTCGCCATGTGCCGGGCTCCGCGCAGGCCGAACGCCGACGCGGGTCCGATCGTCGCGCCCGGGCCGGGATAGGTGTGCCCCCATGTCGGCGGCGGTCGTGTTGCCCGCCGCAGAGAGTCCTTCGATGACCGAGCCGTCCTCGCGCAGCACCCGCGCATCGTCCTTCGACGAGGCGGGCCCGGGCTCCCCGATGGTCTTGAGCATGTACTGGTCTTGAGCATGTACTCGAGGGCCTCTTCACGAGAGTCGCCGGGGCCGGCGGCTGCATCAGAGTGACGACGCGATCGGGCATCGCGATATGGCGCGCGCCCGATCGCACTGTCCCCCGATGGCGCACACGTCACGGCATGGACGAGAGACACGGCGGCAGCTTGAAACTGCATACCCCCGGGGGTATAGTAACGGCATGGCAACTCAAGAGATCACCATCGACAATTTCGAATCCACGGTCGCCGAGAACGACATCGTGCTCCTCGACTTCTGGGCCGGATGGTGCGGTCCTTGCCGCGCTTTCGGGCCGATCTTCGAACGGGCCTCCGAGACGCATCCCGACCTGGTCTTCGGCAAGATCGACACTGATGCGCAGCAGCAGCTCGCTGCCGGGTTCCGCATCACTTCGATTCCCACCCTGATGGCATTCCGCAGCGGCATTCTGGTCTTCGCACAGCCGGGGGCGCTGCCTGCTCCGCAGCTGGATCGCCTGATCGGCGCCATCGCTGAACTCGACATGGATGCGGTTCGCGCGCAGCTCGCCGCCGAGGGATCCAGCGGGAACGAGCCGGTCGAGAGCGCCGGCTCGGCCGTCGACGCGCGCACCCCGGAGCGCGCCGGCGGACAGGAGGCCGCACGATGAGAATCGTCGTCGTCGGCGGTGTAGCCGGCGGGATGAGCTGTGCGGCCAGGGCGCGCCGCCTCGACGAGTCCGCCGAGATCATCGTGCTGGAACGAGGCGAGCAGGTCTCCTTCGCGAACTGCGGCTTGCCCTACTACGTCGGCGGGGAGATCGCCGACGCCGCGGAGCTGCTCGTTCAGACGCCCAGCTCGCTGCGCGCCGCTCTGGCCCTCGACGTGCGCCCGCACCACGAGGTCGCCGCCGTCGATCCCGGGCGGCGCCTGGTGACGGTGCGCACTCCCGACGGGACGACAGAGCTCGGCTACGACGCGCTCGTGCTGTCACCGGGGGCGAGCGCGGTGCGCCCCGCCCTGCCGGGCATCGACTCGCCTCGCGTGCATACCCTGCGCACCGTCGAAGATGCCCTCGCGATGCGCGAACAGGTCGAAACCGGGATACGGGACGCGGTGGTGCTCGGGGCCGGATTCATCGGGCTCGAAACCGCGGAAGCGCTCGCCCGGCAAGGTCTCCGGGTCTCCGTCGTCGAACTCGCCGACCACGTTCTCCCGCCGATGGAGCCCGAGCTCGCCGCACTGCTCGCCGGCGAGCTGCAGACGCTCGGAATCACCGTGCGCACGGGGGTGGCCGCGACCGCCATCGAGTCCGGGCCAGCGCACGATGCGGTCGTCCTGGCGGACGGCGCCCGCATCTCCGCCGACCTGATCGTGCTCTCCGTCGGGGTGCGCCCCGACACCGCCGTGTTCGAGGCCGCAGGCGTGGAGTGCGATCGCGGCGCGATCATCGTGGACGACCACGGGCGCACGTCCCTGCCGGGCATCTGGGCGGTCGGCGACGCCACAGCGAGTATCGACGGCGTCACCGGAGTGCGACGGCCGGTCGCGCTGGCCGGTCCGGCGAATCGCGCAGGTCGGCTCGTCGCCGACGACATTCTGCGGCCCGAGATCGCTCGGGCCATTCCGCATCCGCTGGGCACCGCCATCGTGCGCCTCGGGGCGCTCACCGCAGCGATGACCGGAGCGAATCGCGCGGCACTCGCCGCGGCCGGGATCCGCTTCCATAGCATCCACCTGCACCCCAACCAGCATGCCGGGTATTTCCCCGGGGCGGCACCGGTGCACCTGATCGTGCATTTCCGCGAGTCGGACGGGCGCCTGCTGGGCGCTCAGGCCGTCGGCACCGGCGGGGTGGACAAGCGCATCGATGTGCTCGCCGGCGCTGTGCGCGCGGGCATGGCCGTCGACGATCTCATCGACCTCGACGTGGCCTACTCTCCGCCCTATGACCAGGCCAAAGACCCGGTGAACCTGGCGGGCATGGTGGGCGAGAACGTCCGCAACGGCACGCTCGTGCTCTGGTACGCCCAGGAGCTCGACTCCGTCCTCCGAAGCGCGCTGGTCATCGACGCCCGGAGCCAGGCCGAATATGCGAGCGGACACCTCGCTGACGCCGTGAATATCCCCCACACGCAGTTGCGCGACCGACTCGACGAGGTGCGTGCGGCCGCAGCGGGCAGACCGGTGCGAGTGCTGTGCGCCTCGGGGGTGCGCTCCGCCATCGCGCATCGAGTGCTGGCCCAGGCGGGTTTCGACTCGGCTTCCCTCTCGGGCGGGATGCTGACTTTGCGCGCCGTGCTCGGCGATCGCGCCGATGAGCTGCTCCAGGCGGAGGCGGTGCCCCAGGATGTCTGAGTTCCGTCCCCCTCGTTCGTGCTCCGCACCGTCGGGCATCAGGATCGCCCGCGCCGTTATATCCGTATTCCTCGCGATATTCGCCGTCGCCGTGATCGGGGACCCATGGTGGACGATTCCGGCTGGCGCCGCTGCCGTATTCCTTTCGGTCAGCGCCATCACCGGATGGTGCCCAGCCGATCGGATCGGTTTGCGCCGGCACCGCGCAACGGAGTCGTCGAACACGCTCGGCTACCCCGAGGCTCTGCAGAAGATCGACCTGAAATGACAGCCCGACCGAGAGGATCATGCGATGACTCCTGACAACTCCGATGCGCAACGCCGGATTCTGCACCGCCTGCGTCGCGCTCGCGGACAGCTGGACGCGGTGATCACCGCCGTCGAACAGGAGAAATCATGTCGCGCCGTCGTCACCCAGCTCGCCGCCGTCTCCAGCGCACTCGACCGCGCCGGCTTCGCCATCGTCTCGACCGCGTTGAGGGACTGCCTCGCCGACCCAGATGCCGCCCTCGTCGAGGACGGCGTGACCACCGAAGAGCTGGAGAAGCTCTTCATGATGCTCGCCTGAATGCGAGCAGAACCGGAGAACGCCATGTGCTATGCCGTCACCTGCAGCAAATGCGGAAAGACCACCTGGGCTGGCTGCGGCCAGCACGTCGACCAAGTGATGCGCGGCATCCCGAAGTCGCAGCGCTGCCAGTGCCGCACTGATAAGTCTGAGTCACCGGCGAGGGTCTTCCGCCGCCTCTTCAAGCGGTGACCCCTCCGCCATCCCCCATCCACGGCCCGGTGGCACTCGTCGGGGCGCATCCGGGCGGCGAGCCGCGCAGCTGCTGGCTGGCATGGCGTCCACCCTGCGAGTCGGCCGAGAAACTCGCGGACCGGCAACCGGGGCGTCATATACTCGGCGGGCTGCCGGGACTCTCCACGGCGACCGGGAACGCCGGCCTGCCCGCGGAGGCCAGGCAGATCGCCGATGCGACGATCGGAGGCTCCGCTCTCGCCCCAGACGGCATCCTCACCGAGCCGTGCGAGGCGGCGGCATCCAGTAGCACTGGATCAGATCGCCTTCGAGGGCATCTTCGTGCGGAACCTCGACGAACTCGCCAACGCGGCAGCGGGCTGTGAAAACGGGAAATCGAACCGGTCAGGCCGAGGGCTTGAACAACAACCATCTGGTGGACCGAGAACGATTCAAACCCGTGCCCCCTGCACGCCGGCAGGTGCGCTACCAGCTACGCCACAGGCCCAGAATGGCTCCCGGAACATCGCGATCACGCCCCGGCAGCTCCGGCCGTCTGGCAAATCCTCGGCGGACACCACGAACCGTCAGCGCGTCACGCCTCCCAATCCGATACTTTCTTTTTGTGAGTAGTCGAGTACTATCTTCGTGTGACCATCCCCGCAGACGCGACCAGTTCGCTCTGCCCGGCGTTCCTCTCGGCAATGGAAGTCCTGGGCAAGCGATGGAACGGCGCCATCATCCAATCGATCGGCGACCGATCGTTGCGCTTCGGCGAGCTCAAGCGCAGCGTCGGCGGCATCAGCGACGCCGTCCTCGCCCGGCGCCTCGCCGAGCTGCAAGGCTGCCTGCTCATCGAGCGGACCGCCGAGGCGCCGTCCAGCCCGCGCGGCCGCTACGCCCTCACAGCGAAGGGCCGGGCCCTCGTGCCCGCGCTCGACTCGCTCACCCGGTGGGCCGAGGAATGGGCGCCGATCGCCGAACCCGGCACCGCCGCCCAGCCCGGCGCCGTCCAGAGCTCGCCCCGACCACCCCGCACCCCAGACA
>JBDNYM010000013.1:20138-46088 GCA_047722305.1 Pseudoclavibacter sp. | reverse complement strand
CCGCGGGGAGTCGGGTGCGGGGGGCGCGGGGTTCTGGGCAGGGGGAGTCGTCACACCGACACTCGTTTCGGCTGGGGGATTGGGGCGGAGCGCAGTCTACTGCTCGGGCACCGACTTGAGGACGGCGATGATCTCGGCGATCTCGTCCTCGCTGAGGCCCTGCCGGCGGGAGTCGGGGGTGGTGAGCAGCGCCTGGTAGTACATCCCGTCGCCGAGCAGTTTGATGATGCGGGCCAGGACGGGGCTGCTCATGCTCTCGCCGATGATGGTGAGCCATTGGGATGACAGGGCCTGGTAGGTGCGGACGGCCTGTTCGTTGCCGGCCTGCACCAGCCGGGCGACGGCGATGAGGGCGTGGTCGAGGTCGGAGCCCTCGTAGACGGACGAGCGCAGGTAGTAGGCGGCGGGACCGTCGGCGCTGGCGCGCATCCGGGCGGCATCCTCATCTCCGAGGCGCTGCAGGCGTTCGCAGAGGGCGGCGGCCAGGGCGTCTTTGGAGGGGAAGTGGTAGATGAGCCCTCCCTTCGAGACGCCGGCGCCTTTCGCGACCGCGTCGAGGGTGGCGGTGCGCTCGCCATCGGTGCGCATGATGGTCTCGTACACGTCGAGGATGTGCTCGCGAGACGAAGGCATGGTCGGGAGTCTAGCGCCCTTCTTGCCTCTATACCGACCGGACGGTACACTGGCCGGATGTCCAATTCCACTTTCGCCACGCGGGCGCTCGCCCGGCCGCGCCTCGACGTGCGCCGCCGGCTCGTCCTCGGCACCATCGTGGCCACGGTCGTGATGGTGGCCGTCGACACGAATTCCCTGGCCCTGGCCCTGCCCTCGATCGCGTCCGCGCTGCAGCTGACCGGCAGCGGCATGGTGTGGATCGCCGACGCCTACCCGCTCGCCCTGGCTGCGCTGCTGGTCACCATGGGGGCGCTGGCCGACCGCTTCGGGCGGCGGCGGATGCTGTGCTTCGGTGCCGCCGGCGTGGCCGTCTTCGGCGTGGTGTCCGCTCTGGCGCCCAGCGCCGGCGTGCTCATCGCCTCCCGCGCCTGCATGGGCGTGTTCGGCGCGGCGCTGATGCCCGCCACCCTCTCGATCATCCGGTCGCTGTACCGCGCCGGCCGGGAGCGGGGCCTGGCCATGGCGGTCTGGTCCGCGGCCTGGGCCGGCGGCGCCGTCGTGGGCCCGCTGCTGGGCGGCGCCGCGCAGTCGGCGTTCGGCTGGCGCGCCGCGCTCGTCCTCTCGCTGCCGCTGGCCATTGTGGTGCTGGTCGCCGCGCCTCTGTGCGTCCCGGAGACCCGCGCCGCCGAGCCCGCCCCGGTCGACCCGGCCAGCGTCGCGCTGAGCGCCACCGCCATGGTGGCGCTGGTGTGGGGGCTGCTGCGCAGCGCCGAGTCCGGGCTCGACCTCGCCACGCTCGCGGCGCTCGCCGGCGGCCTGCTGGCGGGGGCGGCGTTCGTGCGGCGGCAGCTGCGCCTGGCGCATCCCATGCTCGATATGCGCCTGTTCCGGCTGCGCGGCTTCTCGATGCCGCTGATCGTCAACGCCACCAGTTCGTTCGCGATGACCGGCTTCGTGTTCTACTCCAGCCAGCAGGTGCAGATCGGGCTGGGGGAGGATGTCGAGACGGCCAGCCGGGTGCTGGTGCCGGGCATGGTGGTCATGTGCGCGGCCAGCCTCGCCGTGATGGCGCTGGCCAACCGGTTCGGGCGGCGGCGGACGCTGCTGCTGGGCATGGCCGTCGCCGCGGCCGGGTACCTCTTCATGGCGTTGAGCTCGGGTTCCGGCACGGCGACGTGGATCGCGGTCGGGTTCTGCGTGGTGGCGCTCGGGACGGGCTTCGCCGAGACCATCTCGAACGACCTGCTGGTGTCGGCCGTCCCCGCAGAGCGGGCCGGGGCCGCCTCGGCGGTGTCCGAGACCTCGTACCAGGTGGGCAACGTGCTCGGCACCACCGTGGCCGGGGCGCTGCTGACCGGCGCGTACGGCGCGCTCATGCACGCGCCGACCGGGCTCACCACCGAGCAGGCCACCATCTCGGAGGGGTCGTTCGCCCAGGCGATGCACCTGTCGGTGGTCATGCAGCCCGACGCCGGCAACCCCGTGGCTCGGGCCGCGCACCATGCGTTCGACGTGTCCGGGTCGCTGTGGCTCGCCGCCGCAGCGGTGGCGCTGCTGCTGGCCGCGACCGCCGTCGGGATCGGGCTGCGACGCGGGCAGCAGCTCCAGGCGTAGCCCGGCGTAGGGTCGAAGGGTGACCGACCGCACCCATCCCGCCCGCTTCGCCGCGGTGGGCGACTCGCTCACCGTCAGCTACGTCGTGCCCGGGTCGCTGCGCCCGGGGCAGGCCCGGCCGGCGCCCTGGCCGGTGACGGCATCCCACGACGGGCTCGAATATACGGGCGGCTGGGCGGTGTCCGGGGCCACGACTGACGAGATGGCGGACGGCATCCGTCCGATCGCCGACCTGGATGCGCTGGTGATCATGGGCGGGACGAACAACCTCTACGAGGGCCGCGGCTTCCAGGGCGCCGCCCGCGACTTCGACCGCATCTGCGCGGTCTGCCCGGCCCCGACCGTCCTGGTGGCGGCGATTCCGCCCTACGAGCTCAACCCGTCGGCGGCGGCCGACTTCAACACCCGCGCCCACGACCTGGCCACCGACCGGGGCTGGCACTGGGCCGACCCGTGGACGGACCTCCGCGGCCCCAACGGCCGGTGGGCTGCGGAGCTGCGCTGCGACGGCGTGCATCCCCGGCCGGAGGGGTATGCGCTGGTGGCGGCGGCGTTCCACCGCCTTCTCAGCGGGTTGCTGCGGCACTGAGCCGGGCGTAGGCACTGAGCCGCTCGTATTCCACTGCACCAGCCGGTCGGTGGCGGCCTGGCGCGCGCTGGTTAGAATCCCGGGTATGTCCTCCGAAGCCTTCCTGATCGTGCATGGCTGGCTGAACGAGCGCCCCGAGGGCCATTGGCAGCACCGCCTGGCCGATGCGCTGCGCGCCGACGGCGCCTCCGTCGACTATCCGCAGCTCCCGAACCCGAAGGCCCCCGTCCCCGCCCAGTGGCTGGATGCGCTGGATGCCGCCCTCGACCGCGCGCGCGGCTGTGACCTCACGGTCGTCGGCCACAGCCTCGGGTCGGTGCTGTGGCTGGTGGCCGCCGCCCGGCCGCAGGGAGTGCGGCACGTGCACCGGGTGCTGCTGGTGGCCCCGCCTGCCCGCGAGCAGCTGCTGCGGCAGCCGGAGCTGCGGGCGTTCGCCGAGTTCCGCCCCGAGTCGCACGCGGTGCGCGACTCCAGCGAGGAACCCCCGCTGTTCGTGGGCGGCGACGCCGACCCGTGGTGCCCGCGCACCGTCGCCGTGGAGTACGCGGCCGAGTACGACTGCCCGGCGGTGACCATCCCTGGTGGCCCCCATTTCGCCCTCGAAGACGGCTACGGCCCCTGGCCGGCGGTGCTCGACTGGTGCCGGCAGGGCAGCGCCGACTTCCTCGCAGACACCCCGGCGGCCGCGCGCCGATGACCGACGTCGCCACCGTGCCCGCGGCGGCCCGGCTGCAGGCCGAGCTGGCCGCGTTCGCGGAGTCGTGCATCGCCGAGCTGCTGCCCGGAGGATGGACGTTCGGCTTCGACCGCGCCCGCCGTCGGGCGGGGGCCTGCGACTACACGCACCGCCGCCTCACCGTGTCGGTGTTCGCGGTGCGGGTGGCGGCCCCGACGCAGCTGCGCCAGATCGTGCTGCACGAAGTCGCCCACGCCTTGGCGGGCCCGGCGGCCGGCCACGGCCCGGCCTGGCTCGCGGTGGCCCGCCGCATCGGCTACGCGGGCGGACGCACCACCGACTTCGACATGGGGGAGCACTTCGCGCCCTGGGTGGGCACCTGCCCGGCCGGGCACGTGCACTACCGGTTCCGGGCGCCCCGGGGACCGCGGTCGTGCGGGGTGTGCGCGCCGGGCTTCGACCGGCGCTACCTGCTCGTCTGGCGGCGCCGGAGCGTCCCGAGCGTCTGAGCCTGCTGAGCTTGGCCGCGGCGTTGGCCGCGGCCGTGGATGCGGCGGCCCGGTCTCTGCCTGCCGTCGGCCGGGCGGTGCCGCACCCATGAGCGCTCTGTGCTGACCGGGCTGCGTTCGCGGAAGGTTTTCCCCCTTGATGGCGTTGCGCCGTGCGGCGACGATACTAGACTGACTAGTCAGTACAAAAAGGATGGGTATGGATTCGATCGTGCACGCGCGCAACCTCCAGCTGGCCTCCCACCGGGGTCAGGTCTACGGTCCCCTCGACCTCGATCTCGGCCACGGCATCTCCGTGGTGTACGGGGCCATGGGCTCCGGCCGCACCAGCGTGCTGCTGACCCTGTCCGGGCGGATGCGTCCGGGCGCGGGCTCCGAGCTCTCCGTGCTCGGCCAGCCGCTGCCGCACCGGGTCCGCGCCGTGCAGCGGCGCACCGGCATCGCCGGGTTCGCGCCCATCGATGACCTCGACGACTCGGTCACCGTCGCCGCCACCATCCGCGAGCGGAAGGCGTGGCTGGCGCCCTGGTGGCGGTTCGTGCGCGAGCCGGACCAGGACGAGGTCGACCGCGTGTGCGCCCTCGCCTTCGACGGCCGCACGCCTCCCGCCAACGCCCTCATCTGGGGGCTCAACGACGTCGACCAGCTGCTGCTGAAGATGTCGGTGGCGCTGATGGCCTCTCCCGAGGTGCTCTTCGTCGACTCGATCGAGCAGGTGCAGGAGCCGGAGGGGCGCGCCTTCCTCTGGAGCCGCTTCGACGCGCTGGTGGACGCCGGCGTCGACGTGGTGGTCGCGGCGGCCAGCACGGACGTCGTCCACTGGGATGCGCTGCGCCATCGCCCTCAGCTCGCCGCCATCACCAATCCCGACCTCGTCTCGCAGGAGTTCTGATCCATGTTCGCCTTTCTTTCCACCGGCACCGAACTGCGCCGCTTCTCCAAGGGCGTGCTGCCCCGGCTGGCCGTGCTGGTCATGCTGTTCATTCCGCTGCTGTACGGCGTGCTGTACCTGTGGGCGTTCTGGGACCCGATCGGCAACATGAACCACCTGCCGGTGGCACTGGTGAGCGAGGATGCGGGCACGACCGTCGCCGGGCATCACGAGAACTTCGGCGCCCAGGTCGTGAAGCAGCTGGACAACCGCCAGGACCTCAAATGGGAGCGCACCAGCGCATCCCAGGCCCGCAGCGGCGTCGAGGACGGCACATACTACTTCTCGGTGACGCTGCCGAAGAACTTCTCGCGGCAGGCCGCCTCGCCGACGACCGATCAGCCCGTCAGCCCGCAGGTGCTGGTGCGCTACAACGACTCGAACTCGTTCCTCGCCTCCACCCTGGGCAAGGAGGCGATGGCGCAGGTGCGGGCCGCCATCGCGCAGCAGTTCGGCACCCGGTACGCGAAGACGGCGCTGGTCGGGCTGCAGTCGGCCCGCGGCGGGCTGGTGCAGGCCACGGACGGCTCCGGGCAAGTCACGGACGGCCTCACCACCGCCCAGGACGGCACCCAGCAGCTGAACGTCGGCCTCGGCACGCTCACAGACGGGATGGCGCAGCTGTCGAGCGGGTCGTCCACGCTGTCCGCCAGCACGCAACAGCTCGCTGCCGGCGCCGCGAACCTGGACGGCGGGGCCCAGAGCCTGGCGAGCGGCGCCGCGAGCGCGAACGCAGGGGCACTGCAGCTGTCTGACGGGGCGTCCCAGGCAGTGAGCGGCATCGGGCAGCTGCAGCAGGGCAGCACGACGCTGAACAGCGGCAACCAGCAGCTCGTCGCCGGGCTCAACAGCCTCTATACCGGCATCACGGTGAAGCAGGACGGGCAACCGACGTCTCTCACCGACGGAGCGAAGGCGTTGGCCTCGGAGCTGGATGGGCTCAATGCGCAGACACAAGGTCTGCCTGATCAGACGAAGACGCTCGCCTCCGGTGCGGCAACGATCAATGGCGGTATCCAGCAGTTGAACACCGGTTTCAACACCCCGCAGCAGGGGCAGAACGCCTCGCTCTCAGCGGGCCTGGAACAGATCCTCGACGGAGCGGTCCAGAACCCGGGCTACTGCCAGGTCGTCTTCCAGACGGCGGATGCCACCGCCTGCAAAGCACAGGCACAGGCGATGCTGGCCGGGGTCCAGGGAGTAGCGACTGGAATCGGAAAGCTAGCCGCACCGGAAGCGGCGCCGAAGCTCCAAGCCGGCACTGATCAGTTGAATGCTCAGGCGCCGACCCTGGCCGGTGGCGTCACTCAGCTGGCGGCGGGCGCGGACGGCATCAACACTGCGATCAACAGCACGGACCCCCAGCACCCCGGCGTGGTCGCCGCGGTGCAAGCGCTCAGCACCGGGGCGAACGCCGCCGCTTCCGGTTCGGCGCAGCTGAACGCGGGCCTCACCGAGCTCTCCGGCAAGTCCGGGCAGCTGGCCGGCGGCGCATCCGCCCTCGCCGCCGGCACCTCGCAGCTGGCGTCCGGCTCGAACACGCTCGCCGCCGGCACCTCGGCGCTGTCGTCGGGGTCGTCGCAGCTGGCCTCGGGCGCCTCCGCCCTGAACGAGGGCGTCGCCTCGGCGGCGTCGGGCGCCTCAGCTGCGAAGGATGGGGCGCAGCAGCTGGCCGATGGCTCCATCCTGCTCAAGCAGGGGTCGCAGACGCTCACGCAGCGCCTGCGGGAGGGCGCGGCGGCGATTCCGCACAGCAGCCCCACCACGGTGAACGCGCAGGCGAAGGTGGTCGGCAACCCGACCGTGCTGAAGCAGAGCTGGGTGCACAACGCGAAGGTGTTCGGCGTCGGCTTCGCCCCGTTCTTCATATCCCTGGCGCTGTTCGTGGGCGGCATCATCACGTGGCTGCTGCTGCGCGCCCTGCCCACCCGCGCCCTGGCGGCGGGGGTGTCGGGGCTGCGGGCCGCGCTGAGCGGGTTTCTCCCGGCGGCGCTGTTCGGCATCGGCCAGGTGGTCATCATGCTGGCGGTCATCGTGTTCGGCCTGGGGATGAGCCCGGTCTACCCGGTGACCACGGTGCTGTTCACGCTGCTGGCCTGCTTCTCGTTCCTGGCGCTGCAGCAGATGTTCATCATCACCCTGGGGCCGGCCGCCGGCCGAGTGGTGGCCCTGGCGCTGCTGATGTTCCAGCTGTCGAGCTCGGGCGGCACCTATCCGGTGGAGACCACCCCCGGCTTCTTCCGGGCGATCACCCACTACATGCCCATCACGTACGTGGTGAACGGCCTGCGCGAGACGATCACGGGCGGCATCGACGCCCGCTTCTGGACAGCCCTGGCGGTACTGTTGGTGGTGCTCATCGGATCACTGGCGATCAGCGCGGCGTCGGCTGCCCATCAGCGGCAGTGGACGATCGCGCGGCTGCATCCCGACCTCGTGATCTGAGCGGGGAGGGCTGACATGGCCGGCACGGCGCGAGGCAGGCACGACGGCAAATCGGTGCGGGAGGCGATCTTCGCGGCGGCGCTCGCCCTGGCGGCCGAGCACGGCATCACGGGCACGACGATGGACGACATCGCCGCCCGGGCCGGGGTCGCGAAGGGCAGCCTGTACTACAACTTCGCGTCGAAGGACCAGCTGTTCGCCGACCTGCTCGACGAGGCGCTGAGCACGCTGTCCGACCGGCTGAAGACCGCCCGGCAGGGACGCACTGGGCTGGGGGCCGTCCGGGCGCTGTTCGAGACCATCCTGCAGGCGATGCAGGAGAACCCGGACCTCGCCCGCGTGCTGGTGGCGGAGATCTTCCGCGACGACCGCAGCTGGGTGCAGACCGTCGCCGCCCACCGCGAGCAGTTTCTCAGCGAGCTGCAGCATAGCTGCGAGGAGGCGGGCGCGGCGGCGGGGCAGCAGTTGCCGCATCCCGACATCGTGGCGGCCGGGCTGCTCGGCGCGGCTCTCACGGTGGGGCTGGAGTGGCGGCTCACGGGCGTGAAGGTGCCCCGCGAGCAGGTCGTGGACAGTGCGCTCGACGGCCTCGGCACCGTTCTGTCCGCTCCGGCGGACTGAACCCGGAGAGCGTTCGAAGGGCTCTCCCGCTACCAGCGCCAGCCGGGGGCGGCGACGTCCAGCTGCCGGGGGAATGCCCTCGCTGCGCGTGCCCGCGCGGCACCCTGCATCCCGGGTGTGCCGAAATGGGTGAGCAGCAGCCGGGCGGCTCCGGCGTCATCAGCCAACGTCGCCGCCTGGGCGGCGTTCAGATGGCCGTGGGTGCGCATCTGCTGTTCGTCTCCGGTCAGATAGGTGCACTCGCACACGAAGAGATCTGCCCCGGCGGCCGCCTTCTCGACCCCGGGGCAGCGGCAGGTGTCGGACGAGAAGGCGATGGCGCGATCCCCGATCTGGAACCGCAGCGCGTTCGACGTGATCGCATGGTGGGCCGGATAGGCGCTGAAGGCCGTTTGGCCGATACGACGCGGGGTGCCGTCCGCAGGCAGCTCACGGCAGTCCCAGGCCCGTTCCATCGGCCTGTCCATTCCCGGCAGGGTCGTGATGCCGAACAGCTCGTCGAAGGCCCGCAGGATGCGCAGCCCGCCGGTCGGCACGTAGACCGGGATGCGGGGCAGCGCGGTCGGAAACGTCCAGCGGTAGGCGAGCGCCATCAGGTCGAGGCTGTGGTCGGCGTGCAGGTGGGTGATCACGATGCCGCGCAGCTCGGCCAGGTCGTGCCCGCGGCAGAACCGCGCCATCCCGCCGGGGCCGGCGTCGACCAGGATCCAGCCGCCGTCGTCCCCGGCGCTGACCAGGTACGAGGACGCGGGGCCGTCCGCCGTGGGCGCGGTAGCGTTCGCTCCGAGGACTTCGAAGACAGGCATTCTGGGGCCTTCCTCTCCGGCGGAGCTGGGCGGCCGGAGCATGCGGTGGAGGTGGATGGAGTCAGACGAGGTCGAGCGCGCCCCGACGGGGAACGACTCGGACCCTGGCGCCCAGCAGCAGGTCGGTGGGGACGCGCATCGTGACCAGGGTGTCGCCCAGGCGCAGTGTCGCCGACCGGGAGTCGCCGACGAACTCGGTACGCACGACATCGCCGCAGAAGGCCCCGTCGGCCTCTGAGACCTGCAGCGTCGATTCCCGGATCAGGGCGCCCTGGATCGAGGTCGGAACGGTGCGACCGGGACCCGTGCGGACGACCGACCAGGGGAGGCGCCATTCCGCGCCGGCGCCCAGGCGCAGCGTCACGTCGTCGCCGGTGCGCTCCGCCGGGATCAGCCGGGCGGCGTCCAGGAAATCGGCGACGAACGCGTCCGCCGGACGCGCCCATATCTCCTGCGGGGTGCCCAGCTGGACGATGGAGCCGGCGTGCACGACCGCGATGCGATCGGCCAGGGCGAGGGCCTCGGTGCGGTCGTGGGTGACCAGCACGGTGACGCAGCCCACCGAGCGCAGCAGGTCGTGCAGCTGCTGCCGCATGGCGGTGCGCAGCTGCGGGTCGAGGGCCGAGAGCGGCTCATCCAGCAGCAGCGCATCCGGGTCGGTCGCCAGCGCCCGGGCGAGGGCGACGCGCTGGCGCTGCCCGCCGGACAGCTGGCCCGGCCGCCGGTCGGCGAGCTCCGGCAGCTGGACGAATTCCAGCAGCTCGAGGGCGCGGCGACGGCGCTCGGCTGCCTCCACGCCGTGTCGGCGCAGGCCGAACTCGACATTGCCCAGTACGGACAGCGTCGGGAAGAGCGCGTAATTCTGGGGCACGTAGCCGAGACGACGGCGCTGCGGCGGCAGGCCGGTGATGTCACGGCCGGCCAGCCGGATCCGTCCCGCCGCCGGCGGCAGGAGGCCGGTGATGGCCTTCAGGATGGTGCTCTTGCCGCATCCCGACGGTCCGACGAGCACCAGGGTCTGCCCGGCCTGGACGCTGGCGCTCACATCGTGGACGGCCCGGGTCGCGCCGTAGTCGACCGACAGGTGCTCGAGGGACAGGCCATCTCGTGGCGTGGTGGTCAATGACGTTCCTTTCGTGGGGAGAGAACTCGGCGCAGTACCAGGAAGCCGCACAGCACCGGCACGAGCACCGCCAGGAAGATGACGGTCTCGGCGCTGCCGATCTCGATGCGCTGGGTCGAATAGGCGTCGAACAGGCCGAACGGGGCCATCGACGTCGCCGGGGGGTTGATGAAGAAGCTGATGTTGAACTCGCCGAACGAGATCGCGAACACCATCATCATCACCTGGATGGATGACACCAGCGCGGTCGGGGCGGTCAGCGAGCGCAGGATGCGCAGGCGGGAGGCCCCCAGCGTCGTCGCCACCTGCTCCTGGTCGATGAGATCCGGATCGCGCAGCGTCGGGATGAGGGTCGCCAGGGCGAAGGGGAGCGTGAACAGGATGTGCCCGAGCACGAGCAGCGTGCCGCTCGGCCGCAGAGCCGGGTACAGCGTGATCAGCCCGATGCTGAGCGCGATGCCCGGCACGGCGAGCGGGAGGTCCATCAGACGGCGCACGAGCCGTCCCGCCAGGGAGTCGCGGCGGGCGATCCAGTAGGCGAGTCCGCCGCCGATGACGAGGTCGGCGGCGATGACCAGCAGCGCCACGACGAGGCTACGGCCCAGCATCGGGCCGATCTGGGCCGCTCCCTGCTGCAGCCACATCACGGTGAAGCCGCCTCCCCAGGGCCCCTGGGCGAAGTTCGCCGTGGTCGCGGACACGAGCGTGGCGGCGATGGGGAGGCCGATGAACGCGCCGATGGCGATCGTCGTCAACCGCACCGAGCCCATCCGAGGGTGCGCCTGGGCGCTCATGCGGCCCACCGCCGAAATGCACCGGCGGCCAGACTGGTGAGCAGGATGATCGCGACCACGACGAGGGCGAGCACGATGACGATGCCGGAGGCGCTGGCCACCGAGTAGTTGAGGGTGAGCTCGTCGACGGCGGACACCGGCAGCAGCCGCACCCCCTGGGCGAGGGTGGCGGCGGTGCCGTAGCCGCCGACGGCGACGGCGGCCGCCGTTCCGGCGGTCTCGACGATCGCCGGGAGCAGCTGGGGGACGGTGGCGCTGAAGAACGCCCGGCTCCGACCGGCGCCGAGCGTGCGGGCCACATTCTCGGGTTCCAGATCGAGCGCCTGCACCGCTCCCCGCAGCGGTCCGATCACCCGCGGGATGGAGAAGTAGACGTAGGCGCTGATCAGCCCGAACATCCCGTAGGCGGCTCCGCTGAGCGGCGGCACGACCTTCGCCAGCAGCCCGGTCCTGCCGATCAGCACGATGGTGAAGAATCCGACGATGATGCCGGGCAGGGCGATCGGAAGGGTGAGGAGGCCGTCGGCGACTGCGGTCGGATGCCCGGCCTCGCTGCGGCGCCGCAGGCCGACGGCAAGCGGGACCCCGACGAGCGTCGTGATGACGACGGCGGACAGGCCCACGATCAGCGAGTTGCCCAGCTGGCCGAGCAGCAGCGGGCTGGTGAACACCTGGGTGAGATGGCCGAGGGTCAGCCCGCGCTGCTCGGAGGTGCCGGTGGCCCCGACGCCGAGAGCGTTGATGACGAGGACGGCCAGGGGGGCGGCGCCGAACAGCAGTCCGATCACGATGCCGGGGAGGGCGGCGACCCACGTGAGCGCGGGCGCCGTCCTCCCTCCGCGGCTGCGGTTCACTCGCCCTGCACCTGGGATTTGTAGAGGGCCGAGAAGGAGGTCTGCTCCTGTCCCATCTTGAGGAAGTCGACGGTCTTGGCCCGCTTGTAGTCGTTGTCCGGCAGTACCTTGCTCTTCACCGACGACGGGAACGAGCCGATGACCGGGCGCATGTAGCCCTTGGCGAACAGCGACTGCCCCTTCTTCGAGAAGTAGTAGTCGAGCAGGGTCTTGCCGTTGTTCGGATGCGGAGCGTTCTTCACCAGGCCGACGACGTACGGCATCTGCAGGGAGCCCTCCTTGGGGATGACGACCTGCACGTTCGAACCCTGGTCGCGCAGGTTGTAGCCGTCGAAGTCGGTGTCGATGAGGATCGGGATCTCGCCCGAGGAGACCTGGGCGGTGGCGGTCTGGGCCGGCGTCACGGCGCCGTTCGCCTTGAGCTTCTTCAGATAGTCCAGCCCGGGCGTCCAGTCGCTGAGCGATCCGCCCTCGGCGATGTTGACGGCGGTGGCGACGGAATACCCGACCGCGGCCTGCGTCGGGTCGAGGTAGCCGACCTTGCCCTTGTACTCGGACTTGAGCAGGTCGCTCCAGCTCTTCGGGACCGGGGCGCCGTCGAGGGCGTCCTTGTTGACGATGAACGCGACCGTGCCGGTGTGGACGGTGGTCCAGTAGCCGTCCGCGGACTTCAGCGAGGCCGGCACGGACGCGCTGCCCGCGGGCCGGTATTTCTGCAGCACGCCGGCCTGCACGAGCTGGTCGGCGAACGCGATGCCGACGTAGACGGTGTCGGCGACCGGCGAATTCTTCTCCGACTGCAGCGCGGCCAGAGACTGTCCCGAGTTCTTCGGATCGTTGGGAGCCTGGATGCCGGTGTCGGAGCTGAAGGTCGACAGCACCTCTCCGAAGTTGCCCCAGGTCTTGGGCGAGTTGTACGAGATGACGGAGTCGCCGTCCTTGGCGTGTCCACCGGCTGATGCCGAGGAGGTCGAGGCCGACGAGGTTGAGCACGCGGTGAGGGTCGCGGCGAGGCCGGCGGCCGCCACGAGGGCGAGCGTGCGTTGGAGAATCCGCTTCATGAGGAAGGTTCCCTTTCTGCGTCGGCCGGTCCGCCGGCGCGCTTAAAGGTTTCAGCAGCGCTGTGAACGGGGACGGACGTGCAGGTGAACGCACGGTGAACCCTCGTTGAAGACGTCGGGACGAGAAGCGGCCGGTCCCGTCTCAGCGATCGGCGACGGATCCTCGGGGCACGAACTCGACCGGCACGACCAGGTGCACGGGCGTCGTCGCGTCCAGAGCGCGGACCACCGCTGTTCCGAGCTCCTCGCGGGAGAACCGGAACGTGGCCAGCCCCGGGGTGAGCAGTCGCGAGGTGGCCAGGTCGTCGTGCCCGATCACGCTCACGTCCCCGCCGATGACGCGGCCGACCTGCCGGGCCGCCTCGTAGGCGGCGCTCGCCAGATAGTCGCTGTTGAAGATCAGGGCCAGGTCGTGCCGGTCCGAGGCCATCAGCGTCTCGCAAGCGACGAGCACCTCCTGGTACGACAGCGGGGTGCGCACCACCTCCGGCTCGACGCCGGCGTCGGCGCACGCCCGTTGGAACTCGACCCGCCGCACCTGATCCGACTCCTGTCCCTCCGGGGCGCAGAGGAAAGTGAGACGTCGGTGTCCGTGACGGGCGAGGACGTCGACGGCGCGGCGCACCGCGGCTCGATGGTCGAGGTTGACGCTGGGCAGCACCGGATCCGTTTCGTCCTCGGAACTGGCGACGTTGAGCGTGACCAGGCGCATGCGCGAGCGGGAGCGCCGCTGCCAGTCGATCAGCGGCCCCTCGCCGCCCACCGCTGCGACCAGCGCCGCCGTCGTCCCGGCGGCGTTCAGCGCGTCGAGCAGTCGCTGCTGCTGGTCCAGCCGGTAGCGGGAGTCCATGATCGCCAGCACCCGGTCGGCGCCGTCGAAGCTCGGCGCCAGCGCGTCGAGGACGTCCAGGAAGAACGGGTTCTTCAGGTTGCGGATGACGAACCCGTAGCTGGTCTCGTCGCCGCTGCGCAGAGCCTGCGCGTGCCGGTTCGCCCGGTATCCGAGTTCGGCGGACACCCGCAGGATCTCCTGCGCCGTCTCCGGGGCGACCCGGCCGGTGCCGTTGAGGGCGTAGCTGGCCAGCGACGGAGAAACCCCGGCCCGCCGGGCCACCTCGACCAGGGTGGGGCGCTTGCGGTCCATGCCTCCCATCATCCGCCTTCCGTCCTGACCTCGTCGGTAGGCGCGTTCGCCATGTCGGATCAGAGTCTCCCCGAGGGGGGGCGATCCGCAGCCGCACCATGGGCTCGAAGATCGGGCTGATAGGCTGGCCGTCGCGGAGGGAGACCCCATGGCGGCTGGAGCGCAGCAAGCGGACCTGGTAGTGGTCTCGAATCGGCTGCCGGTCGATCGGGTGGTCGAGAAGGACGGTTCGCATACCTGGCATCGTTCGCCCGGCGGGCTGGTGACGGCCCTGGAACCCGTCATGGCCACCTCGCACGGCGCCTGGGTCGGCTGGGCCGGGTCCACCGGCGAGCACCTGGAGCCCTTCGAACTCGAAGGGGGCCTGGCCGGAGGGTCGTTCATGATCTTCCCGGTCGAACTCGACGCCTCCGAGGTCACCGAGTACTACGAGGGCTTCGCCAACGCCACCATCTGGCCCCTCTACCACGATCTCATCGCCGTGCCCGAGTACCACCGGCAGTGGTGGGACTGCTTCGAGCGGGTCAACCGCCGCTTCGCCCAGGCCGTCGCCGGTGTGGCCGCCGTGGGCGCCACCGTCTGGGTGCAGGACTACCAGCTGCAGCTGGTGCCGAACATCCTGCGCGAGCTGCGCCCCGATGTGAAGATCGGGTTCTTCAACCACATCCCCTTCCCCGGTGCCGACCTGTTCGCCCAGCTGCCCTGGCGCGCCCAGGTGCTGGAGGGGCTGCTCGGTTCCGACCTGATCGGGTTTCAGCGGGTGGACGACTGCCGTAATTTCGGGCGCGCCGTGCGCCGCCTGCTCGGGCTGCGCGTCACCCGCGACACCGTGACGGTGCCCGGTCCCGGCGGCTCCCAGCGCATCGTCCACTACCGCGACTACCCGATCTCGATCGACGCCCACGCCTTCGAGCAGCTCGGACGAGATCCGGGGGTGCGCGCCCGCGCCGCCCAGATCCGCTCCGAGCTGGGCAACCCCAAGACGCTGCTGCTCGGCATCGACCGGATGGACTACACCAAGGGCATCCGGCACCGTCTCAAGGCGTACGGCGAGCTGCTCGACGACGGGGAGATCAGCGTCGGCGACGTCGGCCTCATCCAGGTAGCGGTGCCCAGCCGGGAGCGGGTGCGCACCTACCAGAAGCTGCGCGACGACATCGAGATCGCCGTCGCCCGCATCAACGGCGACTTCAGCACGGTGGGGGAGACCGCCATCCACTACCTGCACCGCAGCTTCCCCCGCGACGAGATGGCGGCGCTGTACCTCGCGGCCGATGTGATGCTGGTCACCGCACTGCGCGACGGGATGAACCTGGTGGCCAAGGAGTTCGTGGCCACCAACGTCGACAACGACGGGGTGCTGATCCTGAGCGAGTTCGCCGGGGCGTCCGACGAGCTCAAGACGGCGCTGCTGGTCAACCCGCACGACATCGACGGGCTCAAGGACGCCATCCGGCAGGCCATGCGCATGCCGAAGGCCGAGCGGACGCGACGGATGCGCGCCATGCGGCGCCGCGTGCGGGAGGACAATGTGCTGGCCTGGGCCCACCACTACCTCGACGACCTCGGCGGGGCGCACTCGGAGTCCGCATGATCCTCACCACCACCGGCCCGGTCCCGTACCAGATGCCGCCCGGCCTGCCCGAGGCGCTGGGGCGGCTCGCGTTCACTCCGAGGCTGCTGGTGGCCGTCGACTTCGACGGCACCCTGGCCCCGTTCACCGACGACCCCCTGCGCTCCCGGGCGCTGCCCGACTCGCACCTGGCGATCATCGCCCTCTGGAAGCTGCCCCACACGGCCATCGCTCTGGTCTCGGGACGGTCGATGGACTCGCTGCGGGCCGTCGCCGACCCGCCCAAGGGGACCATCCTGGTCGGGTCGCACGGCCTCGAGATGCAGCAGGTCACCGGCGAGGGCGCCGATCTCATGCTCGACACCCAGGAGATCAGCGCGGTGGCCGACCTCAACGAGATGCTCGAGGAGGTCGCCGAAGACCGCGGCGCGATGTGGGTGGAGCACAAGCCCGCCGGGGCCGTGCTGCATATGCGCGGGGCGCCGTCGGCGGAGGCGCGCGAGGCTCAGCGCGAGGCGCTGGTCGACACCGACGACGAGTTCGACCAGCTGCAGGTGCGCCCCGGCAAGGACGTGCTCGAGTTCTCGGTGCGCAGCGGCGACAAAGGCGCCGCCCTGTGCGAGCTGCGGCGGCAGACGCGGGCGACGGGCGTGTTCTACGCCGGCGACGACGTCACCGACGAGGACGCCTTCGCGGCGCTGCAGCCCGGCGACGTGGGCGTGCACGCCGGGCTGGCTGGCGACACCCAGGCCCAGTTCCGGGTCAACGGCCCCGCCCAGATCTCGGTGGTGCTGCAGTACCTGGCCGTGATGCGCGAGCGGGCGTCCCAAACCGGCTGACGAATGGCGTAGGATGGCCCCCATGACCACCAGCGCCGCATCCGCCGAACCGCGTTTCGCGGAACTGCGCGCTGCCGCCGCCGGCCGAGTATCCCTACTCGGTTTCGGCGGCGTCGTCGTCCTACCTGCGCAGCGAATTATCAGCCCCGTACGGGGTTAGCTCTGGCAGACCGCAGGCGAACCGCCCGGCCGAAGCCAACCCCAGGCGTCACGCCGCGGGGAATCAGCGCACATATTCGCTTCCAGGACTTCGAGGACACCTCATGACCACCATGTACCGGCAGCCCGGCTCCCAGGCCGCGGCCCGTACCACCGCATCCACACGCACCACGCCCGTCCGCACCGGCGCTGCGCACCGTGCACCCACGCCGGCGACGATCTCGACCCGGTGCCACCGCGGCATCCAGCCGGCCAGCACCACTCGCGACGCCCAGGAGGGGAAGGCAATGACCCAGCAGAACATGCTCACGGGAGCCCAGATCGTGGTCCGATGCCTGGAGCACCTCGGCGTCGACCAGGTGTTCGGGCTGCCCGGCGGCGCCATCCTGCCGGTGTACGACGCGCTGGGCGCCTCCGGTCGCATCCGCCGCCTGCTGGTGCGCCACGAGCAGTCGGCCGGCCACGCCGCCATCGGGTACGCGCTGAGCTCGGGCCGGCCCGCGGTCTGCATCGCCGGGTCGGGCCCGGCCGCCACCAACCTGGTCACCGCCCTGGGGGACGCCCTGATCGACTCCGTGCCGCTGGTGGCCATCACCGGCCAGGTGCGCTCGGAGCTGATCGGCACCGACGCCTTCCAGGAGACCGACGTGGTCGGCATCACCATGCCGGTCACCAAGCACTCCATGCAGGTCACCCGCGCCGAGGACATCGCCCCGGCGCTCGCCAGCGCCTGGGAGCTGGCGTCCAACGGGCGCCCCGGCCCCGTCCTGGTCGATATCACGCAGGATGCCCAGGAGGGCGCCGCCCCCTACGCCTGGCCCGGCCGCATCGAGATGCCCGGGTTCCGCCCCGTCACCAAGCCGAACGCGAAGCAGGTGCGGCAGGCCGCCGTCAGCCTCGCCGCCTCCCAGCGGCCGGTGCTGTACGTCGGGGGCGGGGTGGTGCGCGCCGGCGCCGCCGAGCAGCTGGCGGCGCTCGCCGACCTGTCCGGCGCCCCGGTGGTCACCACCATGCCAGCGCGGGGCGTGCTGCCCGAGTCGCATCCGCACAACCTGGGGATGCCCGGCATGTACGGCACCGTCCCCGCGGTGCTGGCCTTGCAGCGCGCAGACCTGGTGGTCGCCCTGGGGGCGCGGTTCGCCGACCGGGTGACCGGCCGCGCCAGCACGTTCGCCCCCATGGCGAAGGTGGTCCACATCGACATCGATCCAGCCGAGATCTCCAAGCTGCGCGAGGCGGACGTCCCGATCGTGGGCGACCTGGCCGAGGTGCTGGCCGGGCTGGTGCCCGCCTACCGCGAGGTGTCGGCCCACGGGCACGCCGATCTGACGCCCTGGTGGGCGTACCTCGACGGGCTGCGCGCCCGCTACCCGAATCAGGCCGAGGATGCGACCGAGCTGGTCTCGCCCCAGCAGGTGCTGCAGCGCATCGGCGCGGCGAGCGGCCCGGATGCCGTGTACGCGACCGGCGCCGGCCAGCATCAGGTGTGGGCGGCGAACTTCCTGCCCCTCGACCGGCCCCGGCACTTCCTGAGCCCCTGCGGGGCGGGGACGCCCGGCTTCGGCCTGCCGGCGGCGATGGGGGCGCAGCTGGCGCATCCCGGCGCCCCGGTGTGGGCGATCGAGGGCGACGGCGGCTTCCAGATCTCCAGCGGCGAGCTGGCGGCCTGCGCCGCCGAGGGCCTGCCGATCAAGGTGGCGATCATGAACAACGGGTCGCTGGGCATGGTGCGCCAGTGGCAGTCGCTGTTCTTCGACGAGCGCCATGTTGACTCCGACCTGCAGCCGCAGCGGCAGCCCGCCGCCTGGGTGCCTGACTTCGCCCGGCTGGCCGAGGCCTACGGGGCCATGGGCATCACCGTGGACGCGCCCGACCAGGTCGACGCCGCCATCCGGACCGCCCTCGACACCAACGACCGCCCGGTGGTGCTGAACTTCCTGGTGTCGCCGCAGGCCATGGTCTGGCCGATGGTGCCCGACGGGGTCAGTAACGACTTCATCCAGTACCGGCAGGGGCGGGCGCCCGCGTTCGAGCAGGAGGACGCGGCGTGAGCACCCACGTCCTGTCGATGCTGGTGGAGAACCGCCCCGGCCTGGTGACCCGGGTCTCGGGGCTGTTCGCCCGCCGCGGCTTCAACATCGAGTCGATGACGGCCGGCCAGAGCGAGGTGGAGGGGCTCTACCGCATGACTCTGGTGGTGGACGTGGAGTCGCAGCCGCTGGAACAGGTCACCAAGCAGCTCAACAAGCTGGTCGAGGTGGTCAAGATCGTCGAGCTGCATGCCGAGAGCTCGGTGCTGCGGCAGCACCTGCTGGTCAAGGTCAAGGCGGATGCGGGCACCCGCGCCCAGATCGCGGAGGTCGGCGAGCTGTTCCGGGCCCGGGTGGTGGACGTGTCGCCCGACGCCCTGGTCATCGAGGCCACCGGCGACCCGGGCAAGCTCGCTGCGCTGCTGCGGGTGCTCGAACCGTACGGGGTGCGGGAGATCGTGCAGTCCGGACTGATCGCCATCGCGCGTGGGAGCCGCTGATCTGCTCCCGCCCGTGCCTAGACTGCGAGGGAATATGTGTTGGAGGAGGGGCCATGCCCGAGCAGCGCACGCCGAGTGAGGATCCCGGTCTCGACGCCGAAGATGAGGCCAGCTGGCGCTCGGACGAGGTCGATCCCGCCCAGGCGGCGGCACCCCTGCGGTCTCCGGAGCTGAGTGCGGGCGCCCCGGAGCCCCGCGCCGAGTTCACCTCCCAGCCGCAGCCGCGGGCGACCGCCTGGCTGGGGGTCTTCGCCGGGCTCATGGTCGCCTACAGCGCCGCCTGGTGCGTCATCGTCGCCACCACCGGGACGCGGGCGGTGCCGCAGCTGATCCCCGGCGTGGGGACGATCTGGATGTGGGGGGCCGCCCTGGCCCCGCTGGTATGGGCCGCGATGGTGGCCTGGGCGCTGCACGGCCGCCTCGCGCGGTGGGGGGCCGCGGTGCTGGGCATCGTGGTGCTGTTCCCGCTGCCGTTGGTGCTGTCGATGATCGGAACGGGGCTGTGATGGAACGTGACGCGCAGACCGAGTCCGACTCGACGCCGGCGGGCGGCGTCCCGGTGGAGGCGCCGGCCCCAGCGGTGGAGCCCCTGGCCGCCCCTGCCGACCAAGGCAGCGGGTTGGCTTCGCCCATCCGCCATTCGCGGGCGGAGCTGCGGGCGGTCGAGCGCCAGCGCGAGCAGGAGACCCGCCGTGTGCCCCGCGGCTCGGTCGTGGCGGTGTGGGGGGTGGCCGCTCTGCTGTTCGCCTACTCGTTTTGGCAGGGACTGGCGGTGATCTCCGCGCCGCCCGAGCTGCTGCATGGCCTCACCGGAGGGCAGCGCGCGCTGTCCGCGCTGGTGGGCGCCGTGCTGCCGCTGGTCGCCTACGGGGCCGCCGTCTGGGCCACTCGCCGCCTGTCGTGGTGGCGGGCGGGGATCGTGTTCGCCGCCGCCTGGGGGGCCTCCGCCGCGGTGTGGATCACGTTCGCCTTCACGATGCACGCGGGGCGCTGAGCACCCGCCGCGCCATGGCGACGACCGCCTCCGCCAGTTCGGTGAGCACCGGGGGCGCGGTGCGCCACTGCTGCCACCACAGCGGCACCTCGATCGGATCGAGGCCCGGGACGGGCCGGAGGTCCGCGGGCGCCTGCGGCAGCATCCCCCATCCCATGCCGCAGGTCACGGCCGTTTCCAAGGCGGCCGTCGCCGGGACGAGGTGGGCGGGGGAGACGTGGATGCCGACGCGCGCGAGCGCCTGCAGCTGCAGCGTGTCGTCGGTGTCGAAGTCGATGCGCGGCGCCGAGCGCAGCCAGTCCGTCCCGGCCCCGCGCCGCCAGCGGTCGAGGAACCCGGCGGTCGCGACCGGCCGGTAGGCCATCGCGCCCAGGGCGACCAGCTGGAAGTCGCCCAGCGGGGCCGGCTCGGTTGTGATGGCGGCCATGGCCTCGCCGCGGCGCAGCAGCCCGGTGGTGCGGTGCTCGTCGGCGCGGTGAAACTCGAGGCGCACCCGGTCGGCGAACGGCGCCACCGCCGGCAGCACCCACGAGTCCAGCGAGTCGGCGTTGACGGCGATCGGGATGCGGGGGCTGCGGGCACTCAGCCCCAGTTCGCCGGCGGCGGCCGCCCCGAGCTCCTCCACCTGCTGGGCCAGGCGCAGCAGCACCTCGCCGGCGGCGGTCGGCTGCACGGGATGGCGGCGCAGCAGCAGTTGGCGCCCGGCGGCGGCCTCCAATGCCCGCATGCGCTGGCTCACCGCCGAGGGGGTGATGTGCAGGCTGGCGGCGGCGGCATCGAAGCTGCCCGTGACGGCGGCGGCGCGGAGGGCGGCGAGCTGTCCGGCATCGAAGAACATGAGATGAGCTTAACTGAAAACAATAATCCTGAATCTCGCTTGTCTGAAGACGAAGCGGGCGCGCACGATACGGGTATGGAATTCTCTCTCCTCCTCCCGGCGCTCGGTGCCGGGCTGCTGACGCAGTCGTCCATGATCGTCGCCGTCGGGGCGCAGAACGCCTACGTGCTGCGCCAGGGGATCGCGCGCGTGCACGTGCCCACCGTCGTGGCCGTCTGCGTGGCCTCCGACCTGCTGTTCATCGCCGCCGGGGCGTGGGGCGTCGGCGCGGTGCTCGGCTCAGCCGGCTGGCTGCTGACCGGGATGAAGTGGGTGGGCGCGATCTTCCTGGCCGGCTACGCGGCGCTCGCCGCCCGGCGCGCGTGCCGGCGGCAAGGCGAGTCCATGGCGGCCGGTCCGGCGCAGGTCGGCCGCGGCCGGGTGCTGGCCAGCACGCTGGGATTCACCTGGCTCAATCCGCACGTCTATCTCGACACGGTGGTGCTGCTCGGCTCGATCGGCGCCGGCTACGGCAGCCGGCAGTGGGCATTCGCGGCCGGGGCGATGTGCGTGAGCGTGGTCTGGTTCACCGCCCTCGGCTTCGGGGCCCGGGTGCTGCGGCCGCTGTTCGCCCGGCCGCGGTCCTGGCGCATCCTCGACGCCGGCGTCGCCGTCACGATGCTGGCCATCGCCGCGGGGCTGGTGCTCTCGACGCGGTGAGGGCGGGGACGGACGCTCTCGCACCGTCATCCTCGGCCGGCCCGCGTCCTCGATCTGCGCGCATCCTCGGCCGGCGCCGCGCGTTCAGCAGTACCGCGAGCGCTCCAGGCGGCTGAAGCGGTACCGCAGGCCGTTGGCGGCGGTGAGCCAGGGCAGCCGCTCCAGCGGCTCGGTGCGCATCCAGGGGGAGGCGAGCCTGGGGGCGCGGGTGGCGCCGCCGGAGCGCAGGTCGATCTCGGTCAGCTCGATCGCGTCCGCGCGGCCGATCGTCTCGGCGTACAGCTGCGCCCCGCCGATCACCCACACCGATTCGCCGCGGGAAGGCCCGGCCAGGTCGAGGGCCTCCGCCAGCGTGTGCGCGACCTCCGCGCCGGGGGCCGACCAGTCGTCCTGCCGGGTAAGCACGATGTTGCGGCGCCCGGGCAGCGGGCGGAAGCGCGGCGACAGCGAGTCCCAGGTGGCGCGCCCCATCAGCACGGTGGCGCCGGCGGTGAGCTCCTTGAAATGCGCGAGGTCTTCGGGCAGGTGCCAGGGGATGGTGCCGCGTTCGCCGATCGCCCCGTCGCGGTCTTGGGCCCAGATCAATGTCAACGGCATGGATGCGCTCCGCTCAGACGGCGACCGGCGCCTTGATGCCGGGGTGATGCCGGTAGTTCTCGACGATGAAGTCGTCGTAACGGTATTCGAAGATGCTGGCCGGCCGGCGGGCGAACCGCAGCGTCGGCGCCGGGAACGGGTCGCGGGCGAGCTGCCGCTGCACCTGCTCGACGTGGTTGTCGTAGATGTGGCAGTCGCCGCCGGTCCAGACGAACTCGCCGGGGGCCAGATCGGTCTGCTGGGCGATCATGCAGGTCAGCAGCGCGTAGCTGGCGATGTTGAAGGGGACGCCCAGGAACATGTCCGCCGACCGCTGGTACAGCTGGCACGACAGCCGCCCCTCGTTCACATAGAACTGGAACAGCGCGTGGCAGGGGGCCAGCGCCATCCGCGGCAGCTCGGCCACGTTCCACGCCGAGACGATGATGCGGCGCGAGTCGGGGTCGGCGCGGATGAGGTCGATCGCCTGCTGGATCTGGTCGATGCTCCCGCCGTCGGGCGTCGGCCAGGAGCGCCACTGATGGCCGTAGATCGGGCCCAGGTCGCCGTCCGCATCCGCCCACTCGTCCCAGATCGAGACGTCGTGCTGATGCAGCCAGTCGACGTTCGTGTCGCCGCGTAGGAACCACAGCAGCTCGTAGGCCAGCGACTTGAAGTGCACCCGCTTCGTGGTGATCAGCGGAAAGCCGGCCGCCAGGTCGAACCGCATCTGCGCCCCGAACAGGCTGATCGTGCCGGTGCCGGTGCGGTCGCTCTTCGGGTGTCCCTGCTGGAGGATGGTGCGCAGCAGGTCTTCGTACGGGGTCGGGATGGGGGTGCTCACAATGCCCCATCCTATGGTGGGCGTATGGGAACGGGCCAGAAGCGTCCAGCGTCCGGCCAGGCCGCGTAGACTGGCCGCAGGTCATCGACTGTCCCAGGCGTCGCATCGCGGATGATCTCCGCTGCGCCGCTGCTGCTGCCCGATCCGCCACCCGCGGCCGGTGCGGCTCTTGACGCCGTCGTCCTCACCGTGGAGCGTCGTCGAAGAGTCAGGCCTGGCAACCGCACATCGTTTTCAATCTCGAAGAAGGATTTCATGGCATCCACCGACGCGCTGCCGTTCAGCGTGCACCGCAACTCCGCCCCGGCCGACCCCGCCACTCGGGCCGGCATCCTCGCCGATCCCGGATTCGGCGTCCATTTCAGCGACCACATGGCCACCATCGACTACGACATCGACCAGGGCTGGCACGATGCGCAGGTGCTGCCCTACGGGCCGCTGTCGATCTACCCGGGCGCGTCGGTGTTCCACTACGCGCAGGAGATCTTC
This sequence comes from Pseudoclavibacter sp., assembly GCA_047722305.1. Classification (GTDB taxonomy): domain Bacteria; phylum Actinomycetota; class Actinomycetes; order Actinomycetales; family Microbacteriaceae; genus JAKVJE01. The sequence continues at coordinate 22,765 of JBDNYM010000013.1, read as the reverse complement.
GAGGGCCTGAAGGCCTATCGTCACGCCGACGGGTCGATCTGGACGTTCCGTCCCGACCAGAACGCGAAGCGCTTCCAGGGCTCCGCCGAGCGGCTGGCCCTGCCCGAGCTGCCCGAGGCCGACTTCGTGCAGTCGCTGTTCGAGCTCGCCGCCGTCGACAAGGACTGGGTGCCCGACCCCGAGGGCGAGAAGAGCCTCTACCTGCGCCCGTTCATGTTCGCCACCGAGCAGTTCCTGGGCGTGCGCAGCGCCCAGCAGGTCAAGTACGTGCTCATCGGCAGCCCCGCCGGCCCGTACTTCAAGGGCGGCGTCAAGCCGGTCGACATCTGGCTCGAGCAGAAGCTCGCCCGCACGTCGCTGGGCGGCACCGGCGAGGCCAAGTGCGGCGGCAACTACGCGGCCAGCCTGCAGCCCGAGAACCAGGCCCACGCGCACGGCTGCTCGCAGGTGCTGTTCCTCGACACCGAGACCCACACCAATGTCGACGAGCTGGGCGGCATGAACATCATGTTCGTCACCAGCGACAACCACCTGGTCACCCCGAAGCTGACCGGCGCCATCCTGCACGGCGTGACCCGCAAGTCGCTGCTGCAGATCGCGGAGGAAGACTTCGGCCTGACCGTCGAAGAGCGCGCCGTGTCGCTGCAGGAGTGGAAAGATCGCGTCGCCGACGGCACGTTCACCGAGATCTTCGCCTGCGGCACCGCCGCGGTGATCAACCCGCTGGCCAAGCTCGTCGCCGAGGACTTCACCATCCCCGCCCCCAAGAACACCGCCGGCGAGGTCACGATGGGGCTGCGCAAGGCCCTCACCGACATCCAGTACGGTCGCGTCGAGGACAAGCGCGGTTGGACGGTCAAGCTGACCGACTAGCAGCATCCCGGCCCGCCGCATCCGCGGCTCGGATCGGCTCAGGCGGCATCCTCCGGCAGAATGGGGGATGCCGCCTGAGCCGTCCCTCCCATCCCGAGCACCTGGGACGGGAGGGACGGACCCCGCGGGCGTCGCCGGCAGATTGCCGGGCCAAGAGCCGGGCCGCAGAGCGAGGAGCATCCATGAAGATCGTCCGATTCGCGCACCAGACCGCCGAACCCCGCTACGGGGTGCTGGACGGCGCCGACGTGGTCGTGCTGGCCGACGACCCGCTCGTCGCCGGCTACGGCACCACCGGCGAGCGCATCCCGGTCGCGCAGGTACGCCTGCTCGCCCCGATCATCCCGCGCTCGAAGATCATCGGGGTGGGGCGCAACTACGCCGCTCATGCCGCCGAGAAAGGCAACGCGGTGCCCGACCACCCGCTGCTGTTCTTCAAGCCCAACACCGCCGTGATCGGGCCGCACGACCCCATCGTCATCCCCGCCGGCGTCACCGAAGTCGAACCGGAGGCTGAGCTCGCCATCGTGATCGGGCGACTGGCCAAGTCCGTGCCGGCCGAGCGCTGGGCCGACTACGTTTTCGGGTACACGATCGGCAATGACGTGTCATCACGCGCCTACCAGCGCGGCGACGGGCAGTGGGCACGGGCCAAAGGCCTCGACACGTTCTGCCCGCTCGGGCCCTGCATCGAGACCGAACTCGACCCCGAGGCCGTCACCGTCAGCGGCGAGATCAACGGCGTCCCCACCCAGCAGGGCAACACGCGCGACTTCATCTTCCGGCTGCCCGAACTGATCGAGACCATCACCGCCGCGTTCACCCTGCTGCCCGGCGACGTCATCCTCACCGGCACGCCCGCCGGGGTGGCGCCCATCGTGCCCGGCGACACCGTGAAGTGCACCGTCGAGGGGGTCGGGTCGCTGGTCAACCCCGTGGTGGCAGGGTAGCGGCGCTGCTGCTTCTGGTCCCCCCCCGCTTGCCTTGCCCGTCCCTCTCGCCCTCTCGCCTCTCGCCTTGCCCGCACTTTCCTGCACCACGGTGATTCAGCCACTTTGCGGGGAATCTGCCAGGCAGCCCACTCCTGCTGGCAGAAATACTGCCCTGCTGGCAGAAATACTGCGCACCTGGCAGATTTCCGGAGTCGCTCGGCGTGGCAGGCGTGGCTCGTTCCCGGCCTGCTCGCGGTGATTCAGCCACTTCGCGGTGGAGCTGCCAGGCCACCTGCATTTGGTGGCAGAAATGCTGCGCACTTGGCAGATGTTCGTGAGAGCAGGCGTGCGCTCGTCCACGTCCCGCGTTTCGTCTGCGTCCCGCCTGCCCTGCCTTGCATGGTGATTGCACGGTGATTCAGCCACTTCGCGGTGGATCTGCCGGGGCGCCCGTGCCTGGTGGCAGAAATGCTGCGCGGCTGGCAGATTCCCGGAGTCGCACCATGGGATGCTCGGAGGCGTGCGTGTGGGAACTGCCCGGAGCTGCTCGGCGGGCTGCCTCCCCCCTCGGCCGTAGGCTGACGCCTGCTGGACGAGGTGGAGCGACTGCGGGATGAGCCTCCCCCCCCGGCCGTAGGCTGACGGCTATGACTGAGGCATCCAGCTCATCCAGCTCATCCCGCATATCCCGCCCCGATCTGCTGCGCGACCCGCTGGTCGCGGGCCGGGGCCCCCCCCCGCCGCGCGCCCGGGCCGAACCGGGGCGGGTCGCCCCCCCCCCGGCGCGCGCCCCCCCCCCCCCCCCCCCCGCCCCCCAACACC
>JBDNYM010000013.1:0-20128 GCA_047722305.1 Pseudoclavibacter sp. | reverse complement strand
CGCCGCCGCGCCCCTGACCGCAGCCGACATCGACGCTGCCGCCGCCCGGCTGCGCCGCTTCGCCCCGCTGCTGGCAGAGCTCTTCCCCGAGACCTGCCCCAGCGGCGGCATCGTCGAGTCGCCCCTGATCGCGGCCCCCGCCTTGCAGGCGGCGCTGGACGACCGCTACGGCCGCACCCTGGCCGGCCCGCTGCTGCTCAAGCGCGACGACGCCCTGCCGATCAGCGGTTCGGTCAAGGCGCGCGGCGGCGTCTACGAGGTGCTGTGGTACGCGGAGCAGGTCGCCGAGCAGGCGGGGCTGCTGCACCCCGGCGACGACTACCGGGTGCTGCTGACGCCGCCGGTCCGGACCGTGCTCGCATCCCACCGCATCGTGGTGGGGTCGACCGGCAACCTGGGGCTCTCGATCGGCATCATGGGCGCCAAGCTGGGCCTGCACGTCACCGTCCACATGTCGGCGGATGCGCGCGAGTGGAAGAAGCAGCGCCTGCGCGCCGAGGGCGTGGAGGTCATCGAGCACCGCGCCGACTACTCGGTGGCGGTGGCGGCCGGGCGCGCGGCGGCCGCGTCCGACCCCGACTGCCACTTCATCGACGACGAGAGCTCGCGGCACCTGTTCCTGGGCTACGCGGTGGCCGCTCGGCGGCTGGCGGGGCAGCTGCGGGCGCTGGATGTGCCGGTGGACGCCGAGCATCCGCTGGAGGTGACCGTTCCGTGCGGCGTGGGCGGGGCGGCCGGCGGCATCACGTTCGGGCTCGCCGCCGAGTTCGGCGACGGCGTACGCTGCCGGTTCGCGGAGCCCACGCACTCGCCATGCCTGCTGCTGGGCCTGCACACGGGCCTCAATGAGCGGATCTCGGTGCAGGACATCGGCCTCGACAACCGCACCGCCGCCGACGGGCTGGCGGTCGGCCGCGCCTCGGCCCTGGTCGGGCAGGCGGCGGGACCGCTGCTCGACGGCGGGGCGACGGTCCCCGACGACGAGATGTTCCGGCTGGCGGCCATCCTGCACCGCACCGAGGGGACCGACGCGGAGCCGTCCGCGGTCGCCGGGCTGCCCGTCCCGTACCGGTTCGCCGATCGGGCCGCCGGCGCGCACGTGGTGTGGCTGACCGGGGGACGGCTGGTGCCCGAGGAAGTGATGGCCGGCTACCTGCGCCGCGGCGAGCGGCTGCTGCAGCCGGGGGCGGCCCCGCATCTCCGCGTCCGGCGGCTAGAATCGGGCTGTTATGGCTACTGAAGCTCTCCTCTCGTCCGCCGCCCCTCTCACCACCGCGACGGGGTCCGACATCCGCGTCCGCTTCTGCCCATCGCCCACCGGCACCCCGCATGTCGGGATGGCGCGCACGGCCCTGTTCAACTGGGCGTACGCGCGGCATGTGGGCGGCAGGTTCGTGTTCCGCATCGAGGACACGGACGCCGAACGCGACTCGGAGGAGAGCTACCAGCAGATCGTGGCGGCGCTGCGCTGGCTGCACATCGACTGGGACGAGGGCATCGACGTGGGCGGGCCCGACGGCCCCTACCGGCAGTCGCAGCGCGGCGGCATCTATCAGGATGTGATCGCGAAGCTGAAGGATGCGGGCTTCCTGTACGAGAGCTACGTGACCGGCGAGGAGATGGCGGCCCGCAACGAGGCGAACGGCCGCGACCCGCACCAGGGCTACGACAACTTCGAGCGCGACCTCACCGACGCGCAGCGGCAGGCGTACCGCGACGAGGGGCGCCAGCCGGCGCTGCGGCTGCGGGTGCCCGACACGGATCTCTCGTTCGACGACCTGGTGCGCGGCCCGGTCACGTTCAAGGCGGGGTCGTTCAGCGACTTCGTGGTGGTGCGCCCGAACGGTGCCCCGCTCTACACGCTGGTCAACCCGGTCGACGACGCGCTGATGGGCATCACCCACGTCCTGCGCGGCGAGGACCTGCTGCCCTCCACTCCGCGTCAGATCGCCCTCTACCAGGCGCTGTACCGCATCGGGGCGGCGAAGTTCGTGCCCCGCTTCGGGCACCTGCCGTTCGTGATGGGGGAGGGCAACAAGAAGCTCTCCAAGCGCGACCCCGAGTCGAATCTGTTCAACCACCGCGACAATGGCTTCCTGCCGGAGGGGCTGGTCAACTACCTGGCGCTGCTGGGGTGGTCGATCGCCGCCGACCGCGACGTGTTCACCGCGGACGAGCTGGTGGAGCACTTCGACATCGCCAAGGTGAACCCCAACCCGGCCCGCTTCGACCTCAAGAAGGCCACGGCGATCAACGCCGATCACATGCGCATGCTGGCCCCGGACGACTACGCGCGGCGGCTGGTCCCGTTCCTGCAGCGCGACGGCTACGTCGCCGACCCCCCCACTGCCGACCAGCTGCGGGTCATCCGCGCCGCCGTGCCGCTGGTGCAGCCGCGCATGAACCTGCTGGGCGAGGCCGGGGGGATGCTCGGCTTCCTGTTCGTCGGCGCCGACGACATCGAGTACCAGCCGGACGCGGTGAAGCAGCTGCGCGACTCGGCCGGCCAGGTGCTGGAGGCGGCGCTCGCCGCCCTGGACGGCCTGGACGAGCCGGGATGGCGCACGGACGGCATCCACGACGCCCTGCAGCACGCGCTGGTGGATGAGCTGGGCATCAAGCCGCGGCTGGCATTCGGCCCCCTGCGCACCGCCGTGAGCGGGCGCCGGGTGTCGCCGCCGCTGTTCGAGTCGCTGGAGCTGCTGGGGCGGGAGGAGTCGCTGGCCCGGCTGCGGCGCTTCCAGGGGTTCGTCGCGCAGCGCTGAGCGAAACGCTGCGCCGCCGCATCGAGTTCGACGCCGGCTGCAGAACGCTGACCTGCGGCGTCGGCACTGTGCTGGCCCCCGTCGCCGACGCCTGTCCGAGCGCTGCCGTGCCTGCGGTTCGTGCCGCGCCCGGGCGAAGCTACTCCTGACGCTCGTCCTCCGCCTGCTGCTGCGCGTACACGTCGATGACCAGCGCGCGGGAGCGCTCGAGGTAGTCGGTCAGGCGTTCGGCCGCGCCGTCGAGGTCGCCGGCTTCGTAGGCGGCGGTGATCCGGTCATTGGAGCCGACGTACGGCTCGTGCAGGTGCCGGGGATCGCCCACCATGTCGAACACGAGGCGCAGCCGCACCATCAGGTCGTCGTGGAACGCGTCGAGCGACGGGCTGCCGGCCAGCTGCACCACGGCGGCGTGGAAGGCCGCGTTCTCGGTGCCCACCTGGCGCCAGTCGCCGCGGGCGGCGGCCTGCCGGGCGCGGGCGACGGCGGCGCGCATCTCGGCGCCGGCGGGATGGGCGGGGGATGCGGCGCGCATGATGGCGGGTTCGAGGATGAGCCGGGCCCGGTAGAGGTCGAGCACGTTGGCGAGGGTGGGCTTGGCGACGAACACGCCCCGGTTGGGGACGTGCACGACGAGCGTCTGCCGCGACAGCAGCCGGAAGGCCTCGCGCAGGGTGTTGCGCGAGACGCCGAGGCGCCGGGCGGTGTCCACTTCGGCGAGCTTGGCGCCGGGGAGCAGCTCGCCGGTGCTGATCTCCTCGCGCAGGCGGCGCACGACCTGCTCGCCGACGGCGCCGCCGGATTCGAGAGCGCCCGGTCCCGGGGATGAAAGCGCCGGCTCCGAGCCTGCGGATGCCGTCGCCCGGGACGGTTTGCCGATCCCGGCGTGCGCAGACATGTCTTCAATCCTACGAGCGTCTCCTGCCCGCCCCGTCCGTCCGACTCCGCCCTCGCCGCGACCCGCAACACGTCCGTAACACTGGTGTGATTGGATCGACGCCAACTTGTTGAACAATCCCACGGTGATTGTGGAACGAACCGGACAAACCATGCAGAAGGGCCGGATATGCGCGTCGATATGAACAGCGACATGGGCGAGAGCTTCGGCCGGTGGACCCTGGGCGACGACCAGGCCATGCTCGGCCTCGTCTCCAGCGCGAACATCGCCTGTGGCTTCCATGCCGGCGACCCGCACGGCATCGCCGCCACACTGCGGGGCGCGGCGCAGCGGGGCGTGTCGGTGGGCGCGCACGTCGCCTACCGCGATCTGGCCGGTTTCGGCCGCCGGGCGATGGATGTGGCCCCGGACGACCTCACCGACGACGTGATCTACCAGATCGGCGCCCTGCAGGGCCTCGCCCATGTCGCCGGGACGGCCGTCTCGTACGTGAAGCCCCACGGCGCGCTCTACAACCGCATCGCCTGGGATGAGCCCCAGGCCCGCGCGGTGGTGCGGGCGATCGTCGCGGTCGATCCGGACCTGGCGCTGCTGACGCTCCCCGGTTCGACGGTGGGGCGCATCGCCGCCGAGGCCGGGCTGCACGTGGTCTCCGAGGTGTTCGCCGATCGCGGCTATCAACCCGACGGAGCGCTGGTGTCGCGGCGCGAGCCGGGCGCGGTGCTCACTGATCCGCAGGCGATCTCGGACCGCATCCTGCACCTGCTGGACACCGGCGAGATGCCGACCGTCGACGGCTCGGTCGTGCGCATCCCCGAGGCGGGCTCGATCTGCGTGCACAGCGACTCGCCTGGGGCGGTGGCGATGGCGGCGGCCCTGCGCGATGCGCTCGCCGCCGCCGGGGTGGAGGTGAAGCGGTTCACATGAGCGCGCCCCGCATCCTGCCCATGGGCGACGCCGCCCTGCTGGTGGAGACCGAGGACCTCGGCACCGCGGCGGCGCTGTACGACGCCCTCGCGGCGGCGGCGCGGCCCGGCGTCCGCGAGCTGGTGGCCGGCGCGCGCACGGTGCTGGTCCGCTACGCGCCCGCGGAGACGGATGCGGCGGCGCTCGCGGCCTGGATCGGCGGGCTGCGGCCCAGCACGGGTGCTCGGGACGCGGGCGCGCTGGTGCGTGTCCCCGTGGTCTACGACGGCGAGGATCTCGACGACGTGGCGCAGCTGACCGGTCTGGGCCGGGCGGAGGTGATCCGGCGGCACGCGGCGGCGGAGTACCGGGTGGCCTTCACCGGGTTCGCGCCCGGCTTCGCCTACCTGGTGGGCGGCGACCCGGCACTCGACGTGCCCCGGCGCCGTGCGCCGCGCGCCCACGTGCCGGCGGGGGCCGTGGGGCTGGCCGGGGCCTATTCGGGCGTCTACCCGCGCAGCAGCCCGGGCGGCTGGCAGCTGATCGGCTCGGCCGCGGTACCGATGTGGGATGAGCGCCGCGACCCCCCGGCGCTGCTGGCGCCGGGGATGCGGGTGCGGTTCGAGGCCGTGGACCAGATCGAGCCCGCCGGCGTGTCGGCGGATGCCGCTGCAGAGCCGGTCGTGTCGAAGGATGGCGCCGGGGTGCTGGCCGCCACCGCTCAGAACCCCGTGCCGAGGGACACCGTCGTGCAGAACGCCGCCGCCCGAACTGCTTCCGCAGCCGGGCTGCGCATCCGCCGCCCGGGCCTGCGCCTGACCGTGCAAGACCTGGGCCGCCCCGGCCTCGGCCGCTTCGGCGTGTCGGCCTCGGGCGCCATGGATCGCGGGGCGCTCGTCCTCGCCAATGCGGCGGTCGGCAACCGCCGCGGTGCGGCAGCCCTCGAATCGTGCCTGGGGCAGGTCGAGGCGGAGGCGGACGAGCCGCTGACTGTCGCCGTGGTCGGCGCGGCCCCGGAGCTCACGGTGCGCCGCCAGGACGGCCGCCGGATCGAGTGGAGCGAGGGGACGCCGATCCCCTTGGCCGCTGGCGACCGCCTGGCCATCGGCGCCCTGTGCACCGGGACGTTCACCTACCTGGCGGTGCGGGGCGGAGTCCGGGCCGCTGAGAGCCTGGGCAGCGCCAGCACCGACACGCTGTCCGGCCTGGGCCCGAGCCCGCTGGCCGCCGGCGATCGGCTGTCCATCGGCTCGACTGCAGGTCTGCCGGCGACGCGCGACGAGCGCTTGGCGCTGCCGGCCCCGGCCGCCCCGTCCGCCGCCGCGCCCATCCTCGTCGACGCGATCCCGGGGCCGCGCGACGACTGGTTCACCCCCGCCGGCCGCGACGCCTTCTGGTCGGGAACCTGGCGCGTGTCACCCCGTTCCGACCGGGTGGGCATCCGTCTGGAGGGGGAGGGCGCGCCGGCGTGGGCGGCCGATCGCGAGCTGCCGAGCGAGGGAATGATCGCCGGCGCCATCGAGGTGCCGGCCGGCGGCACCCCGGTGGTCCTGATGGCCGATCATCCGGTCACGGGCGGCTATCCGGTGATCGCCTGCGTGGCGAGCTGGCACCTGTCCCGGTTGGCGCAGGTGCCGGCCGGCACCGGGGCGCGGTTCCGGAAGGTCGGCGGCGCGGTGCCGTCGGCGAGCGAGCAGTCGGGCCCGCAAGCGGCCCCGGAAAGGAACGCGGGATGAGCGTTCACAAGGTTCTCATCGCCAACCGCGGCGAGATCGCGGTGCGCATCGCCCGCGCCTGCGCCGCCTATGGGGTCGGCTCGGTGGCGGTGTACTCGGATCAGGACGCGGAGGCGCTGCACGTCGCCGCCGCCGACGAGGCGGTGCCGCTGGAGGGCACGTCCCTGGCGGACACGTATCTGAGCATCGCCAAGCTGCTGGATGCGGCCCGCCGCGCCGGCGCCGACGCGGTGCATCCCGGCTACGGCTTCCTGTCCGAGAACCCGGACTTCGCGCGCGCGGCGGCCGCTGCCGGCCTGACGTGGATCGGCCCAGCCGCCGACGTCATCGAGCTGCTGGGCGACAAGATCGCCGCTCATCGCCTGGCTCGGGATGCGGGAGCGCCGCTGGTCCCCGGCACCGACGGCCCGGTGGCGGGCCCGGCGGAGGCGGTGGCGTTCGCCCGCGAGCACGGGCTGCCGGTGGTGGTCAAGGCGGCGGCCGGCGGCGGCGGGATGGGCATCCGGGTGGCGCGCACCCTGGATGAGATCCCGGCCGCGTTCGGTGCCGCCCAGCGCGAGGCGCAGGCGGCGTTCGGCCGCGGCGACTGCTTCGTGGAGCGCTATCTGGAGCACTCCCGGCACATCGAGGCGCAAGTCATCGGCGATCGGCCCGGCCATGTCATCGTGGTGGGCACCCGCGACTGCTCGCTGCAGCGGCGGGGGCAGAAGCTCGTCGAGGAGGCCCCGGCGCCGTTCCTGCCGGCTGGCGCCGAGCAGGCCGTGATGGATGCGGCCCGCCGCATCTGCGAGCGCGCCGGCTACACCTCGGCCGGCACGGTGGAGTTCCTGGTGGATCGGGACGGCTCGGTCGCCTTCCTGGAGGTGAACACCCGCATCCAGGTGGAGCACGGGGTCACGGAGGAGACGGCCGGCGTCGACCTGGTCCGCCAGCAGCTGCTGGTGGCGGACGGACGTCCGCTCGACTTCGATCGCACCCCGACCCCGCACGGGCACGCGATCGAGTTCCGCATCACGGCGGAGGATCCGGCGCGCGGCTTCCTGCCCGAGCCTGGCACGCTGCGCCGCTTCGATCTCCCGGGCGGTCCGGGCGTGCGCGTCGATGCCGGGGTGACGGCCGGCGGCACGGTGCCCGCCGAGTACGACTCGCTGATCGCGAAGCTGGTGGTCTGGGGCGCCAGCCGCGGCGAGGCGATCCGCCGCGCCCGGCAGGCGCTGGCCGAGTTCCGCGTCGAAGGTGTGGGCGACATCCTGCCGTTCCACCGGCGGCTGCTGGACGAGGAGGCGTTCACCGCCCCGCAGGGAACCTTCGGCATCCACACGCGCTGGCTGGAGGAGGAATGCGAGTGGAAGGACCAGCTGGCGCCCGGCCTCGGCGACGAGCAGCGCCCGGCCGCACCGGTGCGCACCTGGGTGGAGGTCGACGGGGTGCGCCATCGGCTGGGGCTGCCGGCGGGGTTCGCGCTGGCCGGTGCCGCATCCTCCGCCCCGGCGTCCAGCGCCGCCGCCGAGCCGGAGCCGGGCAGCCTGCTCGCCCCGGTGTCGGGCGTCTTGTCGTCCTGGCGCCGCGATGACGGCGACCTGGTGGCCGCGGGGGAGACGGTGGCGCTCATCGAGGCGATGAAGCTCGAGACGCCGGTGGCTGCGGAGGCCGCCGGGCGGCTGCGCATCGAGGTGCCGGCGGGCGGCTCGTGCCAGGCCGGGGACGTACTGGGGCGAGTCGTCGCGGAGGCCGCATGACCACGGTGCTGCTGACCGGGTTCGACCCGTTCGCCGAGGAGGGGGTGAACCCGTCGTGGATGGCGGTGTCCCGCCTGCACGACGTCTGGGATGGCCCCGCCGAGCTGGAGATCGTCCGGCTGCCGGTGGTGTTCGCGGAGTCGGGGCCCGCCCTGCGCCGCGCGGTGGAGCAGGCCGACCCCGATCTGGTGGTGAGCGTCGGCGAGGCCGGCGGCCGCAACCAGATCACTCCCGAGCTGATCGGCATCAACTGGGACGACGCCCGCATCCCCGACAATTCGGGAGCGCAGCCACGGCAGACCCGCATCGAGGCCGACGGCCCGGATGCTCGCTTCACCACTCTGCCGGTCTACGCGGCGGTGGAGCGGATGCGCGCGGTGGGGCTGCCCGCCCGGGTGTCCACGACCGCCGGCACCTACGTCTGCAATCACGTGATGTACGTGCTGGGCGGACTGGTGGAGGCATTGGGCGGGAGGATGCGCGGCGGATTCTGCCACGTGCCCTACGCGCCGCAGCAGGTGGTCGATCGCGATGTGCCGAGCCTGCCCACCGAGGCGGCCGCGGCGGGGCTGCGCATCCTGGTCGAGACCGCGCTGGAGGAGATCGACTCGTGAGCGTGCCGGTGAGTGCGCCGGGGAGCGTGCCGGATGGCGCCGCCCGGTGGGGCGCGTGGGCCGGGGCCGCGCTGGCCAACACGGCGCAGGAGTACCCGCACATTGCGGCTCATCTCACCGCGGGCCCGGACGACCGCCGGCTGCCGGCCGAGCTGCATCCGGCGTTCCGCCTCAGCGGCGACCGGCACTCCGACGTGCACCTGCACTGGCTGTCGACGTTCGCGTTCCTCGCCGCGGAGAGCGGTGCCGACGTGGTGGAAACGGACGCCCAGCGCTGATTCAGCGGCGGTGCTGATTCAGCGGCGGTTCCGGATGCCGAGCGAGCATCAGTTGGGACCGTTGCCGCGGCGTACCGCAGCCGCGACACGTCGTGGCATTCTGAGCGATTGTGTATATACCTGAGCGGATACGGCACGCCGGTATTCGGAGAGGTCGAATCCGTCGCTCCGGTGTGAAATGTTTGTTGACTTTGTATTACCAGATCGTTACGAATCTCGGCCACATCCATGATGCTTTACGCACAACATATAAGATGCATACATGACGCAAGATGATTGCAGTCTCGGTGTGAAGAGACGGGTGGAACGGCGAAGGGTCCGGTGCGGGGGTGAGTGAAGTTTTCGGAGCGAAAGTGCGCATCGAATGTTCCGATCTGGCTGCAGTTCCACTGTTCGTGGCCGGGTATACCGGTCGGGATCAGGCGGCGGTACGGGCGCATATCGAAGAGCTGCAGGCCATTGGCATCGCCCCGCCGCCGGAGTGCCCGATGTATTACCATCTGCCGTCCGATCTCCTGACGCAGGCGTCCGATCTTCCCGAACTGAGTGCGGCCAGCTTCACTTCCGGCGAGGTGGAGCCGGTCTATGTGCACGCTCACGGAAACTCGTACATCGGCATCGGTTCCGATCACACGGATCGGCAGCTGGAGTCCGAAGATGTGAAGCTCTCGAAAGAGAAGTGCGCCAAGCCGATCGGTGACTTTTTCATCCAGGTTCCCGACTTCGATACGGCAGATATCGATGGCTGGAGAGCCACGACGGTTATCGATGGAATTCTTTACCAAGAGGGATACTTCTCCTCGCTTTTGGCACCCGGAAAGGTCATCGCCGGCCTGCTTCCCCATCTGGACGGTCAGGACGACTATGTCTGCTTCGGCGGCACGCTCCCGCTCCTGACGGGAAAGTTTCAACCCGGAAAAGTCTGGCAGATGCGCGTCGAGACATCGTCCTCCGCAACCCTCGACCTGGCCTATCGCCTCGGATGACCGAGATGTCGAACGATCGCTACCGGAGAGATCCGAGGAAGGACTGATATGAGTGAGTCCACCGTGTCCGGAAGTCCGCTGCTGGCCCTGCGAGACATCCACCTGCAGTACGGAGACAACATCGTCCTGAACGGGGTCAGCTTCGATGTGCAGAAGGGACAAGTCATCGTCATCATCGGTCCGAGCGGGGGCGGGAAGAGTTCGCTGCTGCGCTGCATCAACTTGCTGCAGCGTCCTCAGTCCGGGACCATCGAACTCGACGGGCAGGATGTGACGACGTACCGGAACGTCAACGAGCTGCGCACCCGCATCGGCATGGTCTTCCAGTCGTACCACCTGTTCCCGCACCTGACGGTGATGCAGAACCTCCTGCTGGCCCCGGTGCACGTCTCCGGACGCAAGAAGACGGAGTGCCGTCCCCTGGCGGAAGAACTGCTGGAGCGAGTGGGCCTGCGCAACAAGGCCGATGTCTACCCGTCCACGCTGTCGGGCGGGCAGCAGCAGCGGGTGGCCATCGCGCGCGCCCTGATGATGCGGCCGGAGATCATGCTGTTCGACGAGGTGACCTCCGCCCTCGACCCGGAGCTGGTCGGCGACGTCCTCCAGGTGATGAAAGACCTGGCCGAGTCCGGAATGACCATGATCGTCGTCACACACGAGATGAGCTACGCCCGTGACGTCGGCGATCGCATCGAGTTCATGGACGGCGGTGTCGTGATCGAAGAGGGTGCGCCCGGCGAGGTCTTCGGCCATCCGCAGCATGAACGCACCCAGAAGTTCCTCGCCCGAGTTTCCTGACTGCTTGAGAACCCGATTCATTTGGAGAACATGATGAAAACTGGAAAATATCGTCTGGCCGCCGTCGCTGGAATCGTGCTGCTGCTGCTGACCGGCTGTGCCTCCGGTGGCGCCACGGCGGCGTCATCTTCGAAAGCGGTGCCGACGCTGTCCGCCAAGCTGCCCGCGTCGGTGAAGTCGAACGGGTACCTGACGGCGGGCGTGAACTGCAACTACCCGCCGGCGGGGTCGGTGGACCTCGACGGCAAGCACGTCGGCTATGAGATCGACTGGGTGAAGCGGCTCGCCGAGCTCGCGTTCGGGTCCGCATCGAAGGTGAAGTTCCAGTGCGTCACCGATGCGAACCGCATCCCGTTCCTCACCTCGGGCAAGGTCGACTTCGTCCTGGCCTCGCTGGCGTGGAGCGCCGAGCGGGCGCAGCAGATCGATTTCACCGACCCGATCTGGAAGAGCAACATGCGGCTGCTGGTGCCCAAGGATTCGAAGGTGTCCACCTACAAAGACCTGGCCGGCAAGACGGTCATCACCACGCAGGGCACCTCGTACGTGAACTGGCTGCAGAAGTGCCACCCCGATGCGACGCTGAACCTGGTGCCGAGCCAGGTCGACGGGACGACCGCTCTGAAACAGGGCCGTGGCGATGCCTTGGCATACATCGACGTCTACCTTTACAACTTCACGACGACGAACAAGCAGTACAAGGTCGTCGCTCCGATCGCCGCCTCGGCGACGCAGGGAATCGGCGTGGCGAAGGGCAATCAGGAGATGCTCGACTGGCTCAACGCCGCCATCGCCCAGATGCGGCACGACGACTACTTCTACAAGACGTTCGCGAAGACGATCACGGACAAGAGCTTCGTGGAGAAGTACCGTCCCATCGTCCCCGGTCCGAAGCAGAAGGTCGAATACCCGAATGCGAACGGCGTCGCTGGTCTGGCTCCATGCATCTGATTGCCGCAGCCAGGACTGACCCCGCGAGCACCGACACAGCGAGAGCGTAGGAGACCATGTCATTCGGAACCATGGTGGCCACGCTGCTGGGAGGGCTCTGGAATAGCCTCACGGTGAGCGTCGTTGCTGCGGCGCTCGCCGTGATCGGCGGACTGCTGCTCGCCATTCCGGTGAGCTTCCGCACCCCCGTGCTCTCCCAGATCATCCGCTGCTACGTGAACGTCATCCGCTGCACCCCGCTGATCGTTCAGATCGCCTTGATCTTCGTCGGTCTGCCGGATGTGGGCATCAAGCTGACACCGTTCGGAGCGGGCGTCGCTGCGCTCGCCCTGTGGGGCGGGGGATACCTGATCGAGGTCTTCCGCTCCGGGTTCCAGGCAGTGGATCGGGACCAGGTCGTCGCGGCCCGCGCCCTGGGGATGAGTGCGTCCGGCGCGTTCATGCACGTGGTGCTGCCGCTCGGCATCCGGGTCTCGTGGCCCGCCATGACCACTGTGCTGCTGACGCTGTTCCGGTCGTCGTCTTTCCTCATCATCGTCGGGTACGCGGAACTCACGTTCGTCGCCAACAAGATCGTGTCTGACACGTTCGAGGTCTTCAAGGTGTTCGGCATGGCGGCGCTGCTCTACCTGATCGTTTCCGTGCTGACCGGCCTCGCCGCCCGGTGGTTCGAGCACCGGAACGGCTGGGCGTCGGCGAGAACGGCAGGTTGATCCTCATGGGTTCTGATTTGAGCTGGCTCGGGCCGGCGCTGCGCTACATGGCCGGAGGACTGGGCGTCACCGCGGTGGTGGCGGTGGCCTCGATCGTCATCGCCACGGTGCTCGGCGTGGTCATCGGGCTCGGGCTGGTGTATGCCGACAAAGCTCTCCGTTGGGCCTGCCGTCTCTATGTCGAGGTGTTCCGCGGGGTGCCCTCGCTGATCATCCTGCTGTTCGTCTTCTTCGCGCTGCCGCAGATCGGGGTGAAGACCAGCCCGGTGAACGCCTCGATCCTGGGGTTGTCGCTGTGGGCGAGTGCGAACGTGGCCGAGATCTTCCGCGGCGCACTGCAATCGGTGCCCGGGGACCAACTGGTCAGTGCCCGCGCGCTCGGATTCTCTGCCCCGAAGGCGATTCTGCACGTGGTGCTGCCGCAAGCGATCCGGGCGTTCCTGCCGCCATTCATCGGACAGGTCACCCAGCTGGTGCAGGCGACGGCGCTGACTTCCATCGTCGGCGTCTCCGACCTGCAGAACACGGCGGGGCAGATGATCGAGCGAGTGGGGTACGTCACAGGGCAGTCGTATGCGATCTTGATCTACCTGATCGTGATGGCGGTGTTCTTCGCGATCTGCTACCCGCTCACCGTGCTGTCGTCGCGGCTGGAGGTGCGGCTGCGGCGCTGAGCGGAGGAACGACGAAATCAACCGGATGACGAGAGGAGCAGAGATGTCGACAGTGCAGCAGGACGAGATGGATATGGAGGCAGATTTGGACGGGTTCGCCGAGATGACGCCGTTCCAGTTGCGGCAGCGGTACCGAGACGGGCTCTGCGTCCCCACGGCCGGTGCCGCGCGGGGGTTCACCCAAGTCAACCTGGTGTCCGTGCCGGAGCAGTACGCCTTCGATTTCATGCTGTATGCCTCGCGCAATGCGAAAGCCTGCCCGGTGCTGGACGTGGTGGAGGCGGGGCAGGTCGAGTCGGTGCTCGCGCACTCGTCCGATCTGCGGACGGATCTCCCGAAGTACCGCATCTGGGAGAACGGCGAGGTGGTGCAGAACAAGACCGACGTCGTCCGGGAGTGGGGGCAGCATCCCGACCTGGTGACGTTTCTGATCGGCTGCAGTTTCAGTTTCGAGGCGCGACTGCTCGAGGCCGGCATCCCGTTGCGGTACATCGAGGAGCACAAGAACGTGTCCATGTACCGGACGAACATCGAGTGCCGACCCGCCGGTGTGTTCTCGGGGCCGATGGTGGTCTCGATGCGTCCGATCCGCTCGGTCCAGGTGCCGAGCGCGGTGGTCGTGACCAGCAAGCTGCCTTCGGTTCACGGAGCGCCCGTTTGCGTGGGCAATCCGGCGTCCATCGGGATCGAGGACATCGAGCACCCCGACTACGGCGACCCGATCTCGTTCCATGAGGACGAACTGCCGGTGTTCTGGGCGTGCGGGGTGACTCCGCAGGCGGCCCTGGCTCGCTCGAAGATTCCTTTCGCCATCACCCACGCTCCGGGGTACATGCTGGTGACTGACGTCCCCAGCCAGGCGTACGTCATCTGAGCGGCCGGGCGACCGGTGCTGCCGTTGACCGCGACCGCTGGCTGCTCGGCCCGCAGTTCAGCACCGGTTGCCCGACACTGGCCTCACCGCAGCGCGCGCACGCGCTGCCCCAGCGTCTTCACCGTCCGGATGCTGCGTTCGAAGAACGCGGCCACCAGGATGAGCAGCACGCCGCCGATGGCGAGCCACACCCACCAGAACTCCCGGTTGAAGTCGGACAGGTAGGGCCAGCTCTGCACGATCACGTGCAGCAGCAGTACGCTCCCGCCGTTGATGACCGGCGCCTGCCAGCGCAGGGCGGTGCCCGTGAGCAGCACGGCCAGCGCGGCGGCGGCCAGCAGCACGTTCCGGGTGAGCGAGCCCTCTGTCCAGGTCAGCAGCAGCGTGGGCAGCAGCAGGGCGCCCAGGCCCGCAGACAGCACCGGCCAGCTGCGCAGCTGTGCCCGCTCTCGCATCCACAGCGCCCCGACGGCCAGCGCCGCGGCGGCGAACAGCAGGGCCGGCAGCTCTGCCGGGGTCAGGTAGCCGGAGTCGAGGTTGGTGGCCAGGAGCACGAGGCTCGCTGCCGCCGCGGCGATCAGCGGGATGATCCGCAGCGCCGGTCGCTGGTCGGGCAGCCAGCAGATCGTGGCGACGACCAGCAGCAGCAGCTGACCGACCAGCGCGATGACCGTGCCCGCCGCCGTGCCCAGCGTCAGCGCGACGGGCATGGCCGTCGTGATGGCGATCGCCCCGGCCGCTGAGACCAGGCCGCGTTCCACCTGTGAGATGTTCCTGCGGCCGAGCCGCCACAGCGTTGCGGCCAGCAGCGAGAAGCAGGCGAGCAGGACGGCGGCTGTCAAACTGATCTCGACGGCGGCATCCCGGTCCAGAGCGGGGAAGGTGTGCGTCAGCAGGGACGAGCTGAACACCAGTTGGTAGACGAGTACCGTGACGATCCCGGTGCCGACCGCCCGCGCCCAGAGCCGGGCCCGGGGGAGTGCGAGGGCCCGCCAGGCCGCATACTCGGCGACCGCGATAACGGCGACGAGGAGCGCCCAGCGGCCCGCCGACCAGGTCATCGGCAGCAGGAGGACCAGGAGCAGCGGGGCGGCGATGCGGCCGTACGCGGCCGTCGCTCCCGCGGCTCGAGACAGCTGGGCGGGACGTTCCGGTTCGGTGGCCGGCTGCCGTTCCGCCCAGCGGGTGAGGACGATGGTCGCCGCCGGGAGCAGGATCGTCGCCACGACGAACGCTGCCCAGCCGGTGCAAATCGCGACCACCATCAGCAGCAGGGTGAGCAGCCCGACGGCGATCGGCGCCAGCCGCGGGGCCAGCAGCCAGGTCGACCAGGCGGCGCTCGCGACCGCGAGCATCAGGACGCCGATGTAGGTGAGTGCCTGCTCGTCGAACCGGCCGGACACATCTCCGTTCAGCGCGCCGGACAACGCCCAGACCACGGAGATGGCCACGGCCTGGAGGGACAGCGCCGCCTGGATGCCGAGGGCGCTCAGCGCGAACGCGCGGAGCGAGGCGTCGCGAATGGTGCGGGCGTCGGACGGGGTGCGGGGAAACTCGACCCGGCGCATCGCCTCCGCCGCCGCGGCGATCACCGCCACAGCGAGGGCGAAGACGAGCGTGGCCACCGCAGGACGGTGCAGCTGCAGCATGGCGAACGGCGCCGAGGCGACGACGGTGGCGACCCCGGCCAGCGGCAGTACCACTACGCCGGGCCACGTCGTCCGCAGCCGCAGCAGCAAGGGCCAGGACGCGGCCCACAGCGCGCCGACAACGACATGTCTGACCAGCGGCCAGGCACCGGACTCGGTGGCCAGTGCGAACACGCTGCTGAACGTGAGCAGGCTGAGCGACCCCATCCCGATGATCGTCAGGGTGAGGCGCTCGAAGCGGGGCAGCAACGTGCTGTCGTGCTCGGCCAGGGCGGCCAGCAGCGCCAGCGCGCCGAAGGCGAATGCGTACCACGCCTGCGTCCAGCCCGACCCGGGGAACGTGGAAGCCAGCAGGGCGACGCCCAGAGGCGCCGCGAACGCGGGGTACAGCGTGGCGGCTCTGAGCGGGCGCGGCCGGGGCTGGTCGCCGCGGCGGGCGCGCAGCCCGGTGAACCCCAGCGCGAGCGCGGAGGCGATCACCAGCCCGCCGCCGAACACGCCCCGCACCAGCAGATCCGAGCCGAGCAGATGCGTGCCGGCGATCAGCGCCGAGTCGGTGGTGAACGCCAGCAGCGCCGCCCAGGCGATGCCCTCGGCGGTGATGCGCAGGTTCCGGGCGAGGAACCAGGCAGCGCCGAGCCCCACGAACCCGAGCACGGCGATGCTGATGGCACGAGGGACGTCCCCGATGACCGTGTACGCCCAGATGGCGAACACGACTGCCGCTGCCGTGAGCAGGGCGATGCCGATCACCAGCAGGAAGATCTGCAGGCCGAAGCGGCTGCGCGGGCTCGGGGCCGCTTCAGGTGCCGGGTTCGCGGTGGATGCGGATGCCGGCGCGAGCCAAGCGGCGTCCGCCGCCGCCGGCGCAGGCTGCCCGACGGGCGGCACTGGCTGGGGAGTTGCCGGTGCGGGGCAGGCGGTTGCCGACTCGGCGGCACCGATCGTCGCCGGCCGAGCCGCCATCGGCTGTGGTGCCGGCGGGGCTGGTGCGGGTTCCCAGGCGGGAACCGTGGATGCGGCGGCTGCAGCCTGCAGCTCGGCGAGCAGCATCCCGCGGTGCTGCAAGGCGTCGGCGGCACGGGTGCTGACGTCGTGGATGCTGGTGGCGAGCGGACGGGTGAGGTCGAGGCCGGTCGGTGTGCGGCGCAGGTCGGTAATGGGGGTGAAGGTGTCGGGAGCGAGCGCGGTGTCCCGGAGGTGCCCGAGCGACGCCGGCCAGGCGTTGGCCGGCACCGGCGGGTGGTAGCGCTCGTCGCGGAGCTGGTCGATGAGGGAGCTGCGCTGCTCCATGAGATCGGCCGCCTGCCGACTCAGGTTGAGGACGGCCGCCATCCGCGGGTCGTCGAGGTCGAGTCCGCTCGGGCTGCGGTGGGCGTCCTGGATGGGCGTGAAGTCGTCGGGGGAGAGCGTGGTGTCGCGCAGCTGGGCGATCGAGACGGGCCAGACGATCGGTCCTCCGGCCCCGTGGGGCTGTGCTGACGATGGCTCCGACATGCATTTCCTCCCGCCGTTCGGTCCGGCCGCTCCGGCTCGAATGGGCCCTGCCATCCTCCCACAGGCCCCGGCGGTGGCGACGGTTATACACAGCCGTGGCCACTCCGCTGCCACCGTGCTAAACTGTCCCGCTGTAGCACCGGCCGGGCGTGAGTCCGAGCCAGTGGGGTATGGTGTAATTGGCAACACGGCTGGTTCTGGTCCAGTTGTTCTTGGTTCGAGTCCAGGTACCCCAGCGTTGAGATCAAGCCGATCGGGAGCCCTCCCGGTCGGCTTCTCCACTTCCTGGCACCCATTTTTTGCAATCCATCGGGCAGATGTGCGGCCGCCCGCATCCTCCGGCGGCCGTGTGCACATAGCCTGCAGCGTGGATCCAGGGCCCGCCATCCCCCCAGGGCGGTGGGAGTCGGCGTTTCAGGCGACTTTACGGTCGCGGTCGGAGACGAGTTGGGATGCGCGTTGGTGGGAGACGCCGAGAACGCTGCCGATGTCTCGGAGCGGGAGCCGGTGGGCGCGCAGTTTCCGGGCGGCGAGACGGAGCTGGTCGGCGGCGAGGCGGCGCTGTTCGGCTTCGATCGTGCGGGCTCGAGCAACCTCGTCGAGGGCGGCGCGGATATCGTCAGGGAGCCGAATCTCCACCTCGACGCAGGGATGGGGCTCGTCGGTCATGGCGGTGATGAGATCAGCGGCCATGGGTTCGATCTCGTCGGTGGTGCGTGCCTGAGTACCTCGGCCGAGCTCGGGCACGGTGACGATCCACCAGCGGTCGCCGAGTTCGGCGATGGCTTTCCAACTCTTGGTCATTTCCACCAGTCCTCTCCGAGTTCGACGGCGCATTCCGGCCAGAGCACGTTGGTAACGAAGACGTCGTCGTTGCCCACCGTGGCGGAGGAATTCCCACACGACATCTTGCATATTTTCTGCCCCTATGCAGCGCTGCGCTCGTGACGCGCTTCGACTTCAGCTGTGGGGATCACCCAGGTGTTGCCGACCTGCTGGCCATAAAGACGTCCTGAACTGAGCATCTGGAGTACACGCTGCCGAGAGACACCGAGTATCTGTGCTGTCTGGGTAACGGACAGCAACTCGGGGACGGGCTGGAGCCCGATGCGCCGGTCGAACTCGGCGGTGGGAAGTACGTAGATCCCCAAGAAAGGCAGCTGCGTAGCCTGCGTGGTGACAGCGAGGGCGACCTCGGTGGCCTGAGCCAGAGTGGTGGCCTGGACGGTGATGATCAGCTCGGGGTGGCCGGCGTCGCTGGCTCCGACGGCGATGGAGAAGTGGGCGAGTTTCCCCATGAGGTCGTCGACGGTCCTGTCCGAGAGATCATTCGGCACGTTGAGTTCGATGGTGGCGTTGTACTCCATGTCTCGTTCCTTTTCTAAGTAAAAGAGATGAGGTGATGAGCCTCGACCGTTCTGACACTATGGCCAGCGGAATCCGGCTTTCCGGGCTTGGCTGAGACTGTTCTTCCAGCTCCGGTAGTCGCTTGCGGTTCCGGAGAATGTCGTCACGGGGACGCCGTCCTGGTAGATCCGCAGGTGACCTTTGGTAGTGATCCGGGTGGTGAAGCCCTGCTGCTCGGCTGCCTTCCGGATCGCTTTCAAGTCTTTGTCCATCTTCCCACCTCCTTCCTCATCCGACAAGCCGTAAGTGATATATGAGTTGTTAAATGACAAGTAAAGGGATTGGAAGAATGAAGCCTGCGATCGCAGGCTGTGTCATATGACGGCTGACAATTTGTCGAGCAGTTTCGCGGCAAGGAGTGTTAGCAGCTGTGGCTGGAACTCAGAACGAATCAGGGCGAGACGTGCTTCGGTTCCGACGTCTGGAACTCTCTTCTCCAGCGCAAGAACCTCAGCCGGATGATCAGGTACAACATCCTTGTACTGTTCCAGAATTTCCGGGTCCGGTATTCCGGCATGGGGTCAGAATCCGCGCTGTACGGCGTCGTCGTTACTCCGAGGATTTCTTGCTGCTGAGCGGATGAACATCGATCGAATCCTGGAGGTAGCGCCCCACTTCTTCCTACGCTTTCCGCGTGTAGTCCGTTGACGCCGCTTTCTCGCTGAGTTCCCGCATCCGCGTCGGATCTGGGCTCAGTCCCATTCGAATCCCGCGCTCTAGGCCCCTGCGGATTGCCTCGCTGATCGTCCTGGTGCTCATCTCCCTCTGCAGCCGGCATGCCGAGAGACTGGCGTGCCGGCTATCCTCCTCGCATGGCCACTGCGCAGGACGTCTCCGAGAAGACCCGTCAGTATGACGAGCTGCTGGCCGCGAGCCAGGCCCTGCTCGCCGGCGAGGACGACCTGATCGCCAACATGAGCAACCTGACGGCGATCGTCTTCCAGACGCTGCCCGACCTGAACGGGGTGTTCTTCTACCGCTGGCTGGATGACGAGCTGATCGTCGGCCCGTTCCAGGGGCGGGTCGCCTGCATCCACATCGCGGCCGGCCACGGCGTCTGCGGGCGGGTGGCTGACACTCGGCGCCCGGAGGTGGTGCCGAACGTCCTCGAGTTTCCGGGGCACATCGCCTGCGACGAGCGTTCGCGCTCCGAGGTGGTCGTCCCCGTCCTGACTCCCGCCGGGGACTTCTTCGGGGTACTCGACGTGGACAGCCCGGTGTTCGGCCGGTTCGACGACGTCGACGCGAAGTGCCTGCAGCAGCTGGGAAGCCTGATCTTCTCCCGCTGAATCAGCGCTCGCTTCCGGTTTCTGATGCCAGGGACGGCTGCATATTAATAGTTGGGAGTGTCGCGCTGGGCGGGGATGCGGTCGGGGCTGGTGTGGCGCGGTCCTCCCTCGTGTCCATCCTTCCTTTCGTGCCACCGTGCGCGACTCAGAACATTGGGGCCGGATGGGTCGAGAACAGGACGTTGAGCGTCCTGATCTGGCGCAATGTCCTGAGTCGGAGAGGAACCAGGATGTGATCCGGGTCCGGACTCAGGGCATCCGTACGCCTGGACCCAGACTCAGGGGATGAGGTGCCTGAGTTCGGCCGATCCCCTGAGTTCGGCGGGGGCGGGGCTGCGGGCGTTCGGGTGGGCGGGT
>JBDNYM010000012.1:10250-46439 GCA_047722305.1 Pseudoclavibacter sp. | reverse complement strand
CCCCCCCCCGCCCCGCCCGCGGGGGGGCCGCGGCGGGGCTAAACCCCCCCCGCCCCGCCCCTGCCCGCACGCCGGGTGTCACCCGTTCGGATGACACCCGGATTCATCCCTTCCCCCGCTGCCGCCTGCGAGCGCGCCCGGCGAGCATGGGAGGCATGAACACGCAACCAGCGGTGCGCGTCAGCCACCTGCAGAAGGCCTACGGGGCCAACCGGGTCGTCGACGACCTGAGCTTCGAGATCGCGGAGGGGGAGGTCGTCTCCCTGCTCGGCCACAACGGGGCGGGCAAGTCGACCACCATCGAGATCCTGGAGGGGTACCGCACCCGCGACGGCGGTGAGGCGACGGTGCTGGGAGAGGACCCGCAGACCGCAGGCCTGGCCTGGCGGGCCAAGATCGGCATCGTGCTGCAGTCGGGCGGCATGCCTCCCGCCGCGACGGTGCGCGAGCTGGTCGCCCAGTTCGCCGGCTACTACCCGCGCCATCGGGATGTGGACGAGACGATCGCGGCCGTCGGCCTGGCCGAGCACGCCCGCCAGCGCGTCTCGGCGCTGTCGGGCGGCCAGCAGCGGCGCGTGGATGTGGCGCTCGGCATCATCGGCCGCCCTCGCCTGCTGTTTCTGGACGAGCCGACCACGGGCTTCGACCCGGTGGCCCGGCATGAGTTCTGGAACCTCATCTCCGGTCTGCGAGACGAGGGAACGGCCATCCTGCTCACCACCCACTACCTCGACGAGGCGGCGCACCTGAGCGACCGCGGCGTGGTGATCGGCAAGGGGCGGAAGCTCGCGGAGGGGCCGATTCGCGAACTGGGCGGCCCGCAGGCGCGCATCCCGCTGGTGTCGTGGACAGACGCCGACGGTCCGCACCTGGAGCGTACTGAGACCCCGACCGCGCTGGTCGCCGACCGGTACCGCCGCGGCGGGGAGCTGCGCGACCTGGAAGTGCGCACCCCCAGCCTGGAGGACGTCTACCTCGGCATCGTGGGGGCCGCGGCCGCGCCTGCCGGCTTCGGGCCGGCCGACCCGCCATCCAGCGCCCCCGGGACCGCATCGGTGTCCGCGAGCGCGCCCGAACCGGCGTCCGCCGCCTCGCGGACGGAGGCGTCGCGATGACCGCGCTGCGCACCGGCCTGAGCCGAGCCGTGTTCGAGACCCGCACCTATTTCCGCCGCGGGGATCAGGTGTTCTTCACCTTCCTGTTTCCGGTGATGATGCTGGTGATCTTCGCCACCGCGTTCAGCTCGCAGGATTTCGGTCCGAAGATGACCGCGGCCGCGTTCTACCTGCCCGGGATGATCGCGGCGGGCCTGCTCACCACCGGGGTGCAGCACCTGGCCGTCGACATCGCCGGCGAGCGCGGCGACGGCACGCTGAAGCGCCTGGCCGGCACCCCGCTGTCGCCGTCGGCGTACTTCGTGGGCAAGATCGCGCAGTCGGCGATCATCGGGGCGCTGCAGACGGCCCTGCTGCTGGCCGTGGCGCGGTTCGCCTTCGATGTGGACCTGCCCGCTTCCGCGTCGGCATGGCGCACCTTCGCCTGGGTCTGGGCGCTGGGGCTGATCACCTGCGTCCTGCTGGGCATCTCCCTGGCGCAGCTGCCGCGCAGCGCGAAGAGCGCGAGCGCGGTGGTGCTGCCGATCGTGCTGGTGCTGCAGTTCATCTCGGGGGTGTACCTGCCGTTCTCGCAGCTGCCCGCCTGGCTGCAGCAGGTGGCTGCAGCATTTCCGCTGAAGTGGCTGGCGCAGGGGATGCGCGCGGTGTTCCTGCCCGGTTCCTACGCGCAGCTGGAGCCGGGCAGCGCCTGGAATCTCGACGGGACGGCGATCGCCCTGACGATCTGGCTGGCGGTCGGGTTCGTCGCCGTGCGGCTCGTGTTCCGCTGGATACGCAAGAATTAGCCCTGTGTCAGCGTCTGCGCCTGTGCTCATCTCCCGCCGCCATCTCTGGTGGGATGTGGCCGTCACGGGGGCGACTGCGGCCTGCGGCGTCATCGTGGCCGCCCAGGCCGGGCCGGAGCGGGTCGACGGGCTGCTGGCCCTGTGCGGCATCCTCGCAGCCTGGTTCGCGTGCGGGCGCTGGGCGCTGCGCCCCGCGTCGCCCCGGGACCGGACCTGGGCCGACCCCCGCCTCCGGGGCGCCGTCTTCGTGGCCATCGCCGGGCTGCTGCTGGCGGTGCTGTGCCGCGCCGACCCCAGCAGCGCGGCGATGCTGGCGGTCTTCTGCCCGTACGCCTGGAACTGGTCGTGGCGGTGGCAGGACATCGTCGCCGCGAACGTCCTCTTCGCGGCGGCGGCGGCGGTCGGCACGGCCTGGGGCCTGGGATGGACGGGGGACGGCTGGATGCGGGGCGGCGTCAGCGCGGCGGCCTCGCTGCTGTTCAGCCTGGTCATGGGCGTCTGGATCGGCCGGATCGCCAGCGCCGCCCGCCGGGAGGGGCAGCTGCAGGCCGAGTTGGCCGCCGCCCACGACGAGCTGGCCGAGTTGCACCGGCGCGCTGGGGCCGCCGCCGAGCGCGAGCGCCTCGCCCGCGAGCTGCACGACACCCTCACCCAGACGCTCACCGGCATCGTGATGCTGGCCGAGCGCACCGGGGAGCAGCTGGCCGACGACGACTCGCCGGCAGCGGACGGCCCGGCCCGCACCGTGGGGCTGCTGGAGCGCACGGCCCGCCAGGCGCTGGCCGAGACCCGCGCGATCATCGCCGAGGGGAGCGCCCCCGGGGTGGGGAGCGAGGGCCTGCCGGCCCGGCTGGACCGGATCACGCGCAGCTTCGCCGCCGAGACCGGCGTCACCGCGCGATTCTCGGCGAGCCCGACCGCGCCCGTCCTCGATCGTCCCACGGAGGTGGTGCTGCTGCGCGCCGCCCAGGAGGCGCTGGCCAACATCCGCAAGCACGCGGGCGCGCACGCCGTGCGCGTCGAGCTGCGGCAGGATGCGCACGGCACCGCGCTGCTGGTCGCCGACGACGGCCGCGGGTTCCCGGAGGCGGTGGATGCCGCCCAGCGGCGCGGCTCCGGGCTGCGGGGCATCCAGTCGCGGCTGGCGCTGTCCGCTGGGCAGCTGCATGTGACCACGGGTGCCGCTGGCACCGAGCTGCGAGTGCGCCTGCCGCGAGCTGACCGAGCCGAGGACGGGAGCAGCTCATGACCGGTTCGCACGCACCCGGGACCTTCCCGGCGCCGCATCCTGCCGCCTCGGAGGTGCGGGTGCTGGTGGTCGACGACCATCCCATCGTGCGGGCGGGCATCGTGGCGGCGCTGTCGGGCGAGCCCGGGTTCCAGATCGTCGGGGAGGCCGGCGACGGCGCCGACGCCCTCGTCCAGGCCGACGCCGTGGCCCCGTCCCTGGTGCTCATGGACCTGCGCATGCCGGGGATGGGCGGGGTGGAGGCCACCCGCCGCCTCCTGGTCGCCCACCCGGGCCTGCTGGTGGTGGTGCTCACCACGTACGAGACCGACGAGGAGATCCTCTCCGCGATCGAGGCGGGCGCCAGCGGCTATCTGCTGAAGGCGGCCCCGCGCGCAGAACTGATCGCCGGCATCCGCGCGGTGGCGGACGGGCAGGTGGCCTTGGCGCCGTCGGTGGCGCGCACGCTGGCCGCCCGTCCCCGGGCAGCGCCGGGGCCGTTGAGCCGCCGCGAGATCGATGTGCTGCGGCTGGTCGCCGCCGGCCGCGGCAACGCGCAGATCGCCACCGACCTGTTCATCTCGGAGGCGACGGTGAAGACGCACCTGCAGCGCATCTTCGCGAAGCTCGACGCCGGCAACCGGGCCCAGGCGGTGACGCTGGCGATCCAGCGCGGCCTGCTCCGCCCCGGGACGCAGGACTGACGGGGCGCCGCCGACCTGCTACCCGCGCGCGGTCTGCAGGATGGCGTCGGCAACCGGCTCGGTCATGATGAGGTCGGTGAACGCCCCGCTCCGCAGCGCACCGAGGGCGGCCAGCCCCTTGTGACGGGTCTCGACCAGCCCGATGCGGCGCGGCACTTGCAGCAGCCGATCGAGGCCGACGCCGAACGTCTTGTCGGTGGCAGGGGAGAGGAACGTCCCGCGGACGTCGTAGGGGCGTCCGTACACGAACCCGGCGACGTCCTCGGGCGGCACCGGGAAGAGCTGATGCCGCTGCTCGTTCCACACGTTCACGCTGCTGAGCGAGTCGAAGGTGCCGATGCCGGTGAGCACGGTGTCCATGCGGTCGGCGACGTCGAGGGTGCGCTGCAGGAACAGCTCGCGTCGCATGAGGTCGCGGGCGCGGTCGTCGAGGATGTAGGTGGGGCAGTCGAGGGTGAGATACTCCGCGTCGTACTTGGCGGCGGCCTTCTGCACCATGCGGGTGGAGTCGGCCTGGGAGTGGTATTTGCCGTAACGGCCCACGAACTGGGTGAAGATCATCTCGGGCCGGGGCCGGTAGTCGAGTTCGCCCAGTACCGCGTCGAGGGTGTCGCCCCACGCGATGCCGACGATGCGGGAGTGCTCGAGGATGAGCTGCACCTGCTGGGCGGCGAAGGAGCGGAAGTCGTCGCGCAGGTCGCTCTGCCGGGTGAGCGCCGCATTCCCGTAGCGCAGCACGGCCACCTGGGGGATGCCGAACTCGTCGCGCAGCACGCGCTCGAATTCGGCGTTGCGCTCGAAGTGCGAGCGGATGCGGATCTGGACGACGCCCCGGCGCAGGCCCTCTTCGAGATATTTGGCGATCTTGTAGCGGCTGAGCGAGTATTTCGCGGCGATGCCGCCGAGCGTGACGCGGTTCAGGTAGTAGTCCTGGGCGATCTGTGCGATCAGTTCGTCTTCATCCACCGTCGACACCCCCTTCTGGCGGCCCTCCGCCCCTTTTCTCCCCAAGCATACCGAGACTCGCAGAATTCACAGGATGGACAGAATACTGGTGAAATTTGCACTATTCCAAAACGGATCGCTACGATAAGCCTCAAGAATTACAAAAGAAGTCGCTGATATTACAGAATTTCAATTCTGCGGAGCTACGACACCGACGAAGAGAGAAGTCAAATGCTCGCAGCGTTATGGACCTCGGTGCAGGGTGTGCTCACCATCGTCATCATGATCGGCCTCGACTACGCCCTCCAGGGCTTCGGCTGGTTCGACGACCGCTTCAGCGGGTCGCTGGTCCACTGATCCGCCCCGCCGAGAAAGGAACGCGCATGGACGCGAAGAAGACCGAGAGAATCCTCAAGGAGCACGCCGATCACACCGGGGTGCTCACCATCGCCGCCGGACTGCCCGTCCACACCCTCGACGAGCTCAGCGACGCCTACACCCCGGGGGTGGCCGAGCTGAGCCTGCTCATCGCCAAGCACCCCGAGCTGGCCCGTCGCTACACCGTCAGCGGCAAGCTCGTGGCCGTCATCACCGACGGTTCGGCCGTGCTCGGGCTCGGCAACGTCGGCCCCGCCGCCGGCCTGCCCATCGTCGAGGGCAAGTCCCTGCTGTACCGCGAACTCGCCGGGGTCAACGCCGTGCCACTGGCCCTGCAGCAGGGGAGCGTCGAGCACCTCGTCGAAACCATCGCCGCCATCTCGGTCAGCTTCGCCGGCATCCATCTGGAAGACATCGCAGCGCCCACTTGCTTCGCCGTGGAGGAGCAGCTGCGCCAGCGCGTCGACGTCCCGGTCTATCATGATGACCAGGAAGGCACGGCCATCGTCGTGCTGGCCGGCTTGCGCAATGCCGCACAAGTCATCGGGAAGCACCTCGAGGAGCTCACCGTGGTCGTCAACGGGATCGGCGCGTCCGGGTACGCGACGGCCCGCCTCCTGATGGCCGCCGGGGTCAGGCGCATCATCCCCGTCGACATCGACGGCATCGTCACCCCCGACACCCCCACCGCCAACTCATACCAGCGCTCGCTGGCCGCCGACGCCGGCTCCACCCGCAGCGGCACACTGGCGGACGCGGTGCACGGCGCCGACGCCTTCGTCGGGCTCTCGGTGGGCGACGTGCTCACCGGCGATGACGTGCGCACCATGGCGGAAGACCCCATCGTCTTCGCGCTCGCGAACCCCGTGCAGGAGATCGCTCCGCACGAGGCGCACGCTGCCGGGGCGGCCGTGGTCGCCACCGGGGCCGCGTCGTTCCCCAACCAGGTCAACAACGTGCTGGCCTTCCCGGGCCTGTTCAAGGCGCTGCTCGCCACCGGGCTGCGCCAGGTCGACCTGCCCCTGCAGGAGGCCGTCGCCGCCGGTCTCGCCGCGCAGGTACCGCAGCCCACCGCCGACCACATCGTCCCGGGCGTCTTCGACGACGGGGTCGTGGACGGCGTGGTCACCAGCGTGCGCGCCTTCGCCGCCGAGCGCGGCGCCGGTACCGGTAGCGCGACGTCCGGCGAAGACGGGGCGCCGTCGAACGGCGCCGCCGTCCCCGAGGGGGAGGCGAACACCTCCGGCCATGAGTGAGTTGGGCGAGTTTCGCACGATCGACCTCTCCGACGAGGCCCAGCGGCAGGAGTGGGAACACCTGGTGCGCTCCACCGGCCTGCCGCAGCCGCGCCCGGAGAGCGTCGCCGAACTGGAGCTCACTCTGGGGGTGAAACCCGACGACCGACTCACCGCCACCGGCTCGATCGCCGGCGACCGGATCGAATTCGTCGCCATCGCCGAGTCGGAGCGGGGCGGCGGCGCCGTCTTCAACCGACTCATCACCGAGCTGCTGCACGAGCAGGCCGAGCGCGGGCGCTTCCACGTGTTCGTGTCCACCAAGCCCGAGTACCACGCCGCCTTCGCGCACATCGGCTTCGACGTGCTGGCCGCCGACGACCACGGCGTGCTGATGGAGACCGGCGACCGCCGCATCGGCGCCTACCTGGCCGAGCTGGCCCCGCTCGCGGCCCGGCCGGGAGAGCGCCTCGGCGCCGTCGTCATGCACGCCAACCCGTTCACCCGCGGCCACCGACACCTGATCGAGACCGCGCTGGAAGACTGCGACCGCGTCATCGTCTTCGTCCTGGCCGACGACGCGGCGCTGTTCCGCGCGTCGGAGCGCCGAGCGCTGGTCGAGGCCGGCACCGCCGACCTGGGCGACCGCGTGGACGTCGTCTCCGGCGGCGACTACCTGGTCAGCGCCGTCACGTTCCCCGCCTACTTCATCGACGACGCCTCCGCGGCCGCCCGCTACCAGTGCCGGCTCGACGCCCAGATCTTCCGCGAGCACATCGCCCGCGCCCTCGGCATCGGCATCCGCTTCCTGGGGGAGGAGCCCGCCTCCCCGACCACCGCCATCTACAACGAGGTGCTGGCCGAACAGCTGCCGCCCGCGGTGCAGGTGCGGATCATCCCCCGGCTGCAGACCGCGACCGGGGACGTCATCAGCGCCAGCTCCGTGCGCGCCCGCATCGCCGCGGGCCAGATCAACGGGCTCGACGCCATGCTGCCGTCCGCCACGGCCGCCTTCGTGCGCGAGCACGCGGCCGAGCTGACGCAGCGCATCCAGCGCATCCAAACTTCCCAGCGCATCCGAACTTCCCATCCGAACGAATGAAGAAATAGGGAGATGAGTACGACCTATGAAGATTGAACAGACCGCTCTGGTCGGCACGCTCGAATCGAGCGACGTCCAGATCACGCTGTCGCAAGGGTCGGGCGGCATCGACATGCTGCTCGACAGCGAGGTGGCCGCCGAGTACGGCGACCAGATCAAGGCGGTGGTCCAGCAGGTGCTCGACGCCTACGGGATCGCCGACGCCACCGTGCAGATCGTCGACAAGGGCGCCCTCGACTGCACCATCCGCGCCCGGGCCACCGCCGCCGTGCAGCGCGCCATTGGCAAGCCGAACGATCCCGAGTGGGAGGTCATCGCACATGTCTGACACACAGCAGAGCACCACTGAGCGGCTGCGCCGCACCATGATGTTCGTTCCGGGCAACAACCCGGGCATGATCAAGGACGCCGGCATCTACGGCGCCGACTCGATCATGTTCGACCTGGAGGACTCCGTCTCGCTGACGCAGAAGGATGTGGCCCGGATGCTCGTCTTCCAGGCCCTCCGGACCATCGACTACGGCAGCACCGAACTCGTGTGCCGCATCAACGACCCGCACGGCGAGTGGGGCCGCGCCGACGTCTTCGCCGTCGTCCGCGCCGGCATCGACGTCATCCGGCTGCCCAAGACCGAGACCGCCCAGGACATCGTGGATGTCGAGGAGATCATCGTCGAGGCCGAGCACCACTTCGGCATCGCCGAGGGCACCACCCACATGATGGCCGCCATCGAGAGCGCCCGCGGCGTGCTCAATGCCCCCGCCATCGCCACGGCATCCGACCGGCTGATCGGCATCGCGCTGGGCGCCGAGGACTACGTGACCGACATGAAGACCCACCGGTACCCCGACGGCCAGGAGCTGTTCTTTGCGCGCAGCATGATCCTGCACGCCGCCCGCGCCGCCGGCATCGCCGCCTTCGACACCGTGTACTCGAACGTCGACGACGAGGCCGGGTTCCGCAACGAGGTCGAGCTCATCCACAAGCTGGGCTTCGACGGGAAGTCGTGCATCAACCCGCGGCAGATCCCCGTGGTCAACGAGATCTACCGCCCCTCGGACAAGGAGATCGACAACGCCCAGCAGGTGCTGGCCGCCATCGAGGAGGCCCACGCGAAGGGCTCCGGCGTCATCTCCCTGCACGGAAAGATGGTCGACAAGCCGGTCGTCGCGCGCGCGGAGCGCACGATGAAGCTGGCGTCGGCCGCGAACGCCACGATCTAGTCAGGAGCGAGAGACATGAAAAACGAGATCGGGCACAACATCCCCGACGAGCTGCTCACCAGAACCGGCCGCAAACCGTACTCCGGCGACGTCATCCCCGACGCCGAGGTCCACTGGACCGGCCCCGAGGTGCACATCGGCCGCAAGCACGGCTCGAAGCTGCTGACCTCCGTCCATGAGGCCATCGTCAAGACCGGCCTGTCCGACGGGCAGACCATCTCCTTCCACCACCACTTCCGCGAAGGCGACCACGTCTTCAACCTGGTGATGCGCGAGATCATCGACATGGGCGTCAAGGACCTCACCCTGGCGCCGTCGTCGCTGACGAATGTGATGGGGAACCTGGTCCAGGAGGCCATCCAGAAGGGCGTCATCACCAGCATCACCTCCTCGGGCATGCGCGGCGCCCTGGGCGAATTCGTCTCGCACGGCGGGATGAAGAACCCGGTCGTGTTCCGCTCGCACGGCGGCCGGGCGCGCGCCATCGAAGAGGGCGACATCCGCATCGACGTCGCCTTCCTGGGCGTGCCCAGCTCAGACGAGATGGGCAACGCCAACGGGACCCGCGGCAAGGCCGTGTTCGGCTCGCTCGGCTACGCGCTGATGGATGCGCGCCACGCCGATCAGGTCGTGCTGCTCACCGACAACCTGGTGGACTACCCGAACACGCCGGCCAGCGTCAACGAGAGCGAGGTCGACTACGTGGTCGAGGTGCCGAGCGTCGGCGACCCCGACAAGATCGGCTCCGGGGCCACCCGGTTCACCAAGGACCCCAAGGAGCTCAAGATCGCGCGGCTGGTCAACGCGGTCATCGCCCACTCGGCGCAGTTCCACGACGGGTTCTCGTTCCAGACCGGCACCGGCGGCGCCGCCCTGGCCGTCAACCGGTACCTGGCCGAAGAGATGAAGCGGGCGGGCATCACCGCCTCCTTCGCGCTCGGCGGTATCACCACCCCCACCGTGCAGCTGCTGAAGGACGGCCTGGTGCACCGCATCCTCGACGTGCAGGACTTCGACAAGGGGTCTGCGTCGAGCATGGCGGCCGAGGAGGGCCAGCAGGAGATCGACGCGTCCTGGTACGCCGACCCGCACAACCGCGGCGCCGTCGTGTCGAACCTCGACGTGGCCGTGCTGAGCGCGCTGGAGATCGACACCTCGTTCAACGTGAACGTGCTGACCGGCTCCGACGGCGTCATCCGCGGCGCCATCGGCGGCCACCAGGACGCCTCCACGGCCAAGCTGACGATCATCTCGGCCCCGCTGGTGCGCGGCCGCATCGCGACCGTCACCCACGCCGTCGACACCCTGGTCACCCCGGGATCGAGCGTGGACGCGCTGGTCACCGAGGTGGGCGTCGCCGTCAACCCGGCCAACGCCGAGCTGCACGAGCGCCTCAGCGGCGTTCCGGGCCTGCCCCTGGTCACCGTGGACGAGCTCGCCGAGCGCGCCCTCTCGATCGTCGGCGCCCCGGCGCCCATCCGGCACACGGATCGGGTCGTCGCCATCGTGGAGTACCGCGACGGCAGCGTCATCGACGTGGTGCGCGAGGTGGCATGACCGCGGCTGGCTCGGCGGCCCCCATCCGCGCCGTCAAGCCTATCAGGACGTGGATGTTGGCGAACGGACCAGAGGTGGGTGTCGCAGCGATGACAGCTCGACGGGACGCCCGGTCCGCGCTGCAGCGCGAGCTGTGCCGCAGCCATCCCGGCTGCGGGGTGGTGGCGGTGAAGCTCAATATCCCCGGCCCGGTAAAGACCTCGCCGGTGCTCGACGCGGTCTTCGCTGCGGGCATGTCCCGCATCGATCGCGTGCTGCACCGCCTCGACCCGCTCATGGCGCCGGGGGAGCTGTGGGCCGGGCCGACTGGGCCGGAGGCATTCCGCGTCGTGCGCAGCCGCCTGCCGGCGGTGAAGACCACCCTGGTGGGCTTCGAAGAGCACGACACCTGCGGGCGCCTCTTCGACGCCGATGTTTGGGGGGCCGACGGCGGCGGCCCGGACGCCCCAGTGCGGACCATGAGCCGCACCGAACTCGGGTTGCCATCGCGCACCTGCGTGGTGTGTGGCAGTCCGGTGCGGGCATGCGCCCGCAGCCGCCGCCACGGCCTCGACGCCCTGCTGGACGCCATCGCGGGCATCGTCTGTACCCCCGCCTCCGCGGAGTTCGCATGAGCGCCGCCGAGCTGTTGCGACCAGCTCCGGCGGCGCGGACCGACGCCGTCGGCATGCCAGGTCCATGCACCCGGCTGACGAATACACCCCGACCGGGGGCGGCTCCTTCCCGGCTACCAGCCACCCGCCTCGCGAGCCTTGCCCAGCGGGCGCTGCTGGCCGAGGCGGAGGCCTTCCCGAAGCCCGGGCTGGTGGACCCGCTGGGGCATTCGACGCACCCGGACATGGATCTCGCCACCTTCATCGCGAGCGCGATCGTCCTGGGGCCGTACCTGCGCCGGTTCGTCGACGTTGGGGCCGCCTCCCGGGCGGCCCCTCCCGAGAACCTCCTGCTCCGGCTCCGCCCGGTTGGCGTCCGCGCCGAGCAGGCGATGCTGCACGCGACCAGGGGCATCAACACCCACCGAGGGGCGATCTTCGTGCTCGGGCTGGCACTCGGCGCCTGCGGGCGCCTGCAAGCGAGAGGATCGCTGCTGCAGCCGGAACTTGTCCTGGACGAGATCGCAGCGATCTCGACCGGGATCGTGCAGCGCGAGCTCGCCAGTCGCCCCACCCGTGGGAACAGCCCGGAGAGTCACGGAGAACAGCTTTTTCGCAGGCACGGCATCACTGGCGTGCGGGGCCAGGCCGAGGCCGGGTTCCCGCTTGTCCGCGACCGGGCGCTGCCGACGCTGCGGGCAGCCATGGCCTGCGGCGACCAGGAGAGCGGCCCGATGGCGATGGTCGATACTCTGCTCGCCATTGCTGCTGCGAACGATGACACCACCACTATGGCCCGGGGCGGCATCAGCGCGCTGGCGCAACTGCAGGACCGGGCCGCCGCCGCGAATGCTGCGGGAGGAAGCCGCACGCTTGCAGGCCGCCGGAGTATCCGGGCGCTGTGCCGCTGGGCGACCGTCGAGCACCTCAGCCTCGGCGGAAGCGCGGATCTGCTCTCGCTGACCGTCCTTCTGCTCGAAATCGAACGACTCTGCTCCCCGTAATGTCACAACACGACTCCTATCGGGTATAAAATTCAAAAACATTCCTCAAATCAACGAAGATTGAAAGGAAGTGAGGTCTCGCAGGTCTCATCCGTGTGCGACCGGCGAGTGACGATATGATTGGTTTGCTTGTTGCCATAGCGTTGGCCATCTCCATCGGGGTTGGCTACGCGACTAAGATCAATACGGGGCTGATTGCCTTCTGCTTCGCCTACATCATCGGCGTCTTCTTCATGAAGATGGAGCCCGCAGAGGTAGTCGCCCTCTGGCCGATCAAGGTCTTCTTCGATATCTTCAGCGTTACGTTATTGTTCGCTGTTGCTCTCGACAATGGGACTCTTGAGAAGATCGCCCAAAAGATGCTCCACGGCTCACGAAAACTCGCATGGGCGATGGTGTTCGTCTTCTTCTTCACCGCGGTGATTGTCGCGGCCCTCGGAGCTGGCTTCTTCGCCGTCATGGCATTCCTGGCGCCAGCGGCTCTGCTGATCTGCCGAGAGCTGAAGATTGAACCGTTGATCGGTGGTTTGGCCGTCATGGTAGGCGCCCAGGCCGGATCGAACTTTATGAGCAGCCTCAACGGTATTGTTTTCGATGGTCTTTTCCGCGAACTCAAATATTCTGAAAGTGATTCATTCCTTTTCCGAACGGCAATCTTCATTGCGTACCTTGTGTTTACGTTCCTAGTACTCCTCGGATTTACGCTCTACTACCGACACAAGGCGAAAAAGGCTGGGACTACTGCAGGTATTGCTGATGTTGCACAAGTCGAACCCTTCACCGGCAAACAGAAGGGAACACTGTACGTCATGGGAGTCTTCCTGCTTTTCGCGCTGGTTCCCTCTATCATGCATGTGTTGTTCCCTGCGGTCGGGTGGATCACTTCGTTCAGCTCGTCGATCTTCGCACCGATGATCGCCGTAATCATCGCTGTGATTGCTCTCGCTTTCAAGCTTGCAGACAACAAGGCTGTCATCAGCAGAGTTCCCTGGAACATCCTGATCATGCTGAGTGGCGTCGGCATGCTCGTCTCAGTCGCCACTCAGGCTGGAACATTCAAAGCGATTGCCTCATGGCTGGGCTCTGACGCTGTTCCAACCATTCTTGTTCCAGTGCTGCTCGCCATAGTCGCGGCGATCATCAACTGCTTCGGTAGCTTTATCGGTGTGACCGCCCCGGCACTGTACCCCATTGTTCCCCTGCTTGCTCACCTGACCGGTCTCAGCCCGATCCTGCTTTTCCTATCGATGACGGTGGGCGGGCTCGCCATGGTGAGTTCCCCGTACTCGGAAGGCGGCGGGATGCTGCTTGGTCTGATGCCTGATGAGAAGGAGCGCGATGTCATGTTCAAGAAGCAGCTCACGGTGACATTGCCCATCATGGGTCTTGGTGCCCTCGTTTTCAGTCTGATTCTGACACTGATTTTCCATTAATCATGTCTAGAACGAATCAGTTCTCTGAAGTTTCTCGATGAAAGTGAGAAAAGATGAACACATGTAAAGTATTTGTTCCCTTCCCAGCCATCGGCTTCGGCATTACCCAGGAGTCGTTCGACAACGGGATCAAGATGCAGCCAGACATCATCTCCAGTGACGCTGGCTCGACCGACTCTGGCCCGCATTATCTGGGCCGAGGCGTCGGTAAGTATGCCCGCGAGTCGGTCAAGGATGATGTACGACTCATTCTGAAGGGTGCTTACAAGTTGTCGATCCCGGTGACGATCGGTTCCTGCGGCACCTGCGGCAACGATGCCGGTGTCGATGAGATGGAGGCGATCTGCGCGGAGATCTGCGCCGAAGAAAATTTGAGCTTCAAGGTTGCCAAGATCTACACCCAGCAAGACCCGGAGACGCTGAAGACCAAGTACCGGGCGGGAAAAATCCACCCGCTCGACGGGGCGCCCGACATCTCCGAGGCGACGTTCGACGAGTGCACGAACATCGTTGCTCTCTCAGGGATCGAGCCGTTCCAGGAGGCGCTGCGCTCCGGTGCGAACCTGGTGCTCTGCGGCCGGGCCACTGACACCGCGATCATCGCCGCCCTGCCTATCATGAAAGGCTGCAACGTGGCCTCGGCCTGGCACGGGGCAAAGACCGCCGAGTGCGGGCCGCTGTGCACGACCAACCCCGGTGACGGGGGAGTGGTCCTGGAGTTCGATGAGGAAGGTTTCACCATCGAGCCGACGGCGGCTGGCAGCCGGTGCACGGTCTACACTGTCTCGGCGCACATGCTCTACGAGAATGCCAACCCGTTCCGGCTGACGGAGCCCGGCGGGATCATCGACGTCGAGCACGCGCACTACACGCAGGTGGACGACCGGCGGGTACGAGTCACCGGCACGACCATCACTCCTGCGCCGCAGTACACGATGAAGCTCGAGGGGGCCGCTCCGGCGGGATACCAGACGATCACGGTCGTCGGCATCCGCGCCCGGAAGGTCATGAACGACCCGATGCGATGGATCGATGACCTGGGCGCCGCAACCGAGCAGCGCCTTGCTGAAATCGGCATCTCTCGCAGCGAGTACTCCTACGCGCTCAAGCCATACGGTTGGAACGCCGTCTCCGGCGAGGACATCGAACCGGGCACCTACGTCCCCCGTGAGATCGGACTCATCCTCGTCGCGACCGCCAAGACGCAGGAGTTGGCGACGCATGTCGCCAAGACTTTCAACCCGAAGCTTCTGCACTTCCGTACCGCTGAGAATGAGCAGATGCCTTCATTCGCCTTCCCGTTCTCACCGGCTGAGATTGAGAAGGGGCAGATCTACGAGTTCCGGCTCGATCACGTGGTCGACGTGGACGACCCGCTGGAACTTGTCCGTATTGTCTATGGAAAGTTGGGAGAGGAGTGAATCATGGCCACACTCGGAGAAGTCGCAAAGTACGTACGCTCGAAGAACGCCGGCCCATTCTGGGCGACCATCGACGTGTTCTGCGATGATGCAAAGAGTTTCACCCGCGTAAAGAACTCGCAAGCCGTCAAGCAGGAGACCATCGCCCGCGTCTATCACGTCGACCCCAAGAAGGTGCTGGTGTTCGCCCTGCCCGACCTGAATGTTGTCAAAGTCTCGTTCCCCCGCCCGCAAATCCAGGGCCACAAGTACGAACGGGACATGCACTACGGCCAGCAGTACGTGAGCCTGCTCGATCTGGAGGTATGAGTCGTGGCTTGAGCAACTCTAAGATGACCTGCGGTACCGCGATCTTCGATGGCTCGCGGTACCGCAGTTTTCTCTGCACACCGCCAGGAAATGATGGGTGGATGACTGAAACCGCAGCCCGGCCGGCAACGACTTTCTCGCCACAGACCTCCGCCACCGAGCCATCTGGCTTTCACTGATGACCCAGTAGGCATGGAGGGCTACAGGCTGCCCTCCATGCCTTCCCACCGGCGGCTCCTCTCAGCAGACGACCATCACATCTGCGTCGAAGATCCAGAAGTCCGCGAGGCCGTCCAACGTGCTTCAGATCGGGCATACGTCAGCGATGACCGAGGCAAACCACTCGTGTTCGCAGTCGGCCTGTACCGTAAAGCGTGCATCCGGGAAAGAGGCCAGGGGAGGCAGACCTCGAACGGCTGGAGAGCACCTCGCTGTTCCTCACGGGCGCCGAAAACACGCTCCCATGCAGAACCTCTGCCTGGCCTCCGAAACCGACGGTCTGGGAACGGTCTACCTGGACAGTATCACGGGCGACCCGCCCGACGTCAGTCGCGCCCTGCACCTGCCCCGACGCACCTTTCCCCTGGTCAGCGTGCTGGTCGAACATCTCGACCAGTCGCCATAGCCGAAGCCGAGGCTGCCGCTGCCCTGATGAGCGCCGTGGATGCCTACCTGACTGTGCCCGACTACTACTCGGCGCTACACGACTATGATTATGGGGCCGCCCAGTACTACGATCTGCGCAACGTCCGCCGGCGGATCGGTTCGTTCCCCACCCACGTGGTTAGAAAGATCAGCACCGGCAGGTAGGACAAGCCGCGGCGCTCAAGGTGATGCACGAACAAAGGCCACCCTGCACTGAGCATCACACCGCGCTGGACGCGCGAAGGCCCGCACCCCTCCGCTCTTGCGGGGAAGGGATGCGGGCCTTCGGATTCGCACTCGGGCGGAATGCCCGGGTACGGCGTCAGTCAGACATTGTCCTCAGGCGCTCACGGCCGCCGGATGCGCGGCGGTGACGGCGATCTTGCGCGGCTTGGCGCTTTCGGCCAGGGGCAGCGTCAGGGTCAGCACGCCGTTGTCGATGCTCGCCTCGATCTTCGAGGTGTCGATCGCCGACGACAGCGTCAGCTGCCGGGTCGCCTTGCCGCTGGGGCGCTCGCGGGTGAAGACCTCCGCGTCGTCGCCGAGCTGCACCTGGCGCTCGACCGTGATGGTCAGCTGCGAGCCATCGACGCTGATGTCGAGGCCTTTGCCGTCCACCCCGGGGACGTCGGCGGTGACGGTGTAGGTATCACCGGTGCGGGTGACGTCGAGCGGGAAGGTCCGAGAGGCGCCGAACGCGCGCTCGAAGTCGGGGAACATGGGGAATGTATCGAATGGGAATGCCATCTGAAGTCCTTTCTTTCGTCCGCCACAGGCTTGCCGTGGCACTGAGTAGAACGCCCGGGGGCGGAAACTATTCCAAACCTGAGCCGACTCGAATCAAGTTTTTTTCGAGTGCCTATCCTGCGACTGCCGCCGCCTGGCAAATGCGTCACCCGCCCCGGTGGCGATCCGGAATCGGCGGCGTAGCATGATCGCGCCCGACGCAGCCGTCGCCGGCACCTCAGGAGATACCCACATGACCGATCCCACGCCCGCGCGGCCCGGCGACGAGACTCTCGCCGTCGCGCTGCGCCACCGCACCATCCGCGCCTTCACCGCCGAGCCGGTGGCCGAGGACGAGATGCAGCGACTGCTGGATGCCGCCCGGCACGCGCCGACCAGCAGCTTCTACCAGCAGACCACCGTCATCCGCGTGCATGACCCGGCCATCCGCGAGATCGTCCACCAGGCGTCCGGCCAGCCCTACGTCGGCGGCGACCGGGGCGAGCTGCTCGTGTTCGTCGTCGACCTGCACCGCAACGCACGCATCCGCGCCGAGGCCGGGGTGAGCCTGGAGCCGCTGGAGCGCGCCGCCCTGTTCCTCCAGGGCGTCGAGGACACCATGCTGGCCGCCCAGAACCTGAGTCTCGCCGCCGAGGCCGCCGGCCTGGGGACGGTGTACCTCGGCAGCATCGGCGGCGATGCCCGCAGCGTCATCCGGGCCCTGCGCCTGCCCGAGCGCACGCTCCCGCTGGTGGGCCTGCTGGTCGGCCACCCCGACCAGGCGCCGCAGGCGAAGCCCCGGCTGCCGCTGAGCGTCACCACCGCCGTCGACGCCTACCCGGAGGCGGACGACTACCACGCCGCGCTGCGCGGCTACGACGCCGAGGTCGCCCAGTACTACGACCTGCGCGACACCAGCCGCCGGGTCGACGCCTTCACCTCCCAGATCGCCCGCAAGCTCGGAGGGGGAGGGGCCGAGCAGGCGCCCCTGCTCGACATCCTCCACGAGCAGAAGCTCGCGCTGCACTGAGCCCGATTTTGTCGGTCGGGGCCGGCCAGCGCCGGTCCGCCAAGCGCGGGGACGGCTGCGAGGGCGTTCACGCCCCGCCGGAACGGGGATGGCGGCGGGAGCCGGCTGTGTCAGCCGTCTGCGTCAGTCGCGACCGCCGGGGTTCAGGGGCGCGTCCTCGAAGTAGGCCTGCAGGATCATGGTGGTCTGCGTGGAGACCGGCAGCACCCGGTGGATGGTGTTGAGCAGCGCCTCCAGCGCCTCCGGAGACTCGGTGCGCACCAGCAGCAGATAGCTGGGCGCCCCGGCCACCGAGTAGCACGACGTCACCCCGGCGATGCCGCGCAGCCGCTCGGGAATGCGCTGCTCGTCGGTGTAGTCGGTGGGGGTGACGGACACGAACGCCGAGATCGGGTACCCGATGGCCTTGAAGTCGACCACCGCACGGTATCCGGTGATGACCTGCCGCCGCTCCAGCTTCTGCACGCGCGACTGCACGGCCGACACCGACAGGCCCGTGTTCTGCGACAGGGTGGCCAGCGTCGCCCGGCCGTCGCGGCGCAGCGTCTCGACGATGATCGCGTCGATCCGGTCGGTGAGCCCGGACGGCTCCGACGGTTCGGCGTCTCCCAGCCCGCTGCGTGCCATGGCCCCAGTCTACCGAGTCGCGCGGCGGCTCAGCTGCTGCCGGCTCGGACGCGCCCGCTCAGACGCCAGCCGGCAGCGCCGTCTCCGCCCGTCCATGGGCCCCGGACGCGGCGCGGGCCTGCTCCGCGAACTCCGCCAGCCGCCGCACGCCGGTGACCAGCTCGTCCGCGTCGCCGGCGAACGACACCCGCACGAACCCGGCGCCCGCCGCCCCGAAGGTCTCGCCCGGCACCACCGCCACGTGCCGCTCGTCCAACAGCCGACGGCTGAACTCGGCCGAGCCGAGCCCGGTCGGGCGCACATCCACGAATGCGTAGAACGCGCCCTCCGGCACCGCCAGCCGCACGGCCGGGCATCCGGCCAGTCCCGCCACGACGAGGTCGCGCTTGGCCCGGTAATCGGCGGCGGTGGCGCGCACGAAGTCGTCCGGGCCGGTGAGCGCGGCGACGGCAGCGTACTGCGCCGGCGCGTTGAGGGACGAATTGATGAGTTCGGCGAGCTTGCCGGTCTGCTCGATGACGGTTGCCGGCGCCAGGAGGTAGCCGACCCGCCAACCGGTCATGGCGTACGTCTTCGAAAGGCTGTCCGCGACGATGGTGCGCGCCTTCATCCCGGGGACGGCGGCGATGCTGGGAGCGGCCGGCGTCCGTCCGTCCGCGGCGGCCCGAGCCCCGGGCTCGAAGACGAAGGGATGGTAGACCTCGTCCGAAAGCGCCCAGAGGTCGTGCTCCTGGCAGAGGCGGGCGATGCGCTGCAGTTCGGCGGCGCCCGTCACTGCGCCGGTGGGGTTGCCGGGGGAGTTGACGATGACGGCGCGCGTGCGCGGAGTGACCGCCGCGGCGATGTCGGCCGCGGTCAGCCGGAAGCCGCGTTCGGGGCGCAGCGGCACGTAGACGGGCCGCCCGCCGCACAGCTGGATCTGCGCGTCGTACGAGGTGAAGTGCGGGGAGGGGACGATGAC
The DNA here is from genome assembly GCA_047722305.1 of Pseudoclavibacter sp. Taxonomy (GTDB): domain Bacteria; phylum Actinomycetota; class Actinomycetes; order Actinomycetales; family Microbacteriaceae; genus JAKVJE01. The sequence goes on along the minus strand of JBDNYM010000012.1, from coordinate 27,418 downwards.
CTCGTCCCCCGGATCGAGGATGGCCTGCAGGGCCAGGTAGAGCCCCAGCGTGGCGCCGGGGGTGGCCTGGATCTCGATGTCCGGGTCGTAGCGCAGCCCCTTGACCCGGGCGCTGTAGGAGGCCGCCGCCTGGCGCAGCTCGGGGACGCCCAGCACGTCGGTGTAGTGCGTCAGCCCGGCCGCGGCCGCGGCGTTGCCGGCCTGCACCACGTGATCGGGGGCGGTGACGCCGGGCTCGCCGACGGCCAGCGAGATCGCCCCGGGGATGCGCGCGGCCCGATCGAACACGTCGCGGATGCCCGAGCGGGGGACGGCGCGGGCAGTGGCGGAGAGGCGGACGGCATCCATCGGAGGCTCCTTCGAGGTCGCAGGACGAGCTGGAAACGGCAAACGTACCGAAACAACATCCATAAGCAGTAACTATTCCTGTTATCTAGTGTATACCCAGAAAATAAGGTCACGAGATTGGACCGCAGCCGCAGATCGTCCCGACCGCCCACCCTGCACCCCTGAGTAGGCTGGAGCCGTGATCTTCGCACTCGTACGTCATGGACAGACCGTTTGGAACACCCAGAACCGGCTGCAGGGGCGCGGCGACTCCGCCCTGACCCCGCTCGGCGAGGAGCAGGCCCGCCGGGCGGGCCGGGAGCTGGTCGGCATCGCCGCCTGGGAGGTGCTGGTCTGCTCCCCGCTGCCCCGCACCCGCAGCACCGCGGCGCTCATCGGGGCCGAGATCGGACTCGACCTGGCCGAGACCGTGCCCGACCTCATCGAGCGCAGCTACGGGAAGGCCGAGGGGATGACCCCCGGCGAGGCCGCCGTGGAGTGGCCGGAGGGCGTCCAGATGCCGATCGACGGCACCGGTCGCGCCCACGTGGCCGACACCGGCGTCCCGGGCGCGGAGACGCGGGAGCAGGTCGCCGAGCGCGGTGCGCACGCCCTGGCGCAACTGGCCCGGCAGTACCCGGATCGGCTGGTCGTGGCCGTGGCGCACGGCACCATCATCCGCGAGACGCTCAACGCGCTGCTCGACGTCCCCGTGCCCCGCATCGGCAACGGAGAAGTCACGCTCGTCGACCGGGACCGGCACGGCCACGTCTCGCTCATCCCGCCCGAGCGCTACGGCGACTACCCGCAGCTGCGCGCCGCCGCAGCGCAGAGCTGAGACCAACGGATGCTGGCCGATGGGGTACTGGCCCAGGCCGGTGCCGAGGCCGGCAGGAGCTGACGCTGACGAGCACTGACGACGCTGGGGGAGCGGTGACGCCGGTCGAGCAGCTTCGCGAACTGCGCGCCGAGGCGGACACCCGCGCGGCGGCGCTGCGCCGGCAGGCGGACGGCATCCGCGGCCTGCGCCGCGAGAACTCCGACGACGACGAGCACGACCCCGACGGCGCGCCGCTGTCCGGCGAACTCGACCGGGCCCGCGCCGCCCTGGCCGCCGCCGAGGAGCGCCTCAATCGGCTGGACGCGGTGCTCGACCGGGCCGAGGCCGGCATCTTCGGCCGCTGCGAGCGCTGCGGCCGCCCCATCGAGCCCGCGCGCCTGCGCGTCCGTCCCGAGTCGGCACTCTGCCTGGAGTGCGCGCAGCGGGCGTCGACGGCGAAGGAGCCGCCGACAGGACGCAGGCGCTGAGTCCGGGCCGCCCGGAATCTGAGCCACCCGGACATGGGCGAGGCCCCGACGCAGAGCGGGTCGGGGCCTCGGGACGGCGATCGCGCCGGGGATCAGTTGTAGAGCATGCCGCCGTCGACCAGCAGCGTCTGACCGGTCACGTAGTCCGACTTGTCGCTGGCGAAGAACGAGACGACGCCCGCGACGTCCTCCGGGGTCTCGATGCGGCCCAAGGCGATGCTCTGGACGTTCTCCTTCAGATTCTCGCCCTTGGCCTTGCCGTTGAGCTTGCCGAGCTCCTCGTCGATGAGGTCCCACATGCCGGTGCCGACGATGCCGGGCGCCCAGGCGTTCACCGTGATGTTGCGGGGGGCCAGCTCCTGCGCCGCCACCTGCGTGATGCCGCGGACGGCGAACTTCGTCGCCGAGTAGGCGCCCAGGATGGGGAAGCCCTTGATGCCGGCGATCGAGGAGGCGGAGATGATCTTGCCCTTCTTCTTGCCGAGCTGCTCGAACTTCGCCGACGCGGCCTGGATGCCGTAGACGACGCTGAAGACGTTGATGTTGAAGATCTTCTCCAAGTCTTCCGTGGTGATGGCGCTGATCGGCTTGATCTGGGCGATGCCGGCGTTGTTGGCAATCACGTCGAAGCTGCCCAGCCGCTCGGCGGCGGCATCCACCGCGGCGAACACCTGGTCGCGCTTCGAGACGTCGGCGGCGACGAAGAACGCCTTGCGACCGAGCGCCTCGATCTCCTTGACGACGTCCTCGCCCTTCTCCTGCTGGAAGCCGAGATCAGCGACGGCGATGTCGAAGCCGTCCTTGGCCAGCTGCAGGGCGATGCCACGACCGATCCCCTGACCGGCTCCGGTGACCAGGGCGACGCGTTGTTCAGACATGTGTAATCCTCTCCTTTGTCCGCCAGGGGCCGGGGTCCCGACACCGCTCGGACGCCGTCATGCTCTCACTCCGCCAAGGGCGACCCCAGCGCTTGTACGCCACCGCCCGAGGCGCGCAGGCCACTCCCAGGAGAAGGGGAGTATCGGCCTCCCAGCCTGAATCCGACACCGGATGCTGGATGTCCGAGCGAAGCCTCCGATCGCGGAGACTCTCGCCGGAGCCGTCCGATCCGCACAGTCGAGGCGTCGGCGCAAGCGCAAACTCAGCTCTGCTGCGGAAATCCGCTGTCACAGGAAGATCGAGACGATATCGTGCCCGAGACGGGACTTGAACCCGTACCCACGTTTAGTTGTGGACTAGCACCTCAAGCTAGCGCGTCTGCCAATTCCGCCACCCGGGCAGGGGGTGAATGCCAAGTGGTGACTTTAGCACAACCGGGGTGGGCAGCGGTCATCTCCCGGCAGTGCGGTCACTCGGCGGCGGCCGGGTCCGCTGCGGCCGTCACCTGCGCGGCCAGGTCGTCGCCCTCCAGCTGCGCCTCTTCGCGGAGGATGACCGCCGCCGCAGCCAGGGGAGCGGCGACCAGTGCCGCCGCCCGCATCCAGCCGCGGTTGAGGCGCTGCTTGGTGACGGCGTCGGCGGAGATCTTGCCGGGGCCGGTGAGGATGAGCGCCGCGCCGGCCGCGGTCATGAGCAGCGGATACTCGTACCCGCCGTCGAGGGCGAAGTAGCCCTTCTTCATGTGCTGCCAGCCGGCGACGGCCATGGATGCGGCCCCGACCGCCCCAGCCGCCGGCGTGGCCAGGCCGAGCACCAGGGCCCCGCCGCCGGCGATCATCCCGGCGCCCGCGAGCGCCGCCATCGCGGACCCCGGGCGCAGGCCCATCTTTCCGAACTGCTTGGCCACCACGGCCAGCCCCGGCCCGTGGAACGTGCCGAACGTGTTCTGCAAGCCGTGAGCGAGCAGGGACCCTCCCAGTCCGACCCGCAGCGTCAGGAGCCCGACGCTGCTGCCGAACTGCGCCGCCCGCCACTGCGCCCGGCGCGCCTGCCGCTGTGCGGTGCGCGCCTCCCGTTCGGCATCCCGCCGCTCGCGAACCGCCTGCTGTTTCGTCTTCTGATCGGCCATGATCTGTCCTCCTGGCATCGCTGTCCGTCCAGCCTACGGCTCAGGGGCCGTCCCGGGGGCTACGATGATCGCGCAATGGACATCATCGCCGCCCTCGTCCTGGGCATAGTTCAGGGACTCACCGAGTACCTGCCCGTCTCGTCGAGTGCCCACGTGGCGATCGCCTCGCAGCTGATCCACGCGCCCGCCTACATGACCGGCGCCGCGTTCACCGCGATCATCCAGTTCGGCACCGAGGCGGCCGTGATCGTCTACTTCTGGCGAGACATCGTGAGCATCATCGGGGGCTGGGGCGGATCGGTGTTCGGCCGCGGCCGTTGGTATGACGGCAAGGCGCGGCTCGGATGGCTCATCATCATCGGCACCATCCCCATCGGCGTGCTGGGCCTGGTCTTCAACAACGCGATCGAGGGCCAGCTGCGCAACCTGTACATCGTGGCCATCTCGCTGATCGGGTTCGGCCTGCTGCTGGGCGCCGCCGACCGCTGGGCGCCGCGCGACAAGGACTTCGCGCACATCACCTGGAAGGACGGCCTCATCTACGGCCTGTGGCAGTGCCTGGCCCTGGTGCCGGGCGTGTCCCGCTCCGGCGGCACCATCACCGGCGGCCGCCTGCTCGGCTACGACCGCCCTTCGGCCGCCCGCTTCTCGTTCCTGCTGGCCATCCCGGCGGTGCTCATCAGCGGCGCCTACGAGCTGGTGAAGTCGCTCAGCGGCGCCGGGCTGCACGAGCTCGCCCCGATCCCCACCGCCGTCTCCACCGTGGCCGCCTTCCTGGTGGGCTGGTTCGTGATCTCCCGGCTCATGCGGTACCTCGCGCGGGGCAGCTTCGCCCCGTTCGTCTACTACCGCATCGTCCTCGGCATCCTGGTCCTGGTCGCCCTGGGCACCGGTATCCTGGACCCGATCGCCGGACTGTGACCGGCCTGGCGACGCCGACCCGAGCGAGGTGCAGTCGCCCATGATCACCTGGAGCGCCCCCGCGGTTCCCGCCCTGCCGGGCCCCGGCCTGGTGCCGGAGATCTGGGACGAGTCCGCGCGCCGCCGCCGCCCCGCCGCCACCGGCCCCGACTTCCGCCTGTACGTGTGCGGGGTCACGCCCTATGACGCCGCCCACCTGGGCCACGCCCGCACCTACCTGCTGTACGACATCCTGCGGCGGGCCGTCCTCGACGCCGGCGTCCGGGTCGAGACCGCGCAGAACGTCACCGACGTCGATGACCCTCTGCTCGAGCGCGCCGCCCGCGACCACGAGAACTGGAAGGACCTCGCCACCCGCGAGACCGACCGCTACCGCGCCGACATGGCCTGGCTGCGCCTGCTGCCCCCGGACCACTTCGAGGCGGTCAGCGACCGGATCGAACGCATCGCCACCGCGGTCCGCACCCTCCAGACCTCTGGAGTGGCCTACGACGTGCCAACCCCCGACGCCCTGCACCCCGGCGACCAGGACGTCTACTTCGACACCGCCACCGCCGACGTGGCCCTGAATGCGCGCGAAGTGTGGCGGTTCGGACAGGTCTCGCACCTGGACCGGCCGGCCATGCTGGCCGCGTCCGCCGAGCACGGCGGCGACCCGGACCGCGCCGGGAAGCGGGACCCGCTGGACCCGCTGCTCTGGCGCGCCGCCCGCGCCGGCGAGCCCAGCTGGACGGCGCCCGGCCTGCCCGCTGGACGCCCCGGCTGGCACATCGAGTGCTCGCTGATCGCCGGGGACGCGCTGGGCTGCGACTTCGACGTCCAGGGCGGCGGCTCGGACCTGGTGTTTCCGCACCACGAGTACTCCGCCCTGCACACCGCGGTCCTGACCGGGGCGCCGATGGCGCGCATCTTCTCGCACGTGGGCATGGTCGCCTACCAGGGCGAGAAGATGAGCAAGTCGCTGGGCAACCTCGTCTTCGTCGGCCAGCTGCGGGATGCCGGGCTGCCCGCCTCCGCGGTGCGCGCGGCCCTGCTGGACCGGCCGTACCGGGACGACTGGGAGTGGCACGGGGCCGACGCCGCCGCGGCCCGGGCCCGAGCGGCGCGCTGGGCCGCGGCGCTGGCGGAGTCGACGGCGGCATCCGAGAACGACGGGGACATCGCGGGAGCCGACCCCGCGGCCGCGAGGTCTGAGGGCGCTGGATCTGAGGGCACTGTGTCTGAGGCCGCCGAGCAGCCCTTCGAGACGACCGCCGGGGCCGAGACCGTCCAGGCCCTGCGGACCGCTCTCGCCGCAGACCTCGACACCCCGGCCGCGCTGCGCGTGCTCGACGGCTGGGCGCGGGCGCCCCGTCCCGGCAGCGGCCCCCTGGTCGCCCGGGCCGCCGACGCGCTGCTGGGCATCGATCTCGGCGAGTGCCGGCCCGCGCCTACAATGACCGAGTGATTCCCCGCGTCCCCGCCGCCGTCCTCTGGGACCTCGACGGCACTCTCGTCGATTCGGAACGCTACTGGATCAGCGCCGAGCAGCGCATGATCGCCGCCCACGGCGGCGTCTGGACCGAGGCCGACGGCCGCCAGCTGGTCGGCAACACCCTGGAGCGGTCGGCGGAGATCCTCCGCGCAGCCGGCGTTCGCGACCTCTCCCTGGATGAGATCATCGACCGGCTGGTCGCCGAGGTCCACCGGCAGGTGGTCGAGATCGGCGTCCCGTGGCGCCCCGGGGCCGTCGAGTTGCTCCGCGACCTGCACGAGGCCGGCATCCCGAACGCCCTGGTCACCATGTCGTACGCCGAGAACGCGCGCTCGATCGTCGAGGCGCTGCCGTTTCCCGGATTCGACGCCGTCATCAGCGGCGACCAGGTCGAGCGCGGCAAGCCCGACCCGCAGCCCTACCAGCTGGGTGCGCAGGCGCTGGGCGTGACGGCGTCCGCCAGCGTCGCCATCGAAGACTCGGTGACCGGTCTGCGCTCGGCCGTCGCCGCCGGCGCCTGCACCATCGCGGTCCCCAATATGGTGCCGCTGCCCGATACCGCCGACTTCCCCACCTGGCCGACGCTGGCCGGGCGCACCACCGCCGACGTCACCGCCGCCTGGCGCGACTGGAGCGGCAGCCGCCCCCTGGGGGAGGCGCGCCGATGAGCCGCGGCGCGTTCACCGCCGGTGACAAGGTGCAACTCACCGGCCCCAAGGGGAAGATGCACACCATCACCCTCCAGCCGGGCGTGATCTTCCACACCACCCACGGGGCCATCTCCCACGACGACCTCATCGGCGCCGACGACGGCTCGGTGGTGCGCACGCCGCAGGGCGTCGAGTTCCTGGCGCTGCGCCCGCAGCTGCGCGACGTGGTCATGTCGATGCCGCGCGGCGCCGCCATCATCTATCCGAAGGACGCCGCCGAGATCCTCGCCCTCGCCGATGTGCGGCCGGGATCGCGGATCGTGGAGGCCGGGGTCGGGTCGGGAGCGCTGAGCATGTGGCTGCTGCGCGCCATGGCTGGCACCGGGCACCTGTACTCGTTCGACCTGCGCCCCGAGTTCGCCAGCATCGCACAGGCGAACGCCGCCGCGTTCTTCCGCGAACAGCCGGCCAACTGGACGGTCTCCATCGGCGACGCCGCCGACGCCATCCCCGAGATCGTGGACGCCGAGTCGGCCGACGCCGTCATCCTCGACATGCTGCGCCCCTGGGACCCGCTGCCCGCCGCCATCGGCGCGCTGCGCCCGGGCGGGGCGTTCGTCGCCTACGTCGCCACCGTGCCGCAGCTGTCGCGCGTGACCGAGGCCCTGCGCGACAGCGGCCGGTTCACCGACCCGGTGTGCAGCGAGTCGATGGTGCGCGAGTGGCACGCCGAAGGCCTCGCCGTGCGTCCCGAGCACCGCATGGTCGCCCACACCGGGTTCCTGGTCACCGCCCGCCGGCTGGCCGACGGCACCATCCCGCCCGCGGTCGCACAGCGCCCGCCGAAGCGCGCCTCGTACAATGCCGAAGACATGGAGATCTGGACCCCCGGTGCGCTCGGCGAGCGCAGCATCTCGCCGCGCAAACTGCGCCGGGTCGCCCGCGAGACCGCCGCAGACGCCCGGCTGGCACTGGGCGACATTCCGGGCGACGCCGGATCGACCGCATCATCTGAGGAGCATTCGTGACGCACCGTCATTTCCCCCTGACCCGCACCCTGGCGGCGACCGCGGCGCTCATCCTCGTCGCCGGGCTGACCGCCTGCGCGTCCACGGACGCGGCTCCCAAGCCCGAGAACTGCCTGCGCGCCGGCGCCGCATCCGCCGCGGTGAAAGTCGACGCCAAGACCAGCGCGGCGAAGTTCTCCCAGCCGCTCGCGGTGTCCAAGGCCCAGCAGACGGTGGTGCGGGCCGGCCACGGCGACTGGATCGGCACGCAGCGCGCCATCTCGGGCACCATCCGCTTCTTCAACGCCAAGACCGGCGACGAGATCTCCAGCGGCGGCGACACCGGGGCGCAGAGCTTCGGCATCATCGCCCCGGCCAAGCCGACGCAGAAGGACGCGCTGGATGTCGCGCTCCACTCCGTGCTCACCTGCGGCCGGATCGGCCAGATCAGCGCCATGGCCGTGCCGAAGGTCCAGCTGAGCTCCACCGAGACCGCGCCGGTCGTCGCCGTGGTGCACATCACGAAGGCCATGCCGCTGCGCGCCGAGGGACGCGTCATCGAGACCCACCGCGGGTTCCCGGCCGTCGTGCGGGCCGCCACCGGCCAGCCCGGGGTCAGTACCCCGACCGTGGCCGCCCCGAAGCAGCTGAAGTCGCAGGCGGTCATCGAGGGCAGCGGCAAGAAGATCAAAACCGGGCAGAAGCTGGTCGCCGCCTGCACCGCGATCACCTACTCGACCTCGTCGCCGCAGCTCGTCTACTCGACCTGGGACCAGTCGACCTTCACGGCCATCGACACGAAGGGCTCGGCGGCGCTCAAGCGACTGGCGGCGACCGCGTTCGTCGGCACACCGCTGGGGTCGCAGGTCGTCGTGATCGGCCCATACGTGCCGGGCGCCTGCGAGGACAGCACGTCCGCCACCGGGACCGCGCCGGCCACATCCATGATCTACGTGTTCGACCTGCTCGACACGCTCTGAGGCCGGCCGAGGCGGAGGTCGGGGGATGTCGGGGGAGCGGCGCACGAAGATCGCGGCCGAAGAGCGCCTGTTCAACCTCGTCCTGGCGCTCTGGTCGAACCCGACCGGGCTCGCCAAGCAGGACGTGTTCGACACCGTGCCCGGCTACCGAGGCACCGCTGCAGACCGCACCGCGCAGGAGCGGATGTTCGAACGCGACAAACGGCTGCTGCGCGACGCCGGGCTGCCCCTGCGCGCCTTCGACGACCCGGCAGCGCCCGACGACAACCAGCTCACCCGCTACCGCATCGACGGGGAGCAACTGGAGGTGCCCGCCGGCTTCGCTCTGAGCGACGGGGAGCTCGCGATCGTCGGGCTGGCCGCCGCCCTCTGGCAGCGGGCCGCGTCCAGCCCCGCCAGCCGGAGCGCGCTCATGAAACTGCGCGCGCTCGGCTTCGATGACGACCCGGCCCGGCTGCAGGCCCTGCCGGCGCTCTCGGTCCGGGACCCGCACCTGGCCGCCCTGCAGGACGCCTGCTCCGAGCCGGGGTGGGTGCGCTTCGACTACACCGCCGCCGGCTACGACACGCCCGTCGAACGGGTGGTGTGGCCGCTCGCGCTCGTCCCCGCTGACGACCGCTGGAACGTGTGCGGGGTGCTCGCCGATGGGAGCCGGCGCACATTCCTGCTCGACCGGATCAGCGGGTCCGTCGAGCGGGTCGCCGACGAGGATGCCCCCGCCGCACCCGACCTGCCCGAGCACGATTGGGCGCAGGAGACCGCCGTCCGGCTGCAGCAGTTGCGGGACGAGCACGTCGCGCGCATCCGGACGGCGCCCGGCAGCGAGACCGAGACCCGGCTGCGCCGGCGGGCCCGGGGCGGCGACGGCCGGACGGGCGACACGCAGGTGCCCTACCTGGACGAGCAGCTGTTCGCCGCCGAACTGGCCGCGGCCGGCCCCGAGGCGATGGTGATCTCCCCGCCCACGCTGCGCGCCGAGGTGCGCCGTCAGCTGGAGCGCGTCCGGGCCGCTCACACCGGCGCCCCGGCTGCACCTGCCGCGGCTGCGGCCCACAGCGCGGCCGGCACGCACCGCCGCGCCACCGGCCCCGGGCTGCCCGACCGGCTCGTCCTGCTGCTGGACCTCGTGCCCTGGGCGCTGCGGCACCCGGGGGCGACCGTCGCGGAGGCCGCCGCCGAGTTCCAGGTCACGCCGGCGGCCGTCCACCGCAGCATCCTCACCATCGCCGTGTCAGGACTGCCGGGGGAGACCCGGGCGTACCTGCCCGGCGACCTCTTCGACATCGACTGGGACGCCTTGGAGCAGCGCGACCAGATCTTCCTCACGCACACGGTTGCCCTCGAACGCGGCCGACGGCTCGACCGCCGCGACCTCTCCGAACTGGTCGTCGGGCTGCACTACCTGCGGGCCGTGCTCTCGCCGCGAGACGCCGCCGTGGCCGACCGCGCCGCCGCCAAGCTCGCCGCACTGGCCCGGTCCCGGCCGAACGCCGGTCCGCAGGCGCGGGCTGGAGCCGATGACGCCAGCGCCCCGCGATCGTCCGCGGCTCCGGCCGCCGCCGCATCCGGCGGCTCCACGGCGCCCGGCACCGCCGCATCCCCGCCCGCCGACCCGGACCTCGCCGTGGTGACCGAGGCCGCCGTGTCCGGGCGGCAGGTGCGGTTCACCTACACCGACGCCCGGGGGCGTCGCAGCGACCGGCTCGTCACCCCCATCGGCACACGGGTGGCCGACGCCACCTGGTACGTCGTGGCCTGGAACGATCAGCCGGACGGGCCCACCAGCGGGGTACGCAACTTCCGCCTCGATCGCATGGACGGCGTGCGGACCGCCGGAGCCGCGCCCGTCCATCCCGGGGACGTGCGCAGCGCCCGTTCCAACCATGCCCGTTCCAACCGCGCCGCTCGGCCCGGCACCGCCTCGAGCGACGCCGAGCCGAACGCGCTGGCGGTGACCGTCGACGTCGACGAGTCGGCCGTGGCCTTCCTTTCCTGGTACCAGGACCAGGTCGATCCGGCCCCGGGCCGGCACACCCTGATCGTGACCGGGGTGTCGGCGCTGGTGCGCGCCGTGTGCCGCCGGGCGGGACGGGTGCGGGTGGCGGCGCCGGCCGCCGTCCGCGACGCGGTCCGGTCGTGGGCCGAGCAGGGGCTGACCGCGGGCGAGGACGGGCCGACGGCCACAGCGCCCGCCGACCGCCGCTCGCTAGACTGAAGTCCATGCCGTGGTGGTCGTGGGTCCTCATCTGGGTCGGAGCGGCCCTCGTGCTCGTCGCGGTGCTGATCGCATTCGCCGTCTGGTACTGGCGCCTCGCGCAGCGCATCTTCACCGAGACGGGCCGGCTGAGCGCTCTGCTCACCCCGCTGGCGCCGCAGCTGGCCGGGCGCTCGCGCCGGAAGCCGGTCCCGGACGACGCCATCGCCCCCGACGAGCTGCACCGGCTGCGGGCGATCTGGGCGTCGCGGCTCGGCCGCCGTCGGCGGCGCGCCGACTATCTTCCCAAACGACGGAACGTGGCGCAGCGCGGCGAGCACGCCCGCCGTCATGCGGCGGCCCATCCCGGCCCCCGTCGTCCCACGGTCTGATCCGTGACCGCCAGAACCGAGCCGTCCTCGGACGAGCTGCGCGCCTTCCAGGCCACCGTCGGCTTCCCGCTCGACCCCTTCCAACTGGAGGCCTGCGCCGCCATCGCCGCCGGCGACTCCGTCCTCGTCGCCGCGCCCACCGGGGCCGGCAAGACGATCATCGCCGACTTCGGCGTCTACCTCACCATCCAGTCGACCGCCGGCAAGATCTTCTACACCACCCCCATCAAGGCGCTGAGCAACCAGAAGTTCCACGAGTTCCAGCGCCGCTACGGCGAGGACCAGGTCGGCCTGCTCACCGGCGACACCAATGTGAACGCCGACGCCCCCATCGTGGTGATGACCACCGAGGTGCTGCGCAACATGATCTACGAGGGCTCCGACCTGCTCGGCGCCCTCGAATTCGTGGTGCTGGACGAGGTGCACTATCTCGCCGACCGTTTCCGCGGGCCGGTCTGGGAGGAGGTCATCATCGGCCTGCCCGACCAGGTGCGCCTCATCTCGCTGTCGGCGACCGTCTCGAACGCCGAGGAGTTCGGCGCCTGGCTGCAGGAGGTGCGCGGGCACACCCGGGTCATCGTCTCCGAATTCCGCCCGGTGCCCCTCGACCAGCACGTGCTCATCGACAACGAGCTCGAAGACCTCTTCGGGCGCGGGCACCGGCTCAGCCCACGCCTGGAGCACCTCTCGCAGGTGCTGGACGTCCCCCGCCGGGGGAGAGGGCGCCGGGGCGGCCCGCGAGGCCACGCCGACCACCGCGGCACCCGGGTGAACCGCGCCCGGCTGGTCCGCACCCTCGCCGCCGCCGACCTGCTGCCGATGATCTCGTTCATCTTCAGCCGCACGGGCTGCGACGCCGCCGTCGAGCAGTGCCTCGCCGCCGGCGTCGACCTCACCGATCCCAGCGAGCACGCCGAGATCGACCGCATCATCGACGCCCACTGCGACGGCCTCCCCGAGGAGGACCGCGCGGTGCTCGGCTTCGACCGCTGGCGGCGGGCGCTCCGGCACGGGCTGGCCGCGCACCATGCCGGACTGCTGCCGGCGTTCAAGGAGACCGTCGAGGAGCTCTTCCAGCGGCGGCTGGTGAAGGCGGTGTTCGCCACCGAGACCCTGGCGCTCGGCATCAACATGCCGGCCCGCACCGTGGCCCTCGAACGGCTGGAGAAGTTCAACGGCGTCGCCCGCGTCCCCATCACGCCGGGGGAGTACACGCAGCTGACCGGCCGGGCCGGCCGCCGCGGCATCGACCCGCGGGGCAACGCGGTCGTCGTCTGGCACCCGGGCCTCGACCTGCGGATGGTCGCGTCGCTGGCCAGCCGGCGCACCTTCCCGTTGCGGTCGAGTTTCCGCCCCACCTACAACATGGCGGTGAACCTCATCGCACAGTTCGGGGCCGAGCGCACCCGCACCATCCTCGAGTCGTCCTTCGCGCAGTACCAGGCCGACCGGGCCGTCGTCGGGCTCAGCCGCCGGCTGCGCGAGGTGCGGTCGTCGCTGTCCGGGTACGCCGAATCCGCCGGCTTCGCCGATCCGGAGGTGCGCGCGTACTTCGAGCTGCGTGAGCAGCTGCACACGGCCGAGACCGAGCTACACCGGCTGCGCCGCCAGGACCCGCACCAGGACGCCGTCGCCCGGCACCGAGCCGAGATCGCCGAGATCCGGGTGGCGCTGCGCACGCATCCCGAGCACGTCAGCGCCGCCCGCGACGAGCACGCCCGCTGGGCCCAGCGCTACTTCAAGCTGAGCCGGGAGGCGACCGGCCTCGAGGCGCAGATCGGCTCGCGCACCGACAACATCGCCACCACGTTCGACGCGGTCGTGACGGTGCTGCTCGATCGCGGCTACCTGGTGCGGGATGGCGACGCGGCCGGCTCCGACGCGGGCGCTGCCGCCGGCGCGGGCACTGCCCCCGCCGCCCGCGCCAGCGCCGAGCCGATCGATCCCGAGGATGCCGGCACCGTGGCCGTGACCGACGCCGGCCGCGTCCTCTCCCGCATCTACGGCGAGCGCGACCTGCTGGTCGCCGAGTGCCTGCGCCGGGGCATCTGGACGGCACTGCGCCCGGCCGACCTGGTCGCGGTGGTCTGCGCCCTGGTGGCCGAGCCGCGGCGCGAGCAGCTGCTCGCCCACGCCCCGGAACCCGGCGGCGTGTTCCCGCGGGTGTTCGACACCACGGTCGGCCTGTGGAACGGGCTTCAGCACGACGAGGCGTCCCTCGGCCTGCCCGGTACCGCCGAGCCCTCCGCTGCCCTGGCCGGGCCCATGTACCGGTGGGCGCAGGGCGCCCAGCTGGAGAATGTGCTGCGTGAGGCATCCATGGCGGCCGGAGACTTCGTGCGCCTGGTCAAGCTGGTCATGGACATGCTCGACCAGATCGCCCAGACCGGCGTGCCCGAGGTCTCAGACCGGGCCCGCACCGGCATCGACCTGATCCGCCGCGGCATCGTCGCCTACTCCATCGAGGCAGGCGCCGCGTGACCCGGGCGGCTCCGGGGCCCGGAGTCGTCGCCTCCGCCGCCGCCCTCGGCGGCATCCTGCTCGCCTGCGCCTTCGCCCCCGCCGAGTGGTGGATCGCGGCGATCCCCGCCGTCGGGCTCGTCGCCGGGGCGACCGTCCGCGGGGGACGGGCCGCCGTCGGGGGCGGCATCCTGTTCGGGGCCGCGTTCTGGTTCCCGGTGCTCGGCTGGCTGTCGGCCTATCTCGGCCCGGTGCCCTGGGCAGCGCTGGCCGCGTTCATGACCGCGTGGACGGTCCTGGCCGTCTGGACGGCGGCCCTGGCCGCCCGCTGGGCTGGCGCGCTCGTCCGCGGCCGCAGCGGCCGGAGCCGGCGGGGCGGGGGACTGGCGGACGGGAGCGGGACGCCTGGGGGAGCCAGAGGTGTGCTGCCCGCCGTCGCCTGGGCCGTGACCTTCGTGGCCTGGGAGTCGGTATCGTCGCGCATCCCCTGGGGCGGGTTCTCGTGGGGGCGGCTGGCCGTATCGCAGGCGGACTCGCCGCTCGCCCACATCGCCTCCTGGCTGGGAATCCCGGCGGTCTCGCTGGCCGTCGCCCTGCTGGGGGCGATCCCGGCATTCGCCTGGATGGGGGGAGCCGGCGGCATGCGGCTGCGGCTCGGGTCCACGGCCATGCCGGTACCGGCTCCGGGGAAGCAGTTCCGGCGCGGGGCCGTGCCCGAAACCGCCTATACGCCTCGGCTCGTCTCCCAGTCCCGCATCTCCCGGTCCCGCGTCCGCAGACCCGGCTTCCGCTGGCCCATGCCGTCCCCAGCGGCGGTCGTCGTCTGGAGCCTCACGGCCGCTCTGGCCACGGCACCGGCCTGGGGAGCCCTCGCCGCGCCCACCGGCACCCTCCGCGTCGCCGCCGTGCAGGGCAACGCCCAGGCGGGCCTGTTCGCCAACACGCAGCCCGGCGACATCCTCGACGATCAGCTGGCGGCCGCCCGCGGCGTCGCCGGGGAGCATTTCGATCTGATGGTGTGGCCGGAGAATTCGGTCAATCTCGACCTCAATGCCCATCCCGAGGTGCAGCAGCGGCTGCAGCGCTTCGTGAACGGGATGGGTGTGCCCCTCGTGTTCGGGACGCTGCTGTCCGACTCCCACGACCGGCTGTTCAACAGCATCGTGGTCATGGAGCCGCAGACGGCGGCCGGCGGCGGCATCACCCAGCGCTACGACAAGCGCCACCCGGTGCCGTTCGCCGAATACATGCCCTCGCGCAGCTTCTTCCACGCCCTGGCGCCGGGGCTGGTCGATCTGCTGCCGCGCGACTTCACGCCGGGCACGCGCAGCGGCGTGCTCACGGTGGCGGGCACTCGCACCGGGACGCTGGTCTGCTTCGAGGTGACCAGCGACGATCTCTCCCGCGCCCGGGGCGCCCAGGGCGCGGCGGTCATCCTGGCGCCGACGCACCACTCCGACTTCGGTCGCCCCCAGGAGAGCGCTCAGCAGCTACAGAGCGCTCGGCTGCAGGCCATCGCGACCGGCAGGGCGGTGGTGAACATCTCGACGGTGGCGTCCAGCGCCCTCATCTCGCCGTCGGGGAGCCTCAGCCACCGGCTGCCGGACTTCGCGCCCGCCGCGTTCGTCGCCGACGTGCCGCTGCAGACCCGGCGGACGCCCGCCCACGCGATCGGCCCCATCTTCGAGGGGATCGTCATGGGCCTGGGCGCCGGGCTCATCGCCGCGGCGCTCGATCAGGCGGCGCTCACTCGGAGCCGTTCTTGGCGGTCTCGACGGCACGACGCCGCTTATCATGCAGGAAGTCGATCCGCTCGGTGAGGATCTCCTCCAGCTCGGCCTCGGTGCGGCGCTCCTGCAGCATGTCCCACGGCGTGCGCTGATGGTGCGGGTCCTTCGCATTGCCGGCGGGCGCCGCCTGGCTCTCGTCGACGATCTTCGCCAGGCCGCCGCAGTGGCACTCCCAGTTCTCGGGGATGTCGGCGTCGACGGAGAACGGCACCTCGATGCGCGTGTGGCACTGCTCGCATTCGTAGGCGGTGATGCTGCGCGGGGAAGCCGCCACGCCACGGCCGCTCTGCAAGCTGTGCCGCTCCAAGCCGACTCCACGAATCCCGCGTTCGCGCATATGCACCCTCTCCTCGAGTTCGATGGCCCTGGGCATTCGCTGGTGCTGGGGCCGCAGTAGGGGCCGGACTCCTCCGGCCAGACCACCTATTCTAACGACGGGAACGGGGCCGGCATTCCCAGACCTGCGGTACACTCGCGGAGTCTGGCGCCGAGGACGGCGCCCGCGTTCCGAAAGAAGGGTGGCCGTGGCCGTTTTCTCGATGCACGACAAGATCGCACTGGTGACGGGATCGAGCCGGGGGATCGGACGGGCCACGGCGCTGCGCCTGGCCGCCGCGGGAGCCACGGTGGTCATCAACTATCGGCAGAAGGCGCGGCGCGCCGAGCAGGTCGTCGCGGAGATCACGGCCGCCGGGGGACAGGCGCTGGCCGCCCAAGGCGACATCACCGACCCCGCATCGCGGCAGGCGCTGTTCGCCACGATCGGGGATGCCTACGGCCGCCTCGACCTGCTCGTCTTGAATGCCTCCGGCGGCATGGAGGCGAACATGCCCGCCGACTACGCCCTGCGCCTGAATCGGGATGCACAGGTCGCGATGGTCGAAGCGGCGCGCCCGCTGATGGGCGCGGGGGCGCGGATCGTCTACGTCACCAGCCACCAGGCGCATTTCTTCGGAACCGCGGAAGAACTGCCCGAGTACGTGCCGGTGGCCAGCAGCAAGCGCGCCGGCGAGGACGCCCTGCGGGCGCTGATCCCGACGCTGGACGAGGCGGGCATCGAGTTCGTGACCGTCTCGGGCGACATGATCGTCGGCACCATCACCGCGAAGCTGCTGGAGCGCTCGAACCCCGGCGCCATGGAGACCCGCCAGCAGGAAGTCGGCAGGCTCTACACGGTCGACGAGTTCGCCGACGAGATCGTCGCCGCGTCTCAGGGCGACATTCCCGCCGACCGCACCGTGCTGGTCGGCGACGTGAGCGAATTCGTCAAGTAAGTTCGTCCGGCTGCCGAGTTCGTCCCGTTCGGCCTGTGCTGTGCCCGCACCGCTTCCAGGCCGATCCGAACATCCGATAATGCACGTTATGTCAATAAGGGTCAGTTTCCACAGGCCGCCGGAGGCCTGGCCTCTTCCCTGTTGACCATCTGGCCATCGCGAGCAGCCCCGCCCGCCACCAGGCTGGGGTCATGCCCGCGAACTCGAATGTCATGCTGCTCGCCCTCGGGGTCGCCATGGCCTGTTTCGCCGCCGCCGCGGTGCTGTGGCGGCGGGGCCCCCCGCGCCCCCCGGGCGCGTGGGGCGGGGGGCCCCCCCCCGGGTGGCCCCCGGCGCCCGGGCCCGCCGGGCCAGTCACGCACCGCCCCCCGCCCGGAGGGCGC
>JBDNYM010000012.1:0-10240 GCA_047722305.1 Pseudoclavibacter sp. | reverse complement strand
CCCCCCCCCCCCCCACGGGGTTGGTGTTCGCCGCAAGAATCTTTTTTATTTGGCCCGGCGGGGGGGGGGGGGGGGGGCGGGGCGCGGCGGGGGGGGGGGGGGGGGGGGGGGGCGCCCACGGCGCCCACCTTCGGATTCGTCATGGGGACCACCGCCGGGTTCGCCACTGCAGCCAGGGCCGTCCGGACAATTCACTCAGCTACCCGAGCAGTCTGGGCGACTCAACAGCCACGCCGGACGCTCAGCGCGTCCCCGCCGATCCCGGCGCCCGGCGGCTCCGCCCCCGCCCCGCCCGTGGCCGGAGTTCGATCAGATGTGCGCGCCCGATCAGCACGAGGCGGGCCGCCGACCGGCGTTCGTCCCGCCGCGGTTCGACAATCCGGTCGAAGTTCCCCAGCCACCTCCCCTACCCGGCCGACGGCAGCAACGGTGAATCAGCCGAATGTCGACGGTTCTGCCGCGGGAGGCACGTTCGCTGGCAGAACGGTGGTGGGCCCGGCAGATTAAGCGAGTCGCCCCGCCCCGTACCAGCGCCGCCCGGCAGCCCTTCCCCTGTTCAGTCGCTCTCGGCATCGTCAAGCGCGGCGACCCAGGCGTCGAGCTTCGCCTCCGCCGCCCCCGAATCGATCGCCTCCGCCGCGGCTTCGAGACCGTCGGCGAACCGATCGGCCAGGCGATCCCCCGCCAGGTCCGGGTGCTCACGCAGATCAGCGGTGACCAGCCCCCCGGCGGCGTTGAGCAGCACGATGTCGCGCACCGAGCCCTCGTCGCCGGCGAACACGGAGCGCGCGATGTCGGCGTTCGTCTCCGCGTCGCCGCCCACGAGGTCGTCCAGGTCCGCAGGCTCCAGCCCCAGCTCGTCCGGGTCGAGGGTGAACTCGACGATCTGCCCGTCCGACACCTGCCAGACCGTATTCGGGCCGGTAGTGCTCAGCTCGTCCAGCCCGTCCATGCCGCGGAACACGAGACCGGTGTCGCCGCGGTCGGCGAGCAGCGAGGCGACGAGTTCGAGGCGGTCGTCGTGGGCCACCCCGACGGTCAGCATCCGTGGCCGAGCCGGGTTCGACAGCGGCCGCAGCAGATCGAAGACCGTCGGCACCCCCAGCTGGCGCAGCAGCGGCGAAATCCACTCGGTCTCATGGTGGTAGAGCGGCGCGAAGGCGAACCCGATCCCCACCTCCGCAAAGGCGTCGAGCACAGTCTGCGGGTCCGCTTCCAGGTCGACGCCCAACGCCTCGAAGAAGTCGGACGAACCCGAGTGGGAGCTCACCGCCCGATGCCCGTGCTTGATCACCGGGATCCCGGCCGCGGCCACCACCACCGCCGCCATGGAAGAGATGTTGACCGTCCCGGACTGGTCACCGCCGGTGCCGACGATGTCGAGCACCTCGCGACCGGCCGGGAGGGGATCTGAGTGCGACATGAAGGCGTCGAGGTATCCGGCGAGCGCCGGCAGCCCCTCCTCCCCCATCTGCTGGGCAGTGAGGAACGACGCGACCAGCGGCTCGTTGAACCCTGGCGCCAGCATCGTGTTCATGGCCCACCGGGCCTCGGATTCGGTGAGCTCGTCCCCATCGATGAGCGTGCGGGTCAGATCGGGCCAGCTGTAGGTCATGCCTCGATGCTAGTCGCGGGCGCCGGCCCGGCGTCTGCCCAGAGCATCAGAGGGGCCCGGAGCACGAGCGGGAAAGCGAGTCAGTGGAACGAGTCGCCGCAGGCGCACGTATCCTGCGCGTTGGGATTGTCGATCGTGAAGCCCTGTTTCTCGATGGTGTCCTGGAAGTCGACCACGGCTCCGTCGAGGTACGGCAGGCTCAGGTCGTCGACTACCACGGCGACCCCGTCGCCGAAGGTGCGCACGAAGTCTCCCTCCAGGTCGCGCTCGTCGAAATAGAGCTGGTAGATCAGCCCGGAGCAGCCCCCCGGCTGGACGGCGACCCGGAGGCGGAGGTCGTCGCGGCCCTCGACGCTGAGCAGCTGCTGGACCTTGGCGGCCGCGGCCGGGGTGAGCTCCACTCCGGTGGTCTTCGGCGCGGCTTCGGCGGTTTCTGCGGCCATGGCTTCCTCCTCGTGGTGCACGGGCATCGACATCGGTGCCCAGTCTACGATCCAAGCCGGCGCCCGGGTAGACTTGTTCCGTTCACGTCGAGATGAGGCAGAACCAGTGAGTCAGAACACGCCGAACCACACCTCCGGCACCGAGCATTCCTCCGGCAAGGGCCGTCCCACCCCCAAACGCCGCGACCAGGAGCAGAGCAACCGTCAGCCGCTCGTCTCGGACGACCGCAAGGCGGCGCGGCAGCGGGATCGGGAAGAGCGGGAGCGTGCCCGGGCCGGCATGCTCGCCGGAGAGGAGCGCTACCTCACGCCGCGCGACCGCGGCCCGCAGAAGCGCTTCGCGCGCGACGTGGTCGACCGCCGCTTCACGGTGGGCGAGGTCACCGTCCCGGTACTCATCGTCTTCATCCTGATGGCGCTGGTCCCGAATCGGTCCATCTCCGAAGTAATGACGATCGTGCTGTGGGTCTTCCTCGTGGCGTTGGTCATCGACTGCTCCATCGTCGCGCTGCAGGTGCGCCGTCGGGCCGCCGCGCGCTTCGGCAGGGACAAGCTCGAGAAGCGCCTCGGGTGGTATGGCGCCATGCGGGCGATGCAGATGCGCATGATGCGCATCCCCAAGCCGCAGACTCCGCGCACGATCCCGCTGATCGGCCGCTTCCTCCACCGCCGGCCCCGCGCCGACTCGTCGGCGCCCGAGACCGAGGACAAGTCGGCGGACTAGCTCCGCGGCTCGGCTCCGCCTCCGTCGGACCGGAGGCCTTCCAACCCCGCCGGCGCCCAGAGCCGCGACAACCGGATAAACCGGATAGGACGGCGCGGCGGAAAGGGACGGCGCGGCGGAAATCCGCTCAGCGCCAGGCCGACCCCACCGCCTCGGAGATCGTGCGAGCCGGCGACTCGGCCAGCCGGCGCTCCAGCCCCCGGTTGAGGTGGCGGATCCACAACGGCCCCTCGTAGACGAGCCCGGTGTAGACCTGGACGAGCGAAGCGCCCGCGAGCAGGCGATTCCAGACGTCGGCGGCGCTCTCGACCCCGCCGGACGACACCAGCACGAGACGCCCGCGGGTCTCGGCGGCGAGCAGGTCGAGCACGCGCAGCGCCCGGGCGCGCAGGGGCGCGCCGGACAGGCCGCCCTCCCCCGCCGCAGTCACATCCGCGTCCGCGGACCGCAGGCCCAAGCCTTGGCGCCGAATCGTGGTGTTGGTGGCGATGATGCCGGCGATCCCGGCCTCGACCGCGACCCGGGCGATGCCCGTCAGAGCCGCGTCAGTCTCATCCGGCGACACCTTCACCAGCACCGGGAGGCCGCCGGCGGCGGCGAGTACCGCCTCCAGCACGGCTCGCAGATGCTCGGGCTGTTGCAGGGTGCGCAGCCCGGGCGTGTTCGGCGACGACACGTTGACCACCAGGTAGTCGGCCGTGTCGGCGACGAGCCGGACCGCCCGCGCGTAGGCCGCGGGCGCGTCGCCGAGCGCCACCTGGCGGTTCTTCCCGATGTTCACGCCCACGATGGGGCGCGGCTCCCCCGCCGGGCGGGTTCGAGTGCGGACCGCGCGCAGCCGGCCGGCCAGCGACCGCGCCCCGCGATTGTTGAAGCCCATGCGGTTCACGATCGCCCGGTCGGCGGGCAGCCGGAACAGTCGCGGCTTCGGGTTGCCGGGCTGCGGATGCGCGGTGACGGTGCCGACCTCGATGGCCCCGAACCCCAGGCGGAACAGCGGCTCGACCGCGACGCCGTCCTTGTCGAAGCCGGCGGCCAGGATGATCGGGCTCGGGAACGTGATCCCCATGGCCCGGCTGCGGAGGCGCACCGCCGGCCGGCACAGCGTCTGCCAGCTGCGATCCAGGGACAGGGCGTGCCCCATCCGGGCCGCCGCGATGGCCACGTCGTGGGCGGTCTCAGGGCCGACGGCGCGCATCAGGGCGCGGATGGCGAGGCGTCCGAGCATCATCGGCCGGTGCTTCCCGGGCCGGGATCGCCCTGCCCCTCGGCGGCGAGGCCGTCGCGCCGCGCATCGTCCTCCCGCAGCGCGGCGATGGCCGCTTCGAAGTCGTCCAGCGAGTCGAAGCCCCGGTAGACGCTGGCGAACCGCAGGTAGGCCACCTCGTCGAGCTCCCGCAGCGGGCGCAGGATGGCGAGCCCGATGTCGTGGGAGTCGATCTCGCTGGCGCCGGTACCGCGCACCTCGTCCTCGACGTCCTGGGCGAGCAGGGCGAGCTGCCCCTCCGAGACCGGACGCCCCTGGCAGGCCTTGCGGACGCCGGTGATGATCTTGGCGCGGCTGAACGGTTCGACCACACCGCTGCTCTTGACCACCAGCAGCGACGCCGTCTCGGTGGTCGAGAAGCGGCGGTGGCAGTTGAGGCACTCGCGCCGGCGGCGGATGACCGTGCCATCCTCAGAGGCGCGCGAGTCCACCACCTTCGAGTCGGGATGATGGCAGAACGGGCAGTGCATACGGTTCCCCCGGCGGTCAGGACTGCGACGCGGCGGCGGCCGGCGCGTGCTCGAACCGGGCCTGGACGCACTCCCCGTGGGCCGGCAGCCGCTCGGCGTCGGCGAACGCCACGATGCGGTCGGCGAGCTCGTGCAGCCCCTCCCGGCCGTATTCGATGATCTGCTGCGGCTTGATGAAGCTGTAGCTGCCGAGTGCCGCCGAGAACCGCGCCTGCCCCAGGGTGGGCAGCACGTGGTTCGAGCCGGCGGCGTAGTCGCCGAGCGGAACCGGCGAGTACGGCCCCCGGAAGATGGCCCCGGCGTTGCGCAGGCGGGCGATGGCCGCATCCGGGTCCGCGACCTGCACCTCCAGATGTTCGGCCGCGTACGTGTTGGCCACCTCGATGCCCTGGTCGAGGCCGTCGACCAGGATGATGGCCGACTGCTGACCCGACAGCGCGGCGGCGGCCCGCTCGCGGTTGAGCGTGCGGCCCACCCGGGCGGCCAGCGGCGCCTCGACGGCGTCGGCGAGCGTCTCAGAGGCGGTCACCAGCACGCAGCCGGCGAGTTCGTCGTGCTCGGCCTGGCCGAGCAGGTCGGCGGCCACGTAGTCGGGGTCAGCGGTCTCGTCGGCCAGGATCATGATCTCAGTGGGCCCGGCGACCGCGTCGATGCCGCACACGCCGCTGACGGCCCGTTTGGCGGCCGCGACGAAGGCGTTGCCCGGTCCGCTGATGACATCGACGGGGTCGAGGCCGATCTCGTCGACCCCGTACGCGAAAGCGCCGATGGCCCCGGCGCCGCCCATCGCGTACACCTCGTCGACGCCGAGCAGCCCGGCGACGGCCAGGATGGTGGGGTGCACCGCTCCGGCGAAGTCGCGCTGCCCCGGCGACGCCAGGGCCAGCGACTCCACCCCCGCGACCTGGGCCGGCACGGCGTTCATGATGACGCTGGACGGATACACAGCCTTGCCGCCGGGAACGTAGAGCCCCACCCGCTCGACAGGCACCCACCGCTGCACGATGCGCGCATCCGGCGAGAACTCGGTGGCAACGGTCTCGTGCAGCTGCGCCGCGGTCGCCTCCCGCACCCGGTCGATGGTGACGGTGATGGCGTCGCGCAGCTCGGGGGCGAGCCCGTCGACGGCGGCGGCGATGTCGGCGGCCGGGACCCGGATGGATGCCGGCTCGCCGCCGTCGAAGCGCCGGGCCTGGTCGCGGATCGCGGCCTCGCCCTGGTCGCGGACCTGCTCGACGAGTTCGCGCGCCACCTCATCGGCATGCCCTGCCGATCCTTCGGCCCGCGGGAGCCGATCCCGGAGCTGTCGACGTGTGAGATGAGTGCCGCGAAGGTCGATCCGCCTGATCATGCTCCGAGTCTAGTCGCGCCGCTACCCGATGCATTCGGCCCCGAGCAGGGCCTTCAGGTCGGCGTACAGATCGGCGGTGACCTCCACCCGGTAGGGGATCTCGAACGAGCGCACCGCCTCCCCGCGCACCAGGTCGAGCAGCACCTCGGTGTCGCCCCGGTGCTGGATCAGGATGTTGGAGAGGTCGGTCACGATCTCGGGGGTGGCCGCCACCTCGGGGATGCGCAGGGTCAGGGGCCCGGACCCCATGCCGGCACCGGCCAGCGGGGGCGAGTAGATGGAGTAGGCCTGCAGGTTGACCCCGTCGTCGCGCACGCTGATGCGTCCGCGCACGACCACGATGGTGTCGGCGACCAGGGCGGGCGCGAATTCCTGGAACGTCTTGCCCATGAACAGCACTGACATCTCGGCGGTGAAGTCTTCCACCTGCACGATCGCGTACTCGTTGCCCGACGAGCGGGCGATGCGCCGCTGCACGGTGGTGAGCAGCCCGGCGATGGTGACCTGCTCGCCGTCCTGGTACCGCTCGCCGGCGGTGATCTCGGCGATGTTGGCGTCGGCATGCTTGGTGAGCTCGCGCTCCAGGCCCGCCAGCGGATGGTCGGAGACGTACAGCCCCAGCATCTCGCGCTCGAACGACAGCTTGGTGTGCTTGTCCCACTCGGGCAGGTCGGGGACGACCGAACCGTCCTCGTCCAGGTCGAGCAGCCCGCCGAAGAGGTCGACCTGGCCGTGGGCCTCGTTGCGCTTGAGCTGGGCGGCGGCCTCGACGGCCTCGTCCGACACCTCCAGCAGGGCCCGCCGGCTGCTGCCGAACGAGTCGAACGCGCCCGCCTTGATGAGCGATTCGACGGTGCGTTTGTTGCACACGTTGACGGGCACCTTGCGCAGGAAGTCGTGGAACGAGGTGAACTCCCCCTCGTCGCGCCGGGTCTCGGCGATGTCGCGCACCACGTTCGCCCCGACGTTGCGCACGGCGCCGAGGCCGAAGCGGACGTCCTCGCCGACGGCGGTGAACCCCAGCTCGGATTGGTTGACGTCAGGCGGCAGCACGGCGATCTTCATCCGCCGGCACTCATTGAGATACACCGCCATCTTGTCTTTGGAGTCGCCGACGCTGGTCAGCAGCGCCGCCATGTACTCCTGCGGGTAGTTGGCCTTGAGGTAGGCGGTCCAGTACGACACCAGGCCGTAGCCGACGCTGTGCGCTTTGTTGAACGCGTAGCCGGCGAACGGCAACAGGGTGTCCCACAACGCCTTGATGGCTGCCTCGGAGAACCCGTTGGCTTTCATTCCCGAGTCGAAGTTGGCGTACTGCTTGTCCAGCTCGGCCTTCTTCTTCTTGCCCATCGCGCGGCGCAGCAGGTCGGCCTGGCCGAGGCTGAACCCGGCCACCTTCTGGGCGACGGCCATGACCTGCTCTTGGTAGACGATGAGGCCGTAGGTCTCGGAGAGGATGTCGTGCAGCGGCTCCGAGAGCTCCGGATGGATCGGGGTGATCTCCTGCAGGCCGTTCTTGCGCAGCGCGTAGTTGGTGTGCGAGTTCATGCCCATGGGGCCGGGGCGGTACAGGGCGATGACGGCCGAGATGTCGTTGAAGCTGTCGGGCTTCATCTGGCGCAGCAGGGTGCGCATGGGGCCCCCGTCGAGCTGGAACACGCCCAGGGTGTCGCCGCGCGACAGCAGGGCGTAGGCCTTCGGGTCGTCCAGCGGCAGCTGCTCGAGAGTGATGTCGACGTTCCGGTTGGCCTTCACCGACTCGACGGCGTCGCCCATGATGGTGAGGTTGCGCAGCCCCAGGAAGTCCATCTTGAGCAGGCCCAGGTTCTCGCAGGGCGGGTAGGCGAACTGGGTGATGATCGCCCCGTCCTCCTCCCGCTTCATGATGGGGATGTTGTCGATGAGCGGCTCCTGGCTCATGATCACGCCGGCGGCGTGGACGCCCCACTGGCGTTTGAGCCCTTCCAGGCCCTTGGCGGTCTCGACGATCTTCTGCGAGACGTCGGAGTCGGAGACCACCTCGCGGAACTTCTGCCCCTCGGCGTAGCGGGCGGCGTCGGGGTCGTAGATCTCCTGCAGGGTCATCTCGTGGCCCTGCACGGCGGGCGGGAACTCCTTGGTGAGCTTGTCGCCCTCCGAGTAGGGGTAGCCGAGCACGCGCGACGAGTCTTTCAGCGCCTGCTTGGCCTTGATGGACCCGTAGGTGACGATCTGGCAGACCCGATCGTAGCCGTACTTCTCGGTGACGTACTTGATGACGTCGCCCCGGCGGCGGTCGTCGAGATCGACGTCCACATCGGGCATCGACACGCGCTCCGGGTTGAGGAACCGCTCGAAGATGAGGCCGTGTTCGAGGGGGTCCACCTCGGTGATGTGCATGGCGTAGGCGACCATGGAGCCGGCCGCCGAGCCGCGGCCAGGGCCGATGTGCACCCCGTGGCTCTTGCCCCACTGGATGAAGTCGGCGACCACCAGGAAGTACCCCGGGAAGCCCATCTGCTCGATGATGCCCATCTCGTAGTCGGCGCGCTCCTGCACCGGGGCGGGGACGGTCGCCCCGTACCGGCTGTGCAGGCCGGTGGCGACCTCCTTCTTGAACCACGAGAGCTCGCTCTCCCCCTCCGGCACCGGGAACTTCGGGGTGAGGTCGCGCTTGACGAACTCGACCTCGCACTGCTCGGCGATCTTCAGCGTGTTGTCGCAGGCCTCCGGGAACTCCCGGAAGATCTGCCGCATCTGCTGGGGCGACTTCAGGTAGAACTCGTCGGCGCCGAACCGGAATCGCTTCGGGTCGTCGAGCGTGCTGGCCGACTGGACGCACAGCAGGGCCGCGTGGGCGTGCGCGTCCTCTGCATGGGTGTAGTGCAGGTCGTTGCTGGCGATCAGCGGCAGACCGAGCTGCTTGGCCAGCCGCAGCAGGTCCTTGGTGACCCGGCGCTCGATGTCGAGGCCGTGGTCCATGATCTCGCAGTAGTAGTTGTCTCTGCCGAAGATGTCCCGCATCTCGGCGGCCACCTCGACCGCCTCGTCGTACTGCCCCAGGCGCAGGCGGGTCTGGATCTCGCCGCTCGGGCAGCCGGTGGTGGCGATGAGCCCCTTGGCGTACCGGTGCAGCAGCTCCCGGTCCATCCGCGGCTTGAAGTAGAAGCCCTCGATCGACGACAGCGAGGCCAGCCGGAACAGGTTGTGCATGCCCTCGGTGGTGCGCGACAGCAGCGTGAGGTGCGTGTAGGCGCCGCCGCCGGAGACGTCGTCCTCTCCCCCGTTGCCCCACTTGACGCGCCGCCGCTCCTGCCGCTGCGTGCCGGGGGTGAGATATCCCTCCAGGCCGATGATCGGCTTGATGCCGGCGTCTTTGCAGGCGTGGTAGAACTCGTAGGCGCCGAACATGTTGCCGTGGTCGGTGATGGCCAGCGCGGGCATGCCCATCTCGACCGCCGACTGGATCAGCGGTTTGACCTTCGCCGCGCCGTCGAGCATCGAGTACTCGGTGTGCACGTGCAGATGGACGAAACTCTCAGAACCAGCCACGCCATTCCTCCCAGCCCGGCCCCGGCCGCCGGACGGCCACCAGCCTAATCGCCGCGGCGCAGGGTTTCGAGCGCGGCGGCCAGGTCGGCCGGGTAGTCGCTGCGCACGTCCACGCGCTCGCCGGTGATCGGGTGGTCGAAGCTCAGGCGCACCGCGTGCAGCCACTGCCGGGTCAGCCCCAGGCGGGCGGCCAGGGTGGGGTCCGCCCCGTACAGGGGGTCTCCCATCAGCGGATGGTGCTCCGCCGACAGGTGCACCCGGATCTGGTGCGTGCGCCCCGTCTCCAGGCGGATCTCCAGCAGCGAGCCGTACCGGAACGCTTCCAGGGTGTCGTAGTGGGTCACGGCGGGCTTGCCGCCCGCTACGACCGCGAACTTCCACTCCGAACCGGGGGCGCGGCCGATCGGGCCGGCGATCGTCCCCGACAGGGGGTCCATCTGCCCGTGCGCCACGGCGTGATAGATCTTGTCCACCGTGTGCTCGCGGAACATCTGTTTCAGCGCCGAGTAGGCGGGCACGGTGCGGGCGACCATCATCAGGCCGCTCGTGCCCACATCCAGCCGCTGCACGATCCCCTGCCGCTCCGGGGGTCCGGCCGGCGCCACGCTGATGCCCAGCGCCGCCAGGCCGCCGAGGACGGTCGGGCCGGTCCAGCTCGTGGCCGGGTGCGCAACCACCCCGACGGGCTTGTCTACGACCACCACGTCGTCGTCGAGATAGCGGACGGCCATCCCCGCGATCTCCTGCGGGACGACCTGCGCGGGCGCCGCGTCCTCCCAGGTGATCTGGAGGACGGCGCCCCCGTGCCGCCCGTCGGCGCGCGCCCGCCGGTGGCCGTG
>JBDNYM010000011.1:0-46726 GCA_047722305.1 Pseudoclavibacter sp. | reverse complement strand
GGGCGGGGATCGCCCGATCAGGGGTGGTGGTTGTCGAGCAGGTGCGGGTGCAGCAGCCGCACGTACCCTTTGGCGTCGCAGCGGCCGATGGCGTCGGTGAGTTCTTCGTGCTCGGCGATGACGCGCCGGGCGACGCTGGCCTTGCCCCAGACGGAGGCGCTGGTCATGCGGCGGTGGCGGTCGGCGAGGGTGGAGTAGAAGTTCGACAGGAACGGGTTGCCGCCGGCTTCGACGACCCGGCGGTGGAAGGCCTGGTCGGTGCGGGCGTAGGTGGAGCCGTCGCGCTCGGTGAGGGCCCGTTTCTGCAGGACGATGATGGCGCGCAGATCGGTGACGAGCAGTTTGGCGGCGAGCGGGGAGCGGGTGGCGCGGGCGATGGCGTGGCTCTCCAGCAGTTCGCGGGCCTCGAGGACGGCGATCTTCTCGTTGCGGCCGATGGGGACGACCATGGCGCCCCGCTTGGGGTACAGCTGGATCCATCCTTCGGCCTGAAGGCGCAGGAAGGCTTCGCGGACGGGGGTGCGCGAGCTGTCGAGTTGCTGCGCGATGAGCCCTTCGCTGAACAGCTCCTCGCTGCCGAGGGTGCCGTTGAGGATGCGCTCCTTGACAAGGCGGTAGGCCCGGTCGGACATGGAGAGATGGGAGGGGAAGGCGGGGTCGGAGGCGCCGAGGGCGCCGGTGTCGTCATGCTGAACGGGCCGCATCTGCCTTGCCTTCCAGTCGAGCGCTGCACAAGCGCTGGTATACAAGTTCTGCGAATTGCGCCCCTGAATTGTAAGCCCGGGGCCGGGTGCCGTCGGGCGGATTCGGCCAGGATCCGCTGTTCCCGGGAATCAACCCTGGACAGATCCCGGTGAAGGGCATATGGTTGGGGGTTGCGCTCCCAGATTCGTACCCTCATATAGCGGTGGGTGGACGCCCGCGTCGGCGGCGTGCCCGATCACAAACTGGTGGCTTGACCCACAACACGAGTACTAGAGACGAATCCGCGAGGATTCCTGGAGGAAATCGCATTGGCTGCTGCGCGCACCTCGTCCACGTCCACTGATCTGCCTGAGAGCCGCGAGCACCGCCGCCTCTCGTTCGCCCGAGTCACGGAGCCGATCACGGTTCCCGACCTGCTGGCGCTGCAGACCGAGAGCTACGACTGGCTCATCGGCAACGAGCGCTGGCGCAACCGCCTGGCGCAGGCCAAGGCGGAGGGGCGTCACGACGTCCCCGAGCAGAGCGGCCTGGGCGAGGTCTTCGAGGAGCTCTCCCCGATCACCGACAACGCCGAGACCATGGAGCTGACGTTCTCGAATCCGTCGCTGGAACCGCCGCGCTACAGCATCGCGGAGTGCCGCGAGCGGGGCAAGACGTACGAGGCGCCGCTGTACGTCGAGGCCGCGTTCTCGAACACCAAGAACAACGAGATCAAGATGCAGACCGTGTTCATGGGCAATTTCCCGCTCATGACCGACAAGGGCACCTTCATCGTCAACGGCACCGAGCGCGTGGTCGTCTCGCAGCTGGTGCGTTCGCCGGGCGTGTACTTCGAGCGGGCCTTCGAGAAGAACTCCGACAAGGAGGTCTTCTCCTCCCGCGTCATCCCCAGCCGCGGCGCGTGGCTCGAGTTCGAGATCGACCGTCGCGACCAGGTGGGCGTGCGCATCGACCGCAAGCGCAAGCAGTCCATCATTGTCTTCCTGAAGGCCCTGGGGCTGACCTCCGACGACATCCGCAAGGAGTTCGGCGGCTACGACGTCATCCTCGACATGCTCGACAAGGACCCCATCCTCACCAAGGAGGACGCCCTCAAGGACATCTACCGCAAGCTGCGCCCGGGCGAGCAGGTGGCCAGCGAGGCCGCCCGCACGCTGCTGGAGAACTTCTACTTCAACCCGAAGCGCTACGGGCTCGCCAAGGTCGGCCGCTACAAGATCGACCGCAAGCTCGGCATCGACGCCCCGATCAGCGACTCCGTGCTGTCGGTCGAGGACATCGTCAAGACCATCAAGTACATGGTGGCCCTGCACGCCGGCGAGAAGACCCTGCCGGGCGTCCGCGACGGCCGGGAGATCGAGCTGCGACTCGACGTCGATGACATCGACCACTTCGGCAACCGCCGCATCCGCGCGGTCGGCGAGCTGGTGCAGAACCAGGTCCGCACGGGCCTGGCCCGCATGGAGCGCGTGGTGCGCGAGCGCATGACCACCCAGGACGCCGATGCGATCATCCCGCAGACCCTGATCAACGTCCGCCCGGTGGTGGCCGCCATCAAGGAGTTCTTCGGCACCAGCCAGCTGTCGCAGTTCATGGACCAGAACAACCCGCTGGCCGGCGTCACCAACAAGCGCCGTCTGTCGGCGCTGGGCCCCGGCGGCCTCTCGCGCGAGCGGGCCGGCGTCGAGGTGCGCGACGTGCACTCGTCGCACTACGGCCGCATGTGCCCGATCGAGACCCCCGAGGGTCCGAACATCGGCCTGATCGGCGCGCTCGCGACGTTCGCGCGCATCAACTCGTTCGGCTTCATCGAGACGCCGTACCGCCGCGTGGTCGACAAGCAGGTCACCAACGACGTCGACTACCTGACCGCCTCCGACGAGCTCGACCACGTCATCGCCCAGGCCAACACCCCGTTGACCGCGGACGGCCACCTGGCCGACGAGCGCGTCCTGTCCCGGATGCAGGGCGGCGAGATCGTCGACCTGGCCGACGCCGCCGACGTCGACTACATCGATGTCTCCCCGCGCCAGATGGTGTCGGTGGGCACCTCGCTGATTCCGTTCCTGGAGCACGACGACGGCCACCGCGCCCTGATGGGGGCGAATATGCAGCGCCAGGCCGTGCCGCTGCTGCAGACCGACAGCCCGCTGGTCGGCACCGGCATGGAGGGCTTCACCGCCTACGACTCGGGCGACGTCGTGGTGGCCAAGGAGGCCGGCGTGGTCGTCGAGGTCTCGGCCGACGCGGTCAGCGTCGAGCAGGACGACGGCGAGACCGTCACCTACCCGATGCAGAAGTTCGGCCGCTCCAACCAGGGCACCTGCTTCAACGCGCGCGTGATCGTGCGCGAGGGGCAGCGCCTGGAGCAGGGGCAGGTCATCGCCGACGGCCCGGCCACGCAGGATGGCGAGCTGGCGCTCGGCAAGAACCTGCTGGTCGCGTTCATGTCGTGGGAGGGCCTGAACTACGAGGACGCGATCATCATCTCCGAGAACCTCGTGAAGAACGACACGCTCACCTCGATCCACATCGAGGAGTACGACGTCGACGCCCGCGACACCAAGCTCGGCAAGGAGGAGATCACCCGCGATCTGCCCAGCATCTCCAACGACATGCTGAACAACCTCGACGAGCGCGGCATCGTGCGCATCGGCGCCGAGGTGCACCAGGGCGACATCCTGGTCGGCAAGGTCACGCCGAAGGGCGAGACCGAGCTGTCGGCCGAGGAGCGCCTGCTGCGCGCCATCTTCAACGAGAAGAGCCGCGAGGTGCGCGACACCTCGCTGAAGGTGCCGCACGGCGAGGGCGGCACCGTCATCGGCGTGCAGGTCTTCGACGCCGAGGAGGGCGACGACGAACTCGGCAACGGCGTCAACCAGCGCGTGGTGGTCTACATCGCCCAGAAGCGCAAGATCCGCGTCGGCGACAAGCTGTCCGGCCGCCACGGCAACAAGGGCGTCATCTCGAAGATCCTGCCGGTCGAGGACATGCCGTTCCTGCCCGACGGCACCCCGGTCGACATCATCCTCAACCCGCTGGGCGTGCCCGGCCGGATGAACTTCGGCCAGGTGCTGGAGGTCCATCTCGGATGGGCCGCCAAGCAGGGCTGGAAGGTGGAGGGCGAGCCCGACTGGGCAGCGAAGCTGCCGGCCGGCGCCCGCGAGGCCGAACCGAACACGAAGGTCGCCACCCCCGTGTTCGACGGCGCCCGCGAGGACGAGATCGCCGGTCTGCTCGACTCCACGCTGCCCAACCGCGACGGCGTGCGCATGATCGACCACACCGGCAAGGTCGAGCTGTTCGACGGCCGCTCCGGCGACCCGTTCCCCGAGCCGGTCTCGGTGGGCTACATGTACATCCTGAAGCTGCACCACCTGGTCGACGACAAGATCCACGCGCGCTCGACCGGCCCGTACTCGATGATCACCCAGCAGCCGCTGGGCGGAAAGGCGCAGTTCGGCGGCCAGCGCTTCGGCGAGATGGAGGTGTGGGCGCTGTACGCGTACGGCGCCGCCCACGCTCTGCAGGAGATGATGACCATCAAGTCGGACGACGTCATCGGCCGCGTCAAGGCGTACGAGGCGATCGTCAAGGGCGAGAACATCCAGGAGCCCGGCATCCCCGAGTCGTTCAAGGTGCTCATGAAAGAGATGCAGTCCCTGTGCCTCAACGTGCAGGTGCTCAACGCCCAGGGCCAGGAGGTCAGCCTGAAGGACTCCGAGGAGGACGACTTCAACCCCGCCGAGGAACTCGGCATCAACATCTCATCGCAGTTCGAGTCGGGGCCGGTGGGCGAGGCCTGATCCGCCAGGCACCCAACCACTTCACCCCAAGACTGAGAAAGTAGAGAATTTTGCTCGAGACGAATGAATTCAGCGAGCTGAAGATCGGGCTGGCCACCACCGAGGACATCCTGAGCTGGTCGCATGGCGAGGTCAAGAAGCCGGAGACCATCAACTACCGCACCCTGAAGCCCGAGAAGGACGGCCTGTTCTGCGAGCGCATCTTCGGTCCCACCAAGGACTGGGAGTGCGCCTGCGGCAAGTACAAGCGCATCCGCTTCAAGGGCATCGTGTGCGAGCGCTGCGGCGTGGAGGTCACGAAGTCCTCCGTGCGCCGCGAGCGCATGGGGCATATCGCCCTGGCCGCCCCGGTCACCCACATCTGGTACTTCAAGGGCGTGCCCAGCCGCCTCGGCTACCTGCTCGACATGGCGCCGAAAGACCTGGAGAAGGTCATCTACTTCGCCGCGTACATGATCGTGAGCGTCGATGACGAGACCCGGCACGAGGATCTCCCCGACCTGGAGGCCGACCTGCGCAACGAGCTGCTCGAGATCGGGCAGGCGCGCGACTCCGAGCTGGCCGCCGGCCAGGAGAAGCTGGAGCAGCAGATCGCGCAGCTGGAGGAGGACAAGGCGAAGGCCGATGCCATCCGCCGCGCGAAGGACAACGGCGAGAAGGACCTCAAGCAGCTCGCCAAGTCGTTCGACGACCAGATCCACCGCCTCGAAGAGGTGTGGGAGAAGTTCCGCACCCTGTCGGTGGGCGACCTGCTGCCCGAGGACGCGGTCTACCACGAGCTCGAGGATCGCTTCGGCGACTACTTCGAGGGCCACATGGGCGCCGAGGCGGTGCAGCGCCGTCTGCAGGACTTCGACCTGGCCTCGGAGGCCACCAGCCTGCGCGAGCAGATCGCCAACGGCCGCGGCCAGAAGAAGATCCGCGCCATCAAGCGCCTCCGCGTGGTCAACGCCTTCCTGAAGACCGGCATCTCCCCGGCCGCGATGGTGCTCAACGTGGTTCCGGTCATCCCGCCGGAGCTGCGCCCGATGGTGCAGCTCGACGGCGGCCGGTTCGCCACCAGCGACCTGAACGACCTCTACCGCCGCGTCATCAACCGCAACAACCGCCTGCGGCGGCTGCTCGACCTGAACGCGCCCGAGATCATCGTCAACAACGAGAAGCGGATGCTGCAGGAGGCCGTCGACGCGCTGTTCGACAACGGCCGCCGCGGGCGTCCCGTCACCGGCACGGGCAACCGCGCCCTCAAGTCGCTGTCCGACATGCTCAAGGGCAAGCAGGGCCGGTTCCGCCAGAACCTGCTCGGCAAGCGCGTCGACTACTCGGGCCGTTCGGTGATCGTCGTCGGCCCGCAGCTGAAGATGCACCAGTGCGGCCTGCCCAAGCAGATGGCGCTGGAGCTGTTCAAGCCGTTCGTCATCAAGCGGCTCATCGAGCTCGGCTACGCGCAGAACATCAAGTCGGCCAAGCGCAAGGTGGAGCGCTCCAGCCCGGAGGTCTGGGATGTCCTCGAAGAGGTCATCAAGGATCGCCCGGTGCTGCTCAACCGCGCCCCCACCCTGCACCGTCTGGGCATCCAGGCGTTCGAGCCGCTGCTGATCGAGGGCAAGGCCATCCAGCTGCACCCGCTGGCCTGCGCGGCGTTCAACGCCGACTTCGACGGCGACCAGATGGCCGTCCACCTGCCGCTGGGCGTGGAGGCGCAGGCCGAGGCCCGCATCCTCATGCTCTCCAGCAACAACATCCTGAAGCCGTCGGATGGCCGCCCGGTCACCCAGCCGTCGCAGGACATGGTGATCGGCCTGTACTACCTGACCGACGAGAAGGAGGGCGTGGCCGGCGAGGGCCACTACTTCTCCAACGTCGCCGAGGCGATCATGGCCCGTGACGCGGGCGCTCTCGACATGAACGCGAAGTGCTTCATCCGCATGGATGGCCTCGTGTTCGCGCCGGGCGAGGAGCCGGAGGGCTTCGTGCCGGGCAAGCCGTTCGACAACCACACCACCCTCGGGCGGGCGCTGTTCAACGACCTGCTGCCGGCCGACTACCCGTACTACGAGCGCCAGGCCGACAAGGGGCAGCTCGGCAACATCGTCAACAGCCTGGCCGAGCGCTACGACCGCGCCATCGTGGCCGAGACGCTCGACAAGATCAAGGACGCGGGCTTCCATTGGGGCACCCGGTCCGGCGTCACGATCGCGCTGAGCGACATGGTCACTCCCGGCGACAAGGGCGAGATCGTGGCCGAGTACGAGAAGAAGGCCAATGCGGTCCAGGAGCAGTTCGACCTCGGTCTCACCACGGAGGGCGAGCGCCGCGCCGATCTGATCCGCATCTGGTCCGAGGCCACCGACAAGATCGCCGACAGCATGAAGGCGAACTTCCCGCGCGAGAACAACGTGTTCCGCATGGTGAACTCGGGCGCCCGCGGCAACTGGCTGCAGGTGCGCAACATCGTCGGCATCCGCGGCCTGGTCACCGACACGAAGGGCGACATCATCCCGCGCCCCATCGTGTCGAACTACCGCGAGGGCCTGTCGAACCTCGAGTACTTCAACGCCACGCACGGCGCCCGCAAGGGCCTGGCCGACACCGCCCTGCGGACGGCCGACTCGGGCTACCTGACCCGTCGTCTGGTGGATGTGGCGCAGGACGTCATCATCCGCGAGCACGACTGCGGCACCCATCGCGGGGTCGAGTACGTCATCGGCCGCGAGGTCGACGGCAAGATCGTCCGCGACGAGAACGTCGAGAACTCCGTGTACTCGCGCACGCTCGCCGTGGACGCGGTGGACGCCCAGGGCGAGATCATCGCCGAGGCCGGCTCCGACGTGGGCGACGTGCTCATCGACCGTCTGCTGGCGGCGGGCATCACCACGGTCAAGGTGCGCTCGGTGCTCACCTGCGACTCCGCGGTCGGCGTGTGCCAGATGTGCTACGGCCGCTCGCTGGCCACCGGCAAGCGCGTCGACATCGGCGAGGCGGTGGGCATCATCGCCGCCCAGTCGATCGGCGAGCCCGGCACCCAGCTGACGCTGCGGACGTTCCACCAGGGCGGTTCCGCCTCGGCCGACGACATCACCCAGGGCCTGCCCCGCGTGACCGAGCTGTTCGAGGCCCGTACGCCGAAGAACGCCTCGCCGATCAGCGAGGTGGCCGGCACGGTCCACATCGAGGACACCGAGAAGGGGCGCCAGGTGCTGGTCACCCCCGACGACGGGTCCGAGGTGCGCGCCTACTCGGTGCTGCGCCGCGCGAAGCTGCTGGTCGAAGATGGCCAGCATGTCGAGCTGGGCGCGCAGCTGCAGGCCGGCTCGCTCGACCCCAAGGAGGTCATGCGGGTCAAGGGCGTGCGCGCCACGCAGCGTCTGCTCGTCGACGGCGTCCAGGAGGTCTACCGGTCGCAGGGCGTGCCGATTCACGACAAGCACATCGAGGTGATCGTGCGTCAGATGATGCGCAAGATCACGGTCGTCGAGCACGGCGACACCGATCTGCTGCCCGGCGAGCTGGTCGACGTCTCGCAGTACAACCGCGTCAACCGCGCTGCGGTGGTCGAACACCAGAAGCCGGCGTCCGGCCGCCAGGAGGTCATGGGCATCACCAAGGCGTCGCTGGCCACGGACTCGTGGCTGTCGGCGGCGTCCTTCCAGGAGACCACCCGGGTGCTCACCCAGGCGGCGCTGGAGGGCAACTCCGACCCGTTGGTCGGCCTGAAGGAGAACGTGATCATCGGCAAGATCATCCCCGCCGGGACCGGCCTGTCGCGGTACCGCGACTCCACCGTGGTCCCCACCGAGGAGGCCCGCGCCGAGCGGTACCCGAACCGGCTGTTCGACGACTCGGTCGATTTCAGCCAGGACGACCTCGGGTTCGCCGACGTCGACGACTTCGGCAACTTCGAGCCGGGGACGTACAACTAGGCCGTCGTCCGACGGTGCGACGAGGCGGGGCGCTCACGGGCGCCCCGCCTTCTCGTCGTCCCGGGGGCGTGTCGCAGCTGACCGGCAGACCCGCCCCAAGCCGGCCGATGGGGCGGGCCTCGTCCGCGACGGCGCCGCGCCCTCGTCCTGTCCGGCCCATTCCAACCCCATCCGTAGACTGAGAGATCGGATGGAGTGGACGTGATGCACGACCCGGCGAAGGGCGACCTGGCGGGGGCGCCGGCGCGCCGGCTGCTGGCCCTCGACGGGCTGCGGGCGGTGGCGATCGCCGCCGTCGTGGTCTACCACCTGAATCCGCGCTGGCTGCCGGGCGGCAACCTGGGCGTGGATGTCTTCTTCGTCATCAGCGGCTACCTGATCACCTCGACGCTGCTGACGCGCTGGATGCCGGAGGGGCTCTCCGGAGTCCCCCGGTTCTGGCTGGGGCGCATGCGGCGCCTGTTCCCGGCCCTGTTCGCGATGGTGACCCTGGTCACGGCGCTGCTGATCGTCTTCCCTCCCGATCTGCGGGTGCGCCTGGGCCGGCAGCTGTTCGGCGGGCTGACCTACACCTCGAACTGGCTGGCTATCGCGGTGCACGGGTCGTACTTCGATCAGACGGCGCCGCTGGTGTTCGCCCACCTGTGGTCGCTGGCAGTGGAGGAGCAGTTCTACCTGGTGTGGCCGCTGGTGCTGCTGGCGGTACTGCGCTGGGCGCGTTCGCGGCGGCGGCGGGTGGTCTTCGCGGCGGCGGCGGCCGGGCTGTCGGCGCTGGGCATGGCGCTCGGCTACGTGCCGGGCGCGGACCCGAGCCCGATCTACCTGGCGACGCACACGCATGCCTTCGGGCTGATGCTGGGGGCGGCGGCGGCGTTCTGGCGCCCGCTGGGGGAGTCCCGGCGACTGCCGCTGTCCGCGCCGGCGTTGCAGGCGGTGTCGGTCGGGTCCAGCCTGGCCGTGGTGGCGGGGTTCTGGGCGCTGCCGGCGGATGCGGGCCGCACCTACCTGGGCGGGATGCTGGCGCTGTGCGCGGTGACGGCGGTGCTGGTGCTGACGCTCGCCGACGACCGGGGCTGGGGCGGCCGAGCGCTATCGTCCCGCCCGCTGGTCTGGGTCGGGGAGCGCTCGTACTCGCTGTACCTGTGGCACTGGCCGCTGATCATCCTCGGCGCCTTCCTGTTCGGGCGGCTGGGGGTGCTGGGCACGGTGCTGCAGGTCGTGGTGGCGGTGGGCGCGTCGGTGGCGATCGCGGCGGCCAGCTACCGCTGGATCGAGCGCCCGGTGGTGGCCCGCGGCTTCCGGGCGTCCCTGGCCCGCATCCGCGCCGCCCTGCATCCGCGTCGGGGGCTGCGGCTGACGCTGACCGGGGCGGCGGCGATCGTGACGGGGCTGCTGGTGGTGTCGGTGCTCACCGCCCCCGCGCATACGAGCGCCGAGCGCTACATCGCCGCCGGGCGGCAGTATGTGCGGGTGACGCCGGGCGGGGGCTCGGCGAGCCCCCGGAGCCCGGCCGCGTCGGCCGACCCTGCCGCCCCGGTGG
Organism: Pseudoclavibacter sp.; assembly: GCA_047722305.1. Taxonomy (GTDB): domain Bacteria; phylum Actinomycetota; class Actinomycetes; order Actinomycetales; family Microbacteriaceae; genus JAKVJE01. The sequence continues at coordinate 36,752 of JBDNYM010000011.1, read as the reverse complement.
CCCCGATCACGGTCGGTGGGCGGCAGCTGCTGGCCGTGGGCGACTCGGTCATGCTCGCGGCCGCCCCGGCGCTGAGCGCGGCGTTCCCGGGCATCGTCGTCGACGCGCAGGTGGGACGCCAGGGGCCGCAGACGCTGGATGCGGCCCGGGCCTGGCTGCGGCAGGGCCGTGCCCGCCGGGTGCTCATCGTGCACGTGGGCACCAACGGGACCATCTCGGCGGCGCAGCTCACCGCGTTCCTCGACGAGGTGGGCGCCAACCGTCGGGTGGTCCTGGTGGACGTGCATGCGGACCGGTCCTGGACCGCCGGCGACAACCAGGCCATCCGGGCCGCCGCGGCTGGGCGGCGCAACGTCGCCGTCGCCGACTGGGACGGCCGGATCGGCGGGCAGCCGCAGCAGCTGGCCGCCGACGGCATCCATCCCAATCAAAGCGGCCAGGCGACGTACGTCGCGGCCGTCCGGACGGCGCTGCAGCAGGTGCGGGTCGCGGTCGCGCCGTGAGCGTGGCCGGGCCCGGGATCGCCGCCGCCCCGCTGTTTGACGTCCTGCTCGGGATTCGCTAGGCTCTCTAGTTGGCGCGCCCGACGGGTGTACCACGTATTCGCCGCTGATTCCGGTGCGACACCGTGTCTTCGAGCACATTGTGCTTCCGAACACACCATGTCCCTGATCGGCGGGTCCGAGCTTTCCGTGTCGAAGGCACGGCCGAGATCGCAGCAGAACAGAGCTATCCAGAGGAGCAAAGCAGTGCCCACTATTCAGCAGTTGGTGCGCAAGGGCCGCCGGGCGAAGGTCGTCAAGACGAAGGCCCCGGCCCTGAAAGCGAACCCGCAGCAGCGCGGGGTGTGCACTCGCGTGTACACGACCACACCGAAGAAGCCGAACTCGGCGCTGCGCAAGGTGGCCCGCGTCAAGCTCAGCAATGGCATCGAGGTGACGGCCTACATCCCCGGTGAGGGCCACAACCTCCAGGAGCACTCCATGGTGCTCGTCCGCGGCGGCCGTGTGAAAGACCTCCCCGGTGTCCGTTACAAGATCGTTCGCGGTGCTCTCGACACCCAGTCGGTGAAGGACCGCCAGCAGGCTCGCAGCCGTTACGGTGCGAAGAAAGAGAAGAAGTAATGCCGCGTAAGGGTCCCGCTCCGAAGCGCCCGGTCGTCGCCGATCCGGTCTACCACGCTCCGATCGTCACACAGCTCGTCAACAAGATCCTCCTGGACGGGAAGCGCGGCCTCGCCGAGCGCATCGTCTACGCCGCCCTCGAGGGCACGCGCGAGAAGAACGGGGAAGACCCGGTCGCCACGCTGAAGAAGGCGCTCGACAACGTCCGCCCCAGCCTCGAGGTCCGCTCCCGCCGCGTCGGCGGGTCGACCTACCAGGTCCCGGTCGAGGTCAAGCCTCACCGCGCCAACACGCTGGCCCTGCGCTGGCTGGTCACCTACGCGCGCCTGCGCCGCGAGAAGACCATGACCGAGCGGCTCACCAACGAGATCCTCGACGCATCCAACGGCCTCGGCGCCGCGGTGAAGCGCCGCGAGGACACGCACAAGATGGCCGAGTCCAACAAGGCGTTCGCGCACTACCGCTGGTAAGTCCGCCGTCCGTCCGCGGTCGCGGACGGATCGGACGCATAGCTTCAATCCGGAAGGAAAACTGTGGCACTCGAAGTGCTCACGGACCTCACGAAGGTTCGCAATATCGGCATCATGGCTCACATCGATGCCGGCAAGACCACCGCGACTGAGCGCATCCTCTACTACACCGGCATCACCCACAAGATCGGCGAGACCCATGAGGGCGACTCGCAGATGGACTGGATGGCGCAGGAGAAGGAGCGCGGCATCACCATCACGTCGGCGGCGACGACCTGCTTCTGGGACAAGCACCAGATCAACATCATCGACACCCCCGGGCACGTCGACTTCACCTCCGAGGTCGAGCGCTCGCTGCGCGTGCTCGACGGCGGCGTCGTGGTCTTCGACGGCAAGGAGGGCGTGGAGCCCCAGTCGGAGACCGTGTGGCGGCAGGCCGACAAGTACAACGTCCCGCGCATCTGCTTCGTCAACAAGATGGACAAGCTCGGGGCCAACTTCGAGTACACCGTCGGCACGATCATCGATCGCCTCGGCGCCAAGCCGCTCGTCCTCCAGCTGCCCATCGGGGCGGAGAACACCTTCGAGGGCGTCGTCGACCTGATCGGCATGCGCGGCCTCACCTGGCGCGGCGATGTCGAGCTCGGCAAGCACTACGAGGAAGAGCCGATTCCGGACGACCTCAAAGAGAAGGCCGAAGAGTACCGCACCAAGCTGCTCGAGGCCGTGGCCGAGTCGTCCGACGACCTGCTCGAGAAGTACCTGGGCGGCGAAGAGCTCACCACCGACGAGATCAAGGGCGCCATCCGCAAGCTGACCATCGCCGGCGAGGTCTACCCCGTCCTGGCCGGGTCCGCCTTCAAGAACAAGGGCATCCAGCCGCTGCTGGACGCCGTGGTCGACTACCTGCCGTCTCCGGAGGATGTCCCGCCGGTGGAGGGCACCGAGCTCGACGGCGAGACCAAGATCACGCGCCAGGCCTCCATCGACGAGCCGTTCTCGGCCCTCGCCTTCAAGGTGGTCACCCACCCGTTCTACGGGCGCCTGACCTACATCCGGGTCTACTCGGGCAAGGCAGTGCAGGGCGAGCACGTCCTGAACTCCACGAAGGACAAGAAGGAGCGCATCGGGAAGCTCTTCCAGATGCACGCCAACAAGGAGAACCCGGTCGACGAGGTCATCGCGGGCCACATCTACGCCGCCATCGGCCTGAAGGACACGACCACCGGCGACACGCTGTGCGACATCGCCAAGCCGATCGTGCTGGAGTCCATCACCTTCCCGGAGCCCGTCATCTCGATGGCCATCGAGCCGAAGACCAAGGGCGACCAGGAGAAGCTGTCGATCGCCATCCAGAAGCTCGCCGAAGAGGACCCGACGTTCCGGGTCGAGCACAACGCCGAGACCGGCCAGACCGAGATCTCCGGCATGGGCGAGCTGCAGCTCGACATCCTCGTCGACCGCATGCGGCGCGAGTTCAAGGTCGAGGCCAACGTGGGCGCCCCGCAGGTCGCGTACCGCGAGACGATCCGCAAGCCCGTCGACCACTACGAGTACACGCACAAGAAGCAGACGGGCGGTTCGGGCCAGTTCGCCCGGGTGATCATCAAGATCGAGCCCATGGAGGTCACCGAGGACAAGACGTACGAGTTCGTCGACGCCGTCACCGGCGGCCGCGTGCCGCGCGAGTACATCCCGTCGGTGGACGCCGGCATCCAGGCCGCCATGCAGACCGGCGTCCTCGCCGGCTACCCGGTGGTCGGCGTGCGCGCCACGCTGCTCGATGGCGCGTACCACGAGGTCGACTCGTCGGAGATGGCCTTCAAGATCGCCGGCACCATGGGCTTCCGCGAGGCGGCCCGCCAGGCGAAGCCGGTGCTGCTCGAGCCGATCATGGCCGTGGAGGTGCGCACGCCCGAGGAGTACATGGGCGACGTCATGGGAGACATCAACTCCCGTCGCGGGCAGATCAAGCAGATGGGCGACGCCGGCAACGTGAAGGTCATCGATGCCAGCGTCCCGCTGTCCGAGATGTTCGGCTATGTTGGAGACCTGCGTTCGCGCACTCAGGGCCGGGCGGTGTTCTCGATGCAGTTCGAGACCTACGCCGAGGTTCCGCGCAACGTGGCCGAAGAGATCATCGCCGGCGCGAAGGGCGCATGATCAACCCATAGGGTTTGGATGCCGTACGACGGGCGGGCGCTCGTCAGCCGGCGTCTATGATGAAAAAGAAGCAATCGTAGCGGGGGCCGCATCGTGCGGCCCAGCGACTACCTGAGCGTCCTGAGGAGGACACTGTGGCGAAGGCAAAGTTCGAACGGACGAAGCCGCACGTCAACATTGGCACCATTGGTCACGTCGACCACGGGAAGACCACGTTGACGGCGGCGATCACGAAGGTGCTCCACGACGAGTACCCGGACCTCAACCCGTACACCCCGTTCGATCAGATCGACAACGCTCCCGAGGAGCGCCAGCGCGGCATCACGATCAACATCTCCCACGTCGAGTACCAGACGGAGAAGCGCCACTACGCGCACGTCGATGCCCCGGGCCACGCCGACTACATCAAGAACATGATCACCGGTGCGGCCCAGATGGACGGTGCCATCCTGGTGGTGGCCGCCACCGACGGCCCCATGCCCCAGACCCGCGAGCACGTGCTGCTCGCCCGCCAGGTGGGCGTGCCCTCCATCGTCGTGGCGCTGAACAAGGCCGACATGGTCGATGACGAGGAGATCCTCGAGCTGGTCGAGGAGGAGGTCCGCGATCTGCTGGCCTCGCAGGACTACGACCGCGACGCTCCGATCATCCGCGTCTCCGCGCTCAAGGCGCTGGAGGGCGACCCGAAGTGGGTCGAGGCCATCAAGGAGCTCATGAAGGCGGTCGACGACTACATCCCGACCCCGAAGCGCGCTCTGGACAAGCCGTTCCTGATGCCCATCGAGGACGTCTTCACCATCACCGGCCGCGGCACGGTCGTCACCGGTCGTGTCGAGCGCGGCACGATCCATCTGAACGACGAGGTCGAGATCGTGGGCATCCACGAGAAGACCGAGAAGACCACCATCACCGGCATCGAGATGTTCCGCAAGCAGCTCGACGAGGGCGAGGCGGGCGACAACGTCGGTCTGCTGCTGCGCGGGACCAAGCGCGAGGACGTCGAGCGCGGGCAGGTCATCGCCCAGCCCGGCACCGTCACCCCGCACACGGAGTTCGAGGCGAACGTCTACATCCTGACCAAGGATGAGGGCGGCCGCCACAACCCCTTCTACACGAACTACCGTCCGCAGTTCTACTTCCGCACCACCGACGTCACCGGCGTCATCGAGCTGCCCGAGGGCACCGAGATGGTCATGCCGGGCGACACCACGACGATCCACGTGGAGCTGATCCACCCGATCGCCATGGAGGAGGGCCTGCGTCTGGCCATCCGCGAGGGCGGCCACACGGTGGGCGCCGGCACGGTCACCAAGATCATCAAGTAGAGCGTCTCCGCGAACGCCGAGCAGGGGCCGGATCCCATGGGATCCGGCCCCTGCTCGCATGTCAGGACCGTTCCGCCGTCCTCCCGGGGCGGAGGGCGAGGATGGTCTGGGTCTGCATGGCGCCGCCCTCCTGCTTGAGAGTGCGGAGCAAGTGGTCGAGCGTGGCGGTGTCGTGCTCGTAGACGTGCAGCAGGTAGTCGTAGGGGCCGGTCACGTGCACAGCGTCGCGGATCTGGGGGATGCGGGCCGTCCAGGCGAGGAACTCCTCGGAGTCGCGGTCCAGGCGCAGACGCACAGTGATGAAGACCTCCAGGCCGGCGGCTGCTACGGGGGCGTCGCCAGCGAGGACGGCCTGGTAGCCGAGGATGACGCCGTCGCGCTCGAGGTGGTGCACCCGGGCGACGGTGGCATTCGTGCTCAGGCCGATCCGTCGCCCGATGTCGCTGAACGATGCGCGCCCATCCGTGCGGAGAATGGAGAGAATCCTCTCGTCTGTGCCATCCATATGGTTCATTATCCCAAAGTGGCGGACCGTTCGTGCGGTCTCTCCCCTAGCGTCGTGGATGCTGGTCTGCATGGGCGGAGGAGCTTTGCTGACGGGCGTGCTGGCCGGTTACGGGATCGCGATTCCCTTGGGGGCAGTCGCCGCGCTGATCGTGGCCACCTCCGCGCAGCGCGGCTGGCTTACGGGCGGAGCCGCAGGGCTGGGCGCGGCCACGGCGGACGGCCTGTATGCGATGGTCATTGTCGCGGCGGGAGCGGTGCTGGCGCCGTGGATCGCGGCGCTGGCCGTGCCGCTGCGCTGGGCGTCCGTCGGGGTACTCGTTCTCTTGGGCGTCCGCATGATCTGCCGGGGATTCCGTGCGGGCAGAGGCTTCTCCGCTGTAGGCGGCTGGTCGTCGCCCGCAGGCGCCTATCTCGGAGTCCTGGGCATCACGCTGGTGAACCCGGCCACGGTGGTCTACTTCGCCGCGTTGACGGTCGGTTCTGCCGGCTCCGTTCTCCATGGGGCGGCGAGCCGGGTGGTATTCGTGGCCGGCGTATTCCTCGCCTCCGCCTCCTGGCAGCTGCTGCTGGCGGCCGGAGGCGCGGCGCTGGGCCGCTTCGTCTCTGGTCCGCGGGGCCGACGCTGGACGGGAGTGGCCGGCGGGGTCATGGTCATCGCGCTGGCAGTCCGGACCGCTCTCGCCGCGTGAGCGTGGCGTGGACCGCTGGGCGCTCCTCTGTCCCCGGTCCCGGACCGAGTTAGGCTGACCTCATGGCCGGTATCGCAGGGGCCGGGCCCTTCTGGGCCAAGCCCGCCGAAGAGATCGCGGCGCTGGCGCGCGTCGACCTGCAGCAGGGGCTGGCCCCCGGCGAGGCCCAGCAGCGCTCTCCCCGCCGGCGCGGCCGCGGGGCCGAGAGCCTGCGCTGGATGCGTACGCTGCTGCGCCAGTTCTCGTCGCCGATCGAGGTCATGCTGCTGATCGCGGTCGCCATCTCGGTGGCGGTGGGGGATGCGCTCGACGGCCTCATCATCGGCGGCATCGTGCTGGTGAGCGGGGTCCTGGGGTTCGTGCAGGACCACCGCGCCGAGACCGCGGTGGCCGATCTGCTGGCCCGGGTACGGGTGGATGTGCAGGTGCTGCGCGGCGGGGCGAAGGTGGATGTGCCGGTGGCCGAGGTGGTGCCGGGCGACGTCGTCGTGCTCTCGGCCGGCCAGGTCGTGGCCGGCGACGCCCGGCTGGTCGAGGCCGATGACCTGCTGGTCGACGAGGCGGTGCTGACCGGCGAGTCGTTCCCGGTCGAGAAGGATGCCGAGGCCCCCATCCCGGCGACCACCCCGCTGTCGCAGCGCCGCGACTGCGTGTTCCAGGGCACCCACGTGGTGTCCGGGACCGGGCGGGCCGTGGTGGTCGGGACGGGGTCGTCCACCGAGTTCGGCCGCGTGTCGTCGGCGGTGCGCACCCACGGGCCGGCCAGCGACTTCGCCCGGGGCACCACCAAGTTCGGGCTGATGCTGTTCCGCGTGATGCTGGTGGTGGCGGCGCTCATCCTGGTCATCAACTGGGTGACCGGCAAGCCGGCCATCGACTCGCTGCTGTTCACCCTGTCCATCGCGGTGGGGCTCACCCCCCAGATGCTGCCGGCCATCGTGACGCTCAGCCTGTCGGCGGGGGCGCGCCGGCTGGCGGGCGCCCGCGTGATCGTGAAGCGGCTGGACGCCATCCACGAGCTGGGCGCGCTGACGGTGCTCTGCACCGACAAGACGGGCACCTTGACCGAGGGCGGCATCCGCCTCGATCGGGCGCTCGACCTCGCCGGCGCTGACTCGGCGCGGGTCGCCGACCTGGCCGCGATCAACGCCGGTCTGCAGACGGGGTTCCGCAACCCGCTCGACGCGGCCATCCTGCACTCGCAGCCGCTGCCGGCCGGCTGGAGCCGGCTGGGGGAGGTCCCCTACGATTTCACCCGCAAACGGCTGACGGTGGCGGCCGGGCGAGGCGACGAGCGCGTGCTGGTGACCAAGGGCGCGCTGGAGCAGGTGCTGGACGTGTGCACCGCCAGCCGGTCCGGCGGCGAGGTCGCGCCGTTGGACCGCCCGGCCGTCGCCGCCCTCTTCGAGCGGCTGAGCGCCGAGGGGTACCGGGTGCTGGGGCTGGCCACCGGGCCCGCTCCCGCCGAGGTGACGCGCGCGGCGGAGGCGGGCCTGTGCCTGGAGGGGGTGCTGGCGTTCAAAGACCCGCCCAAACCGGATGCGGCTGCGGAGCTCGCCGCGCTGGAGGACGCCGGCGTGCGGGTCAAGGTGCTGACCGGGGACAACCGGCTGGCCGCCGCCGCCCTGGCCGCGCAGGTCGGGCTGGCCGACGTGCGGGTGGTCACCGGGGCCGACCTCGAGCGCCTGGGCGACGCGGACCTGGTGGCCGTCGCCGAGCACGGCGTGGTGTTCGCGGAGGTGGAGCCTGCCCAGAAGCTGCGGTTGGTGCGGGCGCTGCAGCGGGGCGGCGAGTGCGTGGGATTCCTCGGCGACGGCATCAACGACGCCCCGGCGCTGCACGCGGCGAATGCCGGCATCTCGGTCGACTCCGCCGTCGACGTGGCCAAAGACGCCGCGGCGGTGGTGCTGCTCACCAAGAGCCTGGCCGTTGTGCGCGACGGCGTGATCCGCGGCCGGCAGACGTTCGCCAACACTCTGAAGTACGTGCGGGTGGCGGTCAGCGGCAACTTCGGCAACATGATGTCGATGGCGGTGGCGAGCGTACTGCTGCCGTTCCTGCCGCTGCTGCCGCGGCAGATCCTGCTGTTGAACTTCCTCACCGACCTGCCGTCGATGACCATCGCGACCGACCGCGTCGACTCCGAGTGGCTGCGCCGGCCGGGGCGCTGGGACCTGTCCGGCATCCGCCGCTTCATGATCGTGTTCGGCGGGGTGTCGACCGTCTTCGATCTGCTGATGTTCGCCATTCTCATCCTCGGCTACCACGCGGGTCCGGCCGAATTCCGCAGCGCCTGGTTCGTGGAGTCGGCGCTCACCGCCCTGACGGTGATCTACGTGATGCGCACCGGGCGGCCGATCACCCGGTCGCGCCCCAGCGCTCTGCTGGTGACCGCCAGCCTGTCGGTGGCCGTGGTGGTGGTCGCCCTCCCCTTCCTGCCGGTGGTGGCCCCGGCGCTGGGGATGGTGACCGTCCCGCTGCCGCTGCTCGGCATCATCGCGGCCATCGTGATCGTGTACATGGCGCTGAACGAGTTGCTGAAGCGCCGTTTTCTGCACTGACCGGCCGGCGGATGGACGACACGCCCGGGTTGCGCGCCGCCCGCAGCTGTGGGAAACTCATTAAGTTCAAATTCCGTGCGTTTGCACGGTCACTGCCCGGCAGTGCATAGCGAAAGCTAGGCCGCAGGCAGAGAACAGGTGCCGAGTCGCACCGAAAATCCAACGCTTCGCCGGCACGGGTGTTGTGTGTCCCTTGCAGGGCTGTGTCTTCACAGGACTGCGACCTCACAGAATATCCGCGATGGCAGCTCGCGCCCTCGGGTGCGGGCACGTATAGCAGAACAGTGGTGCGTCGCAGTGAGAGCTGCGGAGTGTCCGCGGGCCGTCCGGCCCGGTAGCAGGCCTGAGGGCCGTTGTAGAGGAAGGCGAGTCAGCAATGGCGGGACAGAAGATCCGCATTCGACTGAAGTCGTATGACCACGAGGTGATCGACACCTCCGCACGGAAGATCGTCGATACCGTCACCCGCGCGGGTGCCACGGTCATCGGGCCCGTGCCGCTGCCGACGGAGAAGAACGTGGTGTGCGTCATCCGTTCTCCCCACAAGTACAAGGACAGCCGCGAGCACTTCGAGATGCGCACCCACAAGCGCCTGATCGACATCGTCGACCCGACGCCGAAGGCGGTCGACTCGCTGATGCGCCTCGACCTTCCGGCCGACGTGAACATCGAGATCAAGCTCTAAGGACGACACCATGGCGAACAACACGAAGACACGAAAGGGCCTGCTGGGCACCAAGCTCGGCATGACCCAGGTGTGGGACGCCGACAACAACGTGGTGCCGGTGACGGTCATCGCCGCCGAGCCGAACGTTGTCACGCAGATCCGCACCGCCGAGAACGACGGCTACACCGCCGTCCAGATCGCGTACGGCAGCATCGATCCCCGCAAGGCGAACAAGCCGCAGACCGGCCACTTCGCCAAGGCGGGCGTCACCCCGCGCCGTCACCTCGCCGAGGTGCGCACCGACGACATCTCCGGCTACGAGGTCGGGCAAGAGCTGGCCCCCGACATCTTCGAGGCCGGAGCCGTCGTCGACGTGACCGGCACCTCGAAGGGCAAGGGCTGGGCCGGCGTCATGAAGCGCTACAACTTCCGCGGCGACGACCACTCGCACGGCGCCCACCGCAACCACCGCAAGCCCGGCTCGATCGGCGCCTGCGCCACCCCCGGCCGCGTGTTCAAGGGCCAGCGGATGGCCGGCCGGATGGGCGGCGAGCGCGTCACCGTGCAGAACCTGCGCATCCAGGCGGTCGACGTCGAGAAGAACCTGCTGCTCGTCACGGGCGCGGTCCCCGGTCCCAAGGGCCAGATCGTGTTCGTGCGCAACGCTGTGAAGGAGGCCTGACGTGAGCGTCGCCACCATCGACGTCGTCGACTACCGGGGCGAGAAGACCGACACGGTCTCCCTGCCCGCCGAGATCTTCGACGTGGACGCCAACATCCCGCTGCTGCACCAGGTCGTCGTGGCCCAGCTGGCCGCGGCCCGCCAGGGCACCAGCAAGGTCAAGACCCGGGCCGAGGTCTCCGGCGCCGGCCGCAAGCCCTTCAAGCAGAAGGGCACCGGTCGCGCCCGGCAGGGGTCGATCCGTGCTCCGCAGATGCGGGGCGGCGGCATCGTCCACGGACCGTCCCCGCGCAGCTACGCGCAGCGCACGCCCAAGAAGATGATCGCGGCCGCCCTGCGGTGCGCCCTGTCGGATCGGGCCCGCGCCGAGCGTATCCACGTGGCCACCGGTTTCAGCGCCGAGGGCACCCCCTCGACCAAGGCCGCCGCCGCGCTGTTCGCGACGGTCGCCGCCGGGCGCCGCGTGCTCGCCGTCGTCACCGCCGGTGAGGATGCGGCTTCCCAGAGCGCCCGCAACCTGGCCTCCGCCCGTGTGCTCGAGGTCGGGCAGCTGAACGCGTACGACGTGTTGGTCGCCGACGACGTGGTCTTCACCGCGGACGCCCTGGACCAGTTCCTGACCGGCAACCCCGTGGTTGCCGAGACCGTTGAAGGAGAGTGAGACGATGAGCGACTCCGGGTACAAGGATCCGCGCGACATCATCCTCGCGCCGGTCGTCTCCGAGAAGAGCTACGCCCTGATGGACGAGGGCAAGTACACCTTCGAGGTCGATCCGCGTGCGTCCAAGACCGAGATCAAGATCGCCATCGAGCGCATCTTCGGCGTGAAGGTCGAGTCGGTGAACACGTTGAATCGCAAGGGCAAGTCGCGTCGCACCCGCTTCGGCACCGGCCGGCGCAAGGACACCAAGCGCGCCATCGTGTCGGTCAACGGCGCGATCGACATCTTCCAGGGCGCAGGCAAGTAGGAGAGCGAACAAGAACATGGGCATTCGCAAGTTCAAGCCGACCACCCCGGGCCGTCGCGGCTCCTCGGTGGCGGATTTCGCCGAGGTCACGCGCAGCACTCCTGAGAAGTCGCTGCTGGCGCCGCTGTCCAACAAGGGCGGCCGCAACAACAACGGCCGGATCACCACGCGTCACCAGGGCGGCGGCCACAAGCGCCAGTACCGCTTGATCGATTTCCGTCGCAACGACAAGGACGGCGTCGCCGCCAAGGTCGCGCACATCGAGTACGACCCGAACCGCACCGCGCGCATCGCGCTGCTGCACTTCGCCGATGGCACCAAGCGCTACATCCTGGCCCCGTCCAAGCTGCAGCAGGGCGACGTCATCGAGTCCGGCCCCGAGGCCGACATCAAGCCCGGCAACAACCTGCCGCTGCGCAACATCCCCACCGGCACCGTGGTGCACGCCATCGAGCTCAAGCCCGGCGGCGGCGCGAAGCTCGGCCGCTCGGCCGGGGCGGGCATCCGCCTCGTCGCCAAGGACGGCCCCTACGCGCAGCTGCGGCTGCCCTCCGGCGAGATCCGCAATGTGGACGCCCGCTGCCGGGCGACCGTGGGCGAGGTCGGCAACGCCGAGCAGTCCAACATCAACTGGGGCAAGGCCGGCCGCAACCGGTGGAAGGGCAAGCGCCCCTCCGTCCGCGGCGTCGTCATGAACCCGGTGGACCACCCGCACGGCGGCGGCGAGGGCCGCACCTCGGGCGGCCGGCACCCGGTCAGCCCGTGGGGGAAGCCCGAGGGCCGTACCCGGCATCCCAATAAGGAAAGCGACAAGCTCATCGTGCGTCGTCGTCCGGCAAGCAAGAAGCGGAAGTAGGTAGGAGGAAGCCATGCCACGCAGCCTGAAGAAGGGCCCGTTCATCGACGAGCACCTGCTCCGCAAAGTCCTGGCCCAGAACGAGGCGAACACGAAGAACGTGATCAAGACCTGGTCGCGCCGCTCCATGATCCTGCCCGTGATGCTCGGACACACCATCGCCGTCCACGACGGGCGCAAGCACGTCCCGGTGTTCATCACCGAATCCATGGTCGGCCACAAGCTCGGCGAGTTCGCGCCGACCCGCACCTTCCGCGGCCACGTGAAGGACGACACGAAGGGGCGTCGCCGCTAAGGCGGCGACCGCAAGAGAGGAAGAGGCAATGGAAGCCATCGCGCATCTGCGGCATCTCCGTGTGACTCCCCAGAAAGCCCGCCGCGTCGTCGATCTCATCCGCGGCAAGCAGGCACCGGAGGCACTCGCCATCCTGAAGTTCTCGGCGCAGGGCGCCAGTGAGCCCATCTACAAGCTCCTGGCCTCCGCGATCGCGAACGCCCAGGTCAAGGCCGACAAAGAGAACACATACCTCGACGAACAGCGGCTGTACGTCTCGCAGGCGTACGTCGACGAGGGGGCCACGCTCAAGCGGTTCCGCCCCCGCGCCAAGGGCCGCGCCGATCGCATCCTCAAGCGCACCAGCCACATCACCGTGGCCGTGGCGACGCCGAGCGACGCGACTACGACGGAAGGAAGCAACTGATGGGTCAGAAGGTCAACCCGTTCGGCTTTCGTCTCGGGATCACCACGGACCACCGGTCCCGCTGGTTCTCTGATTCGAACCAGCCCGGACAGCGCTACAAGGACTACGTGGCAGAGGACGTGAAGATCCGCCGCTTCCTGGAGCACCGGCTCGATCGGGCCGGCATCGCCAAGGTCGTGCTCGAGCGCACCAAGGATCGCGTGCGCGTCGATCTGCACACCGCCCGTCCCGGCATCGTGATCGGGCGCCGCGGCGCCGAGGCCGAGCGCCTGCGCGGCGACCTCGAGAAGCTCACCGGCAAGCAGATCCAGCTGAACATCCTCGAGGTCAAGAACCCCGACGCCGACGCTCAGCTGGTCGCCCAGGGCGTCGCCGAGCAGCTGGCCGCCCGCGTGGCCTTCCGCCGCGCGATGCGCAAGGGGCTGCAGGGCGCGATGCACACCGGTGCCAAGGGCGTGCGCATCCAGGTCTCCGGCCGCCTCGGCGGCGCGGAGATGAGCCGTTCCGAGTTCTACCGCGAGGGGCGGGTCCCCCTGCACACCCTGCGGGCGAACATCGACTACGGCTTCTACGAGGCCCGGACCACCTTCGGCCGCATCGGCGTGAAGGTGTGGATCTACAAGGGCGAGATCACCGACCGCGAGCTCGCGGCCCAGGAGGCGGCTGCCAAGCCGTCCCGGAGCCGGCGTCCGCGGCAGAGCAATGCGGCCGTCCCGGCCGGAGCGGAGGCGTAAGGTGCTCATCCCACGCAGAGTCAAGTACCGCAAGCAGCACCATCCCGGCCGTTCGGGCCAGGCGAAGGGCGGCACCACGCTGGCCTTCGGCGAGTACGGCGTCCAGGCCCTCGGTCGCGCCTACATCACCAACCGGCAGATCGAGGCGGCCCGCATCTCCATGACGCGCTACATCAAGCGCGGCGGCAAGGTGTGGATCAACATCTTCCCCGACCGGCCGCTGTCGCAGAAGCCGATCGGCACCCGCATGGGTTCCGGCAAGGGCTCGCCCGAGTTCTGGGTCGCCAACGTGAAGCCGGGCCGGGTGCTGTTCGAGCTCAGCGGCGTCGACGACGCCACGGCGCGCGAGGCCCTCGGCCGCGCGATCTACAAGCTGCCGGTCAAGGCCCGCATCATCAAGCGCGAGGAGGCTGACGCATAATGGCGCTCGGTTCCAAAGAGCTCACCGTCGACAAGCTCGACGCCATGACCGGCGCCCAGCTGCTGGAGGAGCTCAAGAAGTCGAAGGCGGAGCTGTTCAACCTGCGCTTCCAGTCGGCCACCGGCCAACTGGAGCAGCACGGCCGCATGCGGGTCGTGCGGCGCGACATCGCCCGGATCGCCACAGTGATCCGGGAGCGCGAGGTCGGCATCCGCGAGGCGGCCACTGCCGAGGCAGACACCGCTAAGAACACCGATGCCGAGGAGGCCGAGGCATGAGCGCCGAGCAGGAGCAGGTGCGCGGGTACCGCAAGACCCGCCGTGGATACGTCGTCAGCGACAAGATGGACAAGACCATCACCGTGCTGGTGGAGGACCGGGTCAAGCACCCCCTCTACGGCAAGGTGCTGCGGCGCTCTTCGAAGATCAAGGCGCACGATGAGGCCAACACCGCCGGCATCGGCGACCTGGTGCTCATCAGCGAGACGCGGCCCACGTCGGCCACGAAGCGCTGGCGCCTGGTCGAGATCCTCGAAAAGGCCAAGTAAGGCCGCAGGCACAAGGAGAAGACAATGATTCAGACTGAATCACGGCTCAAGGTCGCCGATAACACCGGCGCCAAGGAGCTGCTGACGATCCGCGTGCTGGGCGGTTCCAGCCAGCGCTACGCGGGTCTGGGCGACACCATCGTCGCCACCGTCAAGGATGCGATCCCCGGCGGCGCCGTCAAGGCGGGCGATGTGGTGAAGGCCGTCGTGGTCCGCACCGTGGATCGCACCCGGCGCACCGACGGCTCGTACATCCGTTTCGACGAGAACGCCGCCGTGCTGCTGACCGGCGAGGGCGAGCCGCGCGGCACCCGCATCTTCGGCCCGGTCGGGCGCGAGCTGCGAGACAAGAAGTTCATGAAGATCGTGTCGTTGGCACCGGAGGTGATCTGAATGTCCAAGATTCGCAAGGGAGACCTGGTCCAGGTCATCAGCGGGCGCAAGCAGGCGAACGGCGGAGACCGCGGCAAGCAGGGCAAGGTGCTCAGCGTGCTGGGAGACCGCGTGCTCGTCGAGGGCGTCAACGTGCGCACCAAGCATCAGCGCGCCGGCGTCAACGGCCAGCAGACCGCCGGCACCGTGACGGCGGAGACCCCGGTCCACGTTTCGAACGTGGCCCTCGTCGACCCGGAGACCAAGGCGCCGACCCGCGTCGGCGTCCGCGTCGAGGTGGTCAGCGAAGACGGCGTCACCAAGACCGTGCGCACGCGCTACGCGAAGAAGTCGGGCAAGGACATCTGATGACTGACACAGCCACAACCACGGCGAGCGCGATCGAGCCCCGCCTGAAGACGAAGTACCGCGAGGAGATCATCCCGGCCCTGGAGAAGGAGTTCGGCTTCACGAACCCCAATCAGGTGCCCCGGATCTCCAAGGTGGTCATCAACATGGGCGTCGGCGAGGCCGCGCGCGACGGCAAGCTCATCGAGGCCGCCTCGCATGACCTGGCGCTGATCTCCGGCCAGAAGCCGGTCATCACGAAGGCCCGCAAGGCCATCGCCAATTTCAAGCTGCGCGAGGGTCAGCCCATCGGCGTGCACGTCACGCTGCGGGCCACCCGCATGTGGGAGTTCCTCGACCGCCTGATCTCGTTCGCACTGCCGCGTATCCGCGACTTCCGCGGGCTGAGCGACCGTCAGTTCGACGGCCACGGCAACTACACGTTCGGGCTCACCGAGCAGAGCGTGTTCCACGAGATCCACCAGGACGAGATCACCCGCGTGTTCGGTATGGACATCACCGTGGTGACCACCGCCCGCACCAACGAGGAGGGACGTCTGCTGCTGCGCGAGCTCGGCTTCCCCTTCAAGACCCGGACGGCCCCAGCCGCCAAGTAAGACCCAGAATCGATTGTTGCTGGTCGCATCGGCGTGAACGCGGATGCGAAACCGAACGAGAATAGGAACACACTGATGACGACAGATCCGGTCGCAGACATGCTGACCCGGCTGCGCAATGCGAACTCGGCTCACCATGACACCGTTTCGCTGCCGCAGAGCAAGCTCAAGCGCAACATCGCGG
The DNA here is from genome assembly GCA_047722305.1 of Pseudoclavibacter sp. GTDB lineage: Bacteria > Actinomycetota > Actinomycetes > Actinomycetales > Microbacteriaceae > JAKVJE01. Next base: position 20,816 of record JBDNYM010000011.1, on the reverse strand, counting down.
AGATCCTGAAGGCGGAGGGCTACATCGCCGACTGGTCCGAAGAGGATGCGCGCGTGGGCAAGACGCTGACGCTCACGCTGAAGTACGGTGCGGATCGCCAGCGCGCGATCACCGGCATCAAGCGGGTGTCGAAGCCCGGGCTGCGCATCTACGCGAAGTCCACCGAACTGCCGAAGGTGCTGGGCGGCCTCGGTATCGCAATCGTGTCCACGTCGTCGGGCCTGCTCACAGGCCGTCAGGCGCAGAGCAAGGGCGTGGGCGGGGAAATCCTCGCCTACGTGTGGTGATCGATCATGTCGCGAATCGGAAAACTCCCCATCGACATCCCCGCCGGAGTCGAGGTCAAGGTCGACGGTGACGTCGTCACCATCAAGGGCGCCAAGGGCGAGCTGCAGCACCATGTGCCGGCTCCCATCGCCGTCAAGGTCGAGGGCGGCCAGGTGCTGGTCAGCCGTCCCGACGACCAGCGCGAGTCGAAGGCCCTGCACGGGCTGACCCGCACGCTGCTGCACAACAACATCATCGGCGTCTCCGAGGGCTTCTCGAAGTCCCTGCAGATCGTCGGCACGGGCTACCGCGCCGTCGCCAAGGGCAGCGCCGTCGAGTTCTCGCTCGGCTACTCGCACACGATCACGGTGGAGCCCCCCGAGGGCATCACCTTCGAGGTCGAGGGCGCCAACAAGGTGGTCGTCAAGGGATCGTCCAAGCAGAACGTCGGAGAGGTCGCGGCCAAGCTGCGCAAGCTCCGCGCACCCGAGCCGTACAAGGGCAAGGGCATCCGCTATGAAGGCGAGCACATTCGCCGCAAGGCCGGAAAGGCTGGGAAGTAAAGCATGAGTGCGTTCAGCAAGTCATCGGCTCGCGCCCACCGGCACGTCCGGGTGCGCAAGCACATCTCCGGGGACGCCCAGCGTCCGCGGCTCGTCGTGACCAGGTCGGCCCGGCACATCTTCGTGCAGCTGGTCGACGACACCGAGGGCCGCACCCTGGCATCCGCATCCACCATCGAGGCCGACCTGCGCGCCTTCGAGGGGACGAAGACCGAGAAGGCCCGCAAGGTCGGCGAGCTCATCGCCGAGCGGGCCAAGAACGCGGGGATCGAGACCGTGGTGTTCGACCGCGGCGGCAACCAGTACATCGGCCGCGTGGCCGCGGTCGCCGAAGGCGCACGTGAAGGAGGGCTCGCACTGTGAGCGAGAACGAGAAGGCTCCGGAGCAGCAGCAGACTGATGCCGCCGGACAGCAGGCCGCCAGCCAGGCCGTCGACCCCAACGAGCGCGAGCGCCGCCACGGCTCCCGCGAGCGCCGCTCCGATCGCGGGCGTTCCCGCGGCGGGCGCGATCGCGACGCGAAGTCGGATCTGCTCGAGCGCGTGGTGAACATCAACCGCGTCGCCAAGGTGGTCAAGGGCGGTCGTCGCTTCAGCTTCACGGCCCTGGTCGTCGTCGGCGACGGCAACGGCATGGTGGGCGTCGGCTACGGCAAGGCGAAAGAGGTCCCGGCCGCGATCGCCAAGGGCGTCGAGGACGCCAAGCGGAACTTCTTCCGCGTGCCGCGCATCCAGAAGACCATCCCGCACCCGATCATCGGCGAGGCGGCGGCGGGCGTCGTCCTGCTGCGTCCGGCCGCCCCGGGAACCGGCGTTATCGCCGGCGGTCCGGTGCGCGCGGTGCTGGAATGCGCCGGCGTGCACGATGTGCTGAGCAAGTCGTTGGGCTCGTCCAACAGCCTGAACATCGTCCATGCGACGGTGGCCGCCCTGCAGAAGCTCGAAGAGCCCGCTGCGGTGGCCGGTCGTCGCGACCTGCCCGTGGATGCGGTGGCGCCGGCGGCGCTGCTGCGCGCGGAGAGCGAAGGGGCCGAGTGATGTCGCTGAAGATCACGCAGATCAAGAGCGGAATCGGAGAGAAGCCGGCGGCCCGTGAGACCCTGCGTTCGCTGGGGTTCAAGCGCGTCGGCCAGACAGTGGTCAAAGAGGATTCGGCGTCGGTGCGCGGCTACCTGCATGCCGTTCGTCACCTGGTGACCGTCGAGGAGAACTGACATGGCGGAAGACAAGAAGACCGAGGAAGAGCGCGTCGACGTGCTCCGGGTGCATGACCTGCGCCCCGCGCCCGGCTCGCGCAAGAGCCGCACCCGCGTCGGTCGCGGCGAGGGCTCCAAGGGCAAGACCTCGGGCCGCGGGACCAAGGGCACCAAGGCCCGCTACCAGGTGAACCCGGGCTTCGAGGGCGGACAGATGAAGCTGTCCATGCGACTGCCGAAGCTGCGCGGGTTCAAGAACCCCGAGCGCGTCGAGTACCAGGTCGTGAACGTGGGCCGCATCGCCGAGCTGTTCCCCGAGGGCGGGCACGTGACCGTCGCGGACCTCGTCGCCAAGGGCGCCGTGCGCGCCGACCAGCGCGTGAAGGTCTTGGGCGACGGCGAACTCAGCGTCAAGCTGGACGTGCGCGTCGACAAGGTCTCGGCGGCGGCGGCGAAGAAGATCACGGCGGCCGGCGGCTCGGTCGAGTAAGCTCGACCGCGGTTACGCGAGCAGCGGGAACGGAGCAGGCCGGATGTCGAATGCACTGAGCCGGGCGGCGCAGACGCCTGGACTGATCACCAAACTCCTCCTCACCCTGGGAGTGGTGGTCGTCTATCGGTTCGGGTCGTTCGTCCCCGCCCCCTTCGTGAACTTCCAGAACGTGCAGTACTGCCTGGGACAGGTGCAGGGACAGAGCTCCGCGGGGCTCTACGACCTCGTGAACCTGTTCTCGGGCGGGGCGCTGCTGCAGCTGTCGGTGTTCGCGATGGGCATCATGCCCTACATCACCGCGTCGATCATCGTGCAGCTGCTGCGCGTGGTCATCCCCCGATTCGACACCCTGTACAAAGAGGGCGAGTCAGGCCAGGCCAAGCTGACGCAGTACACGCGCTACCTGACCATCGGCCTCGGCATCCTGCAGTCCACCACGCTGGTCACGGTGGCCCGCGCCGGGTCGCTGTTCGGCTCTACCTGCAACGCCCCGCTGGTGGCCAACACCAGCTGGTGGGCGATCGTGCTGATGATCCTGACGCTCACCGCCGGCACCGGCGCGATCATGTGGCTCGGCGAGATCATCACCGAGAAGGGCATCGGCAACGGCATGTCGCTGTTGATCTTCTGCTCGATCGCGGCCAGCTTCCCCTCCACCCTGGGGGCGCTGCTGCAGCGCAACGTGGGCACCTTCGTGCTGGTCCTCGTGATCGGCATCGTGCTGATGCTGGCCATCGTGTTCATCGAGCAGTCGCAGCGGCGCATCCCGGTGCAGTACGCGAAGCGGATGGTCGGCAAGCGCATCTACGGCGGCGGCACCACGTACATCCCGCTCAAGGTCAACATGGCCGGCGTGGTGCCGGTCATCTTCGCCTCGTCGCTGCTGTACGTCCCGGCGCTCATCGCCCAGTTCAACCAGGGCGACGGCACCAAGCAGCCCCCGGCCTGGGTGCGGTTCATCAGCGAGTACCTGACGCGCTCGGACCACCCGGCCTACATGATCATCTACTTCCTGCTGATCCTGGGCTTCACGTACTTCTACGTGGCCATCACGTTCAACCCGGAGGAGCAGGCCGACAACCTGAAGAAGTACGGCGGGTTCATCCCCGGGGTGCGGGCCGGCCGGCCCACGGCGCGCTACCTCGGCTACGTCCTCAACCGCATCACCCTGCCCGGGGCGCTGTACCTGAGCATCATCGCCCTGATTCCGCTGGTGGCGCTGAGTGCGGTGAACGCGAGTCAGAACTTCCCGTTCGGCGGGACCTCCATCCTGATCCTCGTCGGGGTGGGGCTGGATATGATCAAGCGGATCAATGCGCAGCTGCAGCAGCGCCATTACGAAGGATTGTTGAAGTGAGCAAGCGTCTCCTCATCATCGGCCCCCCCGGGGCCGGCAAAGGCACCCAGGCCGTGCGGCTCTCCGAGCACTACGGCATCCCGGCGATCTCGACCGGCGACATCTTCCGCCGCAACGTCGCTGAGCAGACCGACCTCGGCAAGCAGGCCAAGGTGTTCCTCGACTCGGGCGAATACGTTCCGGACTCGCTGACCAACGCGCTGGTGCGCGACCGGCTGGCCCAGCCCGACGCGGCCGAGGGCTTCCTGCTGGACGGCTACCCGCGCACGACCGAGCAGGTCGCCGAGCTCGACCGCATGCTGGAGGCGGCCGGCACCCGGCTCGACGCCGTGGTGCTGCTGACCGTCGACCCCGCCCTGGTGGTGGAGCGGCTGCTGAAGCGCGCCGCCGAGCAGGGGCGCTCGGATGACACCGAGGACGTCATCCGGCACCGCATCCAGGTGTACGAGGCGCAGACGTCGCCGCTGGTCGACATCTACCGGTCGCGCGACCTGCTGGTCAGCGTCGACGGCGCCGGTGAGGTCGACGAGGTCTCGGAGCGCACCTTCGCCGCGCTGGATGCGACGCTGCGCGACGCCTGACATGTTCCGCCGACTGCAGTACCGCTACAAGACCCCGGAGGAGATGCTGCTGCTTCGCCGAGCCGGCCTGCTGACGCAGCGCGTCTGCACCGCCGTCCGCGACCGCATCGCCCCCGGCATCACCACGCTCGAGCTCGATCGAGTGGCGCAGGATGTCATCGACGCCGCCGGAGGACGGGCGAACTTCAAACTGGAGCCCGGCTACCATCACGCCATCTGCGTCTCCGTGAACGACCAGGTCGTGCACGGCATCCCCGGCGGTCGCGTCGTCGAGCCCGGTGACATCGTGTCGGTGGATGCCGGCGTCGAGCTGGACGGCTGGAACGGCGACTCCGCGTTCACCGTGGTGGTCCCCGGCGGCAGCACTCCGGTGCAGCGCCGCCGCGAGACGCTCAACGCGGTCACCGAGCAGTCCCTGTGGGCCGGCGTCGCCGAGCTCGCCTCCGCCCGCCGCGTCAACGAGGTCGGCACCGCCGTGGAGCGCTACATCGACGGACAGGGCCGATTCGGCATCCTGCGCGAGTATGTGGGCCATGGCATCGGGCGCTCGATGCACGAGGAGCCCGCCGTGTTCAACTACCACGTGCGCATGCCCGGGCCCGAGGTCAAGCCCGGGCTGGTGATCTGCATCGAGCCGATGGTGACCTCCGGCGGGGAGGAGACCGTCACGGCCGCGGACGGCTGGGCCGTGTCGACGGTCGACGGCAGCGACGGAGCCCACTGGGAGCACGAGGTGGCCGTCACCGAAGGTGGCGTCTGGGTGCTGACCGCTGCAGACGGCGGTGCGGCGGGGCTGGCCCCGTTCGGACTGCGTCCGGCGCCGATCGGAGACTGAGACCGAAGTCGCGACACGCCGACGCCGGTGCTTGCGCGACTCGAGTTCCATTCTTCGGCATCTTGCGTTATGCTTACCGGTTGGTGTACTGCGCGGACTTCCGCGTGTGACGAAACAACGGCAACAGTAGAGGAGCCTCCCAGCAGCATGGCGAAAAAAGACGGTGCCATCGAGATCGAAGGATCTGTCGTCGAAGCGCTGCCGAACGCGATGTTCCGGGTGGAGCTGGAGAACGGCCATCGCGTTCTGGCCCACATCTCCGGAAAGATGCGGCAGCACTACATCCGCATCCTGCCCGAAGATCGAGTGGTCATCGAGATGAGCCCCTACGACCTCAGCCGCGGCCGGATCGTCTACCGCTACAAGTGATGCGCCGGTTCAACTGAATATCGGATGCGCTCGGCCCGCAAGGGCACCCTCGGTTGGAGGCCGGGGCCGGTGGGAACCGGATCGAGTCGCAACAGACCTCCAAAGCAAGTACAGGAGCAGCCTTCATGGCACGACTGGCAGGTGTCGACCTTCCGCGCGACAAGCGCGTCGAGGTCGCACTCACGTACATCTTCGGACTGGGGCGCACCAGCGCCGACCAGATCCTCGCCGCCACCGAGATCAGCGGTGACATCCGCGTCAAGGACCTCACCGACGACCAGCTGGTGACCCTTCGCGACTACATCGCCCAGAACTACAAGGTCGAGGGCGACCTGCGTCGCGAGGTCGCCGCCGACATCCGCCGCAAGGTCGAGATCGGCAGCTACCAGGGCCTCCGCCATCGCCGGGGCCTTCCCGTCCGCGGCCAGCGCACCAAGACCAACGCGCGCACGCGCAAGGGTCCGAAGCGCACGGTGGCTGGCAAGAAGAAGTAACGGCGAACGGGAGATAGGGCAAAAACCATGGCAGCATCCAAGCCTTCCTCAGTGGCGCGCAAGCCTCGCCGCAAAGAGAAGAAGAACATCGCCGTCGGCCAGGCGCACATCAAGTCGACGTTCAACAACACCATCATCACCATCACCGACCCCGCGGGTGCCGTGATCGCCTGGGCCTCCGCCGGTGAGGTCGGGTTCAAAGGCTCGCGCAAGTCGACCCCGTACGCCGCCCAGACCGCGGCCGAGGCCGTCGCCCGTCGCGCCCAGGAGCACGGCGTCAAGAAGGTCGACGTGTTCGTCAAGGGTCCCGGATCGGGCCGTGAGACCGCCATCCGCTCGCTGCAGGGCGCAGGCCTCGAAGTCGGCTCCATCTCCGACGTCACGCCGCAGGCGCACAACGGCTGCCGTCCCCCGAAGCGCCGTCGCGTCTGATATTCCTCGCTCCCCGGAAGCACGGCGGTCGCCCAGCCGCCGCGCTTCCGGCACGCTCATCCCTCACATCGGTCTGAACGGGCCTCAGACCACGCCGAGTGCCATATAGCGGGCACGAAGCCGAAAGGAAAACACCGTGCTGATTGCACAGCGTCCCACGCTGAAAGAAGAGGTTCTCAACGAGAACCGCTCGCGATTCGTCATCGAACCTCTCGAGCCGGGATTCGGGTACACGCTGGGGAACTCCCTGAGGCGCACCCTGTTGTCGTCGATTCCGGGTGCCGCGGTCACCAGCATCCGCATCGACGGCGTTCTGCACGAGTTCTCGACCATCGCCGGGGTCGCTGAGGACGTCTCCGACATCATCCTGAACATCAAGCAGCTGGTCGTCTCCAGCGAGCATGACGAGCCCATCACCGCCTTCCTGCGCAAGCAGGGCGCCGGCGAGGTCACCGCGGCCGACATCACCGTTCCCGCCGGGGTCGAGATCTACAACCCCGAGCTGGTCATCGCCACCCTGAACGCGTCCGCCAAACTGGATATCGAGCTGGTCATCGAGCGCGGCCGCGGCTACGTCACCGCCGCGCAGAACCGGCTCGAGTTCGCCGAGGTCGGCCAGATCCCGGTCGACTCGATCTACTCGCCCGTGGTCAAGGTCACCTACAAGGTCGAAGCCACCCGCGCCGGAGAGCGCACCGACTTCGACCGGCTGATCGTGGACGTCGAGACCAAGGCCTCGATCACCCCGCGCGACGCCGTCGCCTCGGCCGGCAGTACGCTGGTCGAGCTGTTCGGCCTGGCCCGCGAGCTCAACACGCAGGCCGAGGGCGTCGAGATCGGCGCCGCGGCGCCGGACGTGCCCATCTCGAACGAGCTGGCGACCCCGATCGAAGACCTCGATCTCTCCGTCCGCTCGTACAACTGCCTGAAGCGCGAGAACATCAACTACGTCAACGAGCTGGTCGCCCTGAGCGAGCAGCAGCTGATGAACATCCGCAACATCGGGCAGAAGTCCGTCGACGAGGTCAAGGAGAAGCTCGAGGAGATGGGGCTGTCTCTGAAGGATTCGGTTCCCGGCTTCGACGGCGCGCACTTCTACACCGGGTTCGACGACGACACCACCCCCCAGGCCTGACGCCTGGGCGCACGAAGGAGAACAACATGCCCACCCCAACGAAGGGTGCTCGGCTCGGCGGCGGTGCCGCTCATGAGCGTCTGCAGCTCGCGAACCTGGCCACCCAGCTCTTCGAGCACGAAGCCATCACCACCACGGAGAAGCGCGCCAAACTGCTGCGCCCCTATGCCGAGCGCCTGATCACGTTCGCCAAGCGCGGCGACCTGCACGCCCGTCGACGCGTTCAGACCGTGATCCGCGACCAGTCGGTCATCCACAAGCTGTTCACGGAGATCGCCCCTCAGGTCGAGAACCGCGAGGGCGGCTACACGCGCATTACCAAGCTCGGCTTCCGCAAAGGCGACAACGCGTCGCTGGCGCGCATCGAGCTGGTGCTCGAACCGCTCGCCGCGACCCCGGCCGCGCCGGCCGCCGAGTCTGCTGAGGCTGCCGCTCCGGCTGCGGCCACTGCGGATGCGGCTCCCGCGGCTGCGGCCGCCGCGCCGGCTGACGCCGAGTCAGCTGACACCGAGGCCTGACCCGGACCCGCGTGCCCGCGCACGACGATCGCCCCGCCGCTCCGGCGTTCCCGGAGCCTGGCGGGGCGATTCGCTTTCGGGGCGTGGTGGCCTACGACGGCACGGATTTCGCGGGCTGGGCTCGCCAGCCCGGGCGGCGGACGGTGCAGGGCGAGATCGAGCGGGCCCTGCGCCTGATCGCGCAGCAGCCGATCGGCGTCACCGTGGCCGGTCGCACCGACGCCGGGGTGCACGCCCGGGGCCAGCAGCTGCACTTCGACGTGCCGGCGGCGGCGGCGCAGCGCTGGCGGCGGTCGGCAGCCGGCCGCGGCCGGGAGCCGCTGCCGCTGGGGGAATGGGTGCGGCTGCGACTGTCCAGCGTGCTGCGACGGGACGAGGATATCCGCGTCATCGCCGTGGAGGAGGCGCCCGCCGGCTTCGACTCCCGGTTCTCCGCGCTCTGGCGCGAGTACGCCTATCGCGTGGCGGATGCGGATGCCGCCGATCCGCTGGAGCGCCGCTTCACCTGGTCGCGGCCGGGCGGGCCGCTGGCGGTGGATGCGATGAACGCCGCCGTCGCGGGGCTGCTCGGCCTGCACGACTGGGCATCGTACTGCCGGCCGAATGACGACGGGACCACCGTCCGCGACCTGCAGGCGTTCACCTGGCGCATCGAACGCCCCGGCGTGCTGGTGGCCACGGTGCGGGCAGACGCGTTCTGCCATCACATGGTGCGTTGCCTGGTCGGCGCCGCCGTCGCCGTCGGGGAGGGGAAGCTCACCGCCGACGGCCTCGTCGCCATCCTCGCCCGCCGCGAGCGACGCAACGACTACCGCATGGCTCCCGCTCACGGCCTGGTGCTGGAGCGCGTCGGCTACCCGCCGGATGCGCAGCTGGCCGTCCGCGCCGGGCAGACTCGGGCGAAGCGGCCGCCGGTCGGCTGAGGGCGTCGTCGCCGAGCCAGCGCGCGGGCGGCTCACGTTGACGCGTCCGGCGCGGGGGAGGTAGACTCAACCGCTGGTATGCGTGCGGTTCGCCGAGCGCTGCCCGACCTGAGCCCTCCACCGGTCTCATCCGCTGCGGCGGATCACCACGGAGCGGGATTCACGAACACCTCATCTCGACAGAAAGCTGCAAAACGTGACACGCACGTATTCGCCCAAGGCGAGCGAGATCAAGCGCGACTGGGTGGTCATCGATGCCACCGACGTCGTCCTCGGACGCCTCGCCTCGCATGTCGCCGCCATCCTGCGCGGCAAGAACAAGCCGAACTTCACCCCCCACCTCGACACCGGCGACTACGTGATCGTGATCAACGCCGCCAAGGTGGTGCTCACCCACGGCAAGGAGCACACCAAGCTCGCCTGGCGCTACTCCGGCTACCCGGGCGGCATCTACTCCGAGTCATATGCCGACATCCTGGCCAACCGTCCCGAGCGCGCCATCGAGAAGGCCGTCCGCGGGATGCTGCCCAAGACCAGCCTCGGCCGCCAGCAGTTCACCAAGCTGCACGTCTACCGCGGCGCCGAGCACCCGCACGCGGGCCAGAAGCCCGTGCCCTACACCTTCGACCAGGTCGCCCAGTAAGCGCCGCCGAGACTTTCCCAAAGGAGCATCGTGGCTGACACCACTGAAGAGACCGACCTGACCAGCTACAGCACCGCCACCCCCGAGGGCGGCGCCGAGACCATCGACATCGCCGCCCCGCGCAACCTCAGCGTGCCGGGCTCGGCCGTGGGGCGCCGGAAGCAGGCCATCGCCCGCGTCCGCCTGACCCCGGGCGCCGGTGAGTTCACCGTCAACGGCCGTACCCTTGACGACTACTTCCCCAACAAGCTGCACCAGCAGCTCATCAAGGATCCGCTGACGCTGCTCGACCTCGACGGCGCCTACGACATCGCGGCGCACATCGTCGGCGGCGGCCCCTCGGGCCAGGCCGGCGCACTGCGCTTGGCGATCGCCCGGGCCCTCAACGAGATCGACCGCGACAACAACCGCGCCGAGCTCAAGAAGGCCGGCTTCCTGAAGCGCGACGCCCGCGTCGCCGAGCGCAAGAAGGCGGGGCTCAAGAAGGCCCGCAAGGCGCCGCAGTACTCCAAGCGCTGATCCGAGCATGGCTCGGCTGTTCGGTACCGATGGGGTGCGGGGCCTCGCCAACCGCGACCTCACGGTCGATCTGGCACTGAACCTGGCGCGGTGCGGTGCGGATGTGCTCGGCCGGGAGGCGCGTGCCTCCGGTCGGCGTCCCACCGCCGTGCTGGGCCGGGACCCGCGGGTCTCGGGCGAATTCCTGTCGTCCGCGGTCGCGGCCGGCCTGGCCAGTGCCGGCGCCGACGTGATGGACGCCGGAGTGCTGCCCACCCCCGCCACCGCCTTCCTGGTGGGCGACCTGGGCGCCGACTTCGGGGTCATGATCTCCGCGTCCCACAACCCGGCCGAAGACAACGGCATCAAGTTCTTCGCCCGCGGCGGCCTGAAGCTCGACGACGCCCTGGAAGACGAGATCGCCGCCGCCCTGCCCCGGCCCAAGCTGGCGCCGACCGGCTCTGAGGTGGGCCGCATCCGCCGGTTCGCCGACGCCGAGGACCGCTACCTGGTGCACCTGCTCGGCACGCTGCCGCACCGGCTGGACGGCCTGCGGCTCGTGCTCGACTGCGCCAACGGTGCCGCCTCGGCCGTGTCTCCCCAGGTCTTCACCGACGCAGGCGCGACCGTCACCGTCATCGGCGCGGACCCGGACGGCTACAACATCAACGCCGGAGTCGGCTCCACCCACATCGAGCGCCTGCAGAACCTCGTGCTCGCCAGCCACGCCGATGTCGGCATCGCCCACGACGGCGACGCCGACCGGTGCCTGGCCGTGGACGAGCGGGGCCGGGTCATCGACGGCGACCGCATCATGGCCATCCTGGCCCTGGCCCTGCACCGGCGCGGCGAGCTGGCCCACGACACCCTGGTCTGCACCGTCATGAGCAACCTCGGGCTCAAACTGGCCATGCAGCAGGCCGGCATCGCTACCGCCGAGACCAAGGTCGGCGACCGCTACGTACTGGAGGAGATCAACCGGCATGGGTACAGCCTGGGCGGCGAGCAGTCCGGGCATGTGATCATGCGCCGGTTCGCGACCACCGGCGACGGCCTGCTGACGGGCCTGCAGCTGCTGGCCACGCTCGCGGCCGCCGGCGTGCCGCTCTCGCAGCTGGCCGACGAGGCCATGACCGAACTGCCGCAGGTGCTCATCAACGTACGGGTGGCCGACAAACGGGCGCTGGACGGCAACGAGGCCATCGCGGCCGCCGTCGCGAAGGCCTCCGCCGCGCTCGGCTCCACTGGGCGGGTGCTGCTGCGCCCCAGCGGCACCGAGCCGCTGGTGCGGGTGATGGTCGAGGCCGCCGATCAGGAGACCGCGCACGAACATGCCGAGCGGCTGGCCGGCGTCGTCGCCGAGCAGCTGGGCGCATAGCGGCGCTACAGCTTGCGCAGCAGCACCCGTTCGACGCTGTGGTCGTCGGCTTTCTGCAGGATGAGCTGGGCGCGCGCCCGGGTGCGGGCGATGTTGTGCTCGAGGTTGGGCAGGTTGACGGCCTGCCAGATGCGGTGCGCGGTGGCGCGGGCCTCGTCGGGGCTCAGCGCCGCGAACTTGTGGAAGTAGGCTGCGGGGTCGGGGAAGGCCTGCTGCTGCAGGTGCAGGAACCGGTCGACGTACCAGGCCTCGATGTCGGCCGGGCGGGCGTCGATGTAGACGCCGAAGTCGATGAGGTCGCTGACCGACACCTGCTGCCGGTCCCGCGGCGATTGCAGGACGTTCAGGCCCTCCAGGATGAGGACGTCCGGATGCCGCACCACCACTTCGCGTCCGGGCACGATGTCGTACTGCGAGTGCGAGTAGAACGGGGCCCGCACCTCCGGCTCGCCGGACTTCACGGCGGTGACGAACTGCAGCAGCGCCCGCACGTCGTACGACTCGGGGAAGCCCTTGCGCTCCATCAGCCCGCGCCGGTTCAGCTCGGCGTTCGGGTACAGGAACCCGTCGGTGGTCACCAGCTCGACCCGGGGCGTGCTGTCCCAGCGGGCGAGCAGCGCCTGCAGCACGCGGGCGACGGTCGACTTGCCCACCGCCACCGATCCGGCGACGCCGATCACGTACGGCGTGTTGCTCTCGGTGGTGTGCAGGAAGTGCTGCAGCCGGTGGTGCAGCCGCTGGCTGGTGGTGACGTAGTGGTTGAGCAGCAGGCTGACCGGCAAGTAGATCTCGGCGACCTCGTGCACGTCCATCGGATCGCCCAGGCCGCGCAGGGCCGCCACCTCGTCGACGGACAGCGGGGAAGCGAGTCCGGGGGCCAGATCGGCCCACTCGTCGCGGGTGATCTCCCAGAAGGGGGAGGATGAGCGAGGCCGATGCGTCGGCGCCGACCGTCGCGGCGGCAACGCCCACGCGTGATCGGCTGAAGGCATGGCCACCATCTTGCCGTAAAATCCCCATGTGTGCGGAATCATCGGATATACCGGCCCAGGCGACACCCTCCAGGTTCTCCTCTCGGGGCTCAAACGGTTGGAGTACCGCGGCTACGACTCGGCCGGGGTGGCGATCGTCGCCGATGACGGGCAGCTGCAGGTGCGGAAGCGCGCCGGCAAGCTCGACACGCTGGTGCGGGACCTCAAGGCGCACCCCCTCCGGCCCGGCCACACCGGCCTGGGGCACACCCGGTGGGCGACGCACGGTGCCCCCACCGATGCGAATGCACACCCGCACCTGGGCGACCATGGGCGCTTGGCGGTCATCCACAACGGCATCATCGAGAACTACGCCGAGCTGAAGGCCGAGCTGACCGCCGAGGGCTTCGATTTCGTCTCCGACACCGACACCGAGGTGGCGGCGGTGCTGATCGGCCGCGAGTACGCGCGGCTGCACGACCTGGCGGCGGCGTTCCGCGCGGCGGTGCGACGCTTCGACGGCGCCTTCACGCTGCTGGCCGTGCATCAGGACGAGCCCGGCGTGGTCGTCGGCGCCCGCCGCAACTCGCCGCTGGTGATCGGGGTCGGCGACGGCGAGAACTTCCTCGCCTCCGACGTGGCCGCGTTCGTCGCGCACACCACCCATGCGCTGGCGATCGGCCAGGACCAGATGGTCGTCCTGACCGCCCACGACATCACGGTCACCGACTTCGACGGCACCCCGGTGGCGCCGGAGCCGTTCGAGGTCGAGTGGGACGCCTCCGCCGCCGAGAAGGGCGGCTGGCCGTCGTTCATGGCCAAGGAGATCGCGGACGAGCCCATGGCCGTCGCCGACACCCTGCGCGGGCGACTGCGCGACGGTGCGGTCAGCCTGCCCGGCCTCGGCATCGACGACGCGACGCTGGCCGGCATCGACCGCATCATCGTCATCGCCTGCGGCACGGCCAGCTACGCCGGGATGACGGCCAGCTACGCCCTGGAGCAGTGGACGGGCGTGCCGGTGGATGTGCAGCTCTCGCACGAGTTCCGCTATCGCGACCCGGTGATCGGTGACCACACGCTGATCGTGGCCGTCTCGCAGTCGGGCGAGACCATGGACACGCTGATGGCCATTCGCTACGCGCAGGAGCACCGCGCCCGCGTCCTGGCCATCTGCAACACGCAGGGGGCCACCATCGCCCGCGAGTCGGACGCCGTCATCTACACGCATGCGGGTCCTGAGGTCGCCGTCGCCTCCACCAAGGCGTTCCTGGCCCAGGTCGCGGCCCTGTACGTGCTGGGACTGCACCTGGCCCGGCTGCGCGGGACGCTGCCCGCCGACCGGATCGCCGCGCTGACGGCCGAGCTGGAGCAGGTGCCCGCCAAGGTGACCCAGACGCTCGACGCAGTCAAGAAGATCCCCCAGATGGCGCACTGGATGGCCGACACGCGGGCCGTGCTGTTCCTGGGCCGCAACGTCCTCTACCCGGTGGCTCTGGAGGGCGCGCTGAAGCTCAAGGAGCTCGCCTACATCCACGCCGAGGGATTCGCCGCCGGCGAGCTCAAGCACGGCCCGATCGCGCTCATCGAGCCCGGCCTGCCGGTGTTCGTGCTCATGCCGAGCCCCCGGCGCTCGCCGGTGCTGCACGCCAAGGTGCTGTCGAACATCCAGGAGATTCGGGCGCGGGGCGCGCGGGTCATCGCGGTGGCCGAGGCCGGGGACGCGGCCGTGCTGCCCTACGCGGACGACGTGATCACCGTGCCGCTGGCGTCGCCGCTGTTCTCGCCGTTCCTGGCGGTGGTGCCGCTGCAGGTGTTCGCCATGGAGCTCTCCGAGGCGAAGGGCCTCGACGTCGATCAGCCGCGCAACCTGGCCAAGTCCGTGACGGTCGAGTGATCGTCGGGGTGGGGATCGACCACGTGAACATCGCCCGGTTCGCCCAGACGATGGGACGCACGCCCGCCCTGCGCTCGCGGCTGTTCGCCGAGTCGGAGCGCGGCCGTCGGCTGGAGTCGCTGGCAGCCCGGTTCGCGGCCAAGGAGGCATGCCTGAAGGCGTTCCGGCACGTGCCCGGGTTCGCGTTCCGTGACGTGGAAGTGGCCGACGACGCCAACGGCGCGCCCCGGCTGGTGCTGCACGGCGCCGTGGCCCAGGCGGCCGCGGATCGGGGCGTGACGGCGACCAGCGTCTCGCTCACCCATGAGAACCCGCTGGCCTCGGCGATCGTGATATTGGAGGGAGAACGATGAGCGCGCTGCGCGAGATCCGCATCGACCTGGAGGCCTGCCGGAGCAATGTCCGCCGGCTGCGGGAGCGGGTCGCCCCCGCCCGGCTGCTGGCGGTGGTGAAGGCGGATGCTTTCGGCCACGGGGCGGTGCCGATCGCTCAGGCGGCCGTCGCGGGCGGCGCCGACTGGCTGGGCGTCGTGACCATGGGGGAGGCGCTGGAGCTGCGCGGCGCCGGTATCACCGCCCCGGTGCTGGCCTGGCAGTTCGAGCCGGGCTGCGACTTCCGTGCCGCCGCCTGGAACGGGATCGACGTGGGCCTGTCGTATGCCGGGCAGCTGGAGGCCGCGGCCGACGCCGGGGCCCGCAACGTGCAGCTCATGATCGATACCGGCCTGTCCCGCAACGGGTCCAGTCCGGAGCAATGGGACGAGTTCCTCTCCACGGCGGCCCGGCTGCAGCATGCCGGCCGCATCCACGTCTGCGGCATCTTCTCGCACCTGTCCAACACCAGCCCGGCCGACGACGACGAGCAGCGGCGCGTGTTCGAGGCGGCGCTCGCGCAGGCGGCCGACCGCGGCATCCATCCCGAGCTGCGCCACCTGGCCGCCACCCAGGTCGCTTTCGACCGCCCCGAGGCCCGCTACGACATGGTGCGGGTGGGCATCGGCATCTACGGGCTGTCGCCGGACCGCCGCACCAGCGCCGACCTGGGCCTGACCCCGGTGATGCGCGTCAGCGGCCACATCGCCCAGACCAAGCGCGTGCCGGCCGGCACCGGGGTGTCGTACGGGTACACCTACCGCACGCCCCGCGAGACCACGCTGGCGCTGGTCCCGTTCGGCTACGCCGACGGAGTGCCGCGGGCCGCATCCAACCGGGCCGAAGTACTGCTGAACGGGCGCCGCTACCGCATCGCCGGCCGGGTGGCCATGGACCAGCTGCTGGTGGACGTCGGCGACGACCCGGTGCACATCGGCGACGAGGTGGTGCTGTTCGGGGATCCGCAGCGCGGGGAGCCGTCGGCTTCCGACTGGGCGGCGGCGGCCGACACCATCGACTACGAGATCGTGACGCGCATGGGCGCCCGTTGCCCGCGCGTGTACACCGGGGCACTGCCCCGATGAACGCCGCCCCGCTGGATCCAGCCCCGCCGAGCGCGCCCGTCCGCATCCCGGACCCCGAGGCCATGGAGGCCGTCGGCCGTCGGCTCGGGGCCGTGTTGCGCGCCGGGGACGTGCTGGTGCTGACCGGCGAGCTCGGAGCCGGCAAGACCACCCTCGCCCGGGGCATCGGGAAGGGCATGGGCGTGCGGGAGGCGGTGACCAGCCCGACGTTCGTGCTGGCCAGCACGCACCCGGCCGCCGGCGGGGTGCCGCTGGTGCACGTCGATGCCTACCGGCTGCACGACGCGCTGGAGCTCGACGATCTCGGCCTCGAACCGGCCGAGGCGGTGACCGTGGTGGAGTGGGGCGCGCCGTTCGTGTCGGCGCTCGCCGACGCCTGGTGCGAGCTGGTGATCGTCCGCCGCCCCGGCGGCCCGGACGACGATGCGCCGCTGGACGCCCCGGAGGAGCGCCTGGCGGAGGTGCGCGACCACGGCGCCCCGCAGCTGGCCGTGCGGGTATCGGCCGCCCTGAACGAAGCGCTGCGTTCCGCGGGGGATGCGGCGGGGGAGGCGTCCTGATGCTGGTGCTGTCGATCGATTCGTCCGCCGGAACCGCGGTGGCCGTGGTGCGCGCCGCGGCGGGGGCGCCGGCGCGCGTGCTCGCCGAGCGCGCCGACCGGAACGCCCGCAGCCACGCCGAGGTGATCGGGACGCTGGTGCAGGGGGTCCTGGCCGAGGCCGGCGTGTCCGCGACAGAGATCGACGCCGTGGCCTGCGGCGTCGGGCCGGGGCCGTTCACCGGTCTGCGGGTCGGCATCGCGGCCGGGGTCGCGTTCGCGCTCGGGGCGGAGGCGCGCCTTCTCGGCGTGCCGAGCCACGACGCGATCGCCGCTCGGGCCGTCGCGGAGGGAGCCGCCCTGCCGCTGCGAGTGGTGCGGGATGCCCGCCGTCGCGAGTGGTTCATCACCAGCTACACCGGGCTGGATGCGGCCGGGACGCCGGCGGCGGCCGTCCCCACGACGGTCGCCCCCCAGGCCGAGCTGGACCCGGAGGCGGCGGCGGACTGCGCCACGGCGGACCCGGAGGCCGGCTGGATCGGCCGGGTCGCCGCGGCTCGGCTGCTCGCCGGCGGCCCGGTGCGCGGAACGGCGCCGATCTACGTGCGTTCGCCGGATGTCTCGGCGGCGGTGCCGAAGACCGTTCTGCAGTGAGCTCCCTGCGCCCCGCGACCCCCGCGGACGCCCCCGCGCTCGCCGCCCTGGAGCGCGTCTGCTTCCCCGAGGCCCCTTGGGGCGAGGCACTGCTCGCTCAGACTCTCGCCGACCGGGACACGGTCGCGCTCGCGGTCGACGGGAACGACGATGCGACCGACGGGGATGACGGATCGGCCGAGCCGACCGTCCTGCTCGCCTGGGGCGCCGTGCTGTCGGCGCGAGGCGGGCAGGAGGCCGACATCCTGAGCCTCGGCGTCCATCCCTCGGCCCGTCGCCGCGGCCTGGGGATGCGCCTGCTGCGGCAGCTCGGACAGGCGGCCGCGGCGCGCGGCGCCCGCCTCGTGTTCCTGGAGGTGCGGGTCGACAACGCGCCCGCCATCGCGCTGTACCAGCAGGCCGGTTTCGAGACCGTGGGCCGGCGCCCGCGGTACTATCAGCCCGGCGACGTGGACGCGCTCGTGATGCGGGCGGAGGCCGTCGCCTTCGAAGAGCCGGAGGAGTCTCGGTGAGGACCGTGCAGTCGCCCGTCGTGCTGGGGATCGAGTCGTCGTGCGACGAGACCAGCGTCGGGATCGTGCGGGGCACGTCGCTGCTGGCCAACATCGTGTCGTCGTCAATGGACCAGCACGCCCGCTTCGGCGGGGTGGTGCCCGAGATCGCGGCGCGCGCCCATGTGCAGGCCATCGGCCCGGTGCTGCGCGAGGCGCTCGACACGGCGCGGCTGACGCTCGATGAGGTCGACGCCCTGGCGGTCACGTCCGGCCCCGGCCTGGCCGGCGCGCTGATGGTCGGGGTGGGGGCGGCCAAGGGCCTGGCCGTTGCGACCGGCAAGCCCCTGTACGCGGTCAACCACCTGGCCGGCCACGTCGGCGCCCAGATCCTGGATGCGGGGGAGCTGCCGGTCCCGACGGTGGCGCTGCTGGTCTCCGGCGGGCACACCAGCCTGCTGCTGGTCCGCGATCTCGTGGACGACGTCCGCCTGCTGGGGGAGACCATCGACGACGCCGCCGGCGAGGCCTTCGACAAGGTGGCGCGCATCCTCGGGCTGCCCTACCCGGGCGGGCCGCAGATCCAGCGGGCGGCGGAGCCGGGCGATCCGACCGCCATCCGCTTCCCGCGCGGGCTGACTCTGCCGCGCGACTTCCCCCGTCACCGCTACGACTTCTCGTTCTCGGGGCTGAAGACGGCGGTCGCGCGCTGGGTGGAGCGCCGCCAGCGGGCGGGCGAGCCCATCCCGATGGCGGATGTGGCCGCCGGCTTCCAGGCCGCGGTCGTGGATGTGCTGGTCACGAAGGCGCTGTGGGCGTGCGCCGACCTGGGCGTTCCGCGCCTGCTGCTGGGCGGCGGGGTGGTGGCCAACGCGGCGCTGCGCACGGAGGCGGAGCGCCGCTGCGCCGAGCAGGGCGTGGAGCTGGCCGTGCCGGACCTCTCGCTGTGCACAGACAACGGGGCGATGATCGCGTCGCTGGGCGCGCAGCTGGTGCAGGCGGGCAAGCCGGCCTCGGACCTCGGCTTCTCGGCTGACTCGACCCTGCCGGTGACCGAGGTCTACCAGGCTCCCGGGGCTGCACGCGTCCACTGATTTAGCACTCGGCTTGCATGAGTGCTAACCCGTGACTACAGTTTTGTTCCGCACCCGAAGTTCGCGGGCGCGCACTGTTTCAAGCCCAGCGAAGGCGTGAGAAAGAAGAGGTCAGAAGTGTCGGTTTCAATCAAGCCGCTTGAGGATCGCGTCGTGGTTCGTCCCGTTGACACCGAGCGGACCACCGAGTCCGGTCTGGTCATCCCGGACACCGCGAAGGAGAAGCCCACCACCGCTGAGGTCATCGCCGTGGGCCCGGGCCGCATCGACGACAAGGGCAACCGCGTGCCCGTCGACGTCACGGTGGGCGACAAGGTGCTGTTCAGCAAGTACGGCGGGACCGAGCTCAAGTACGAGGGCGAAGACTACCTGGTGCTGTCGGCTCGCGACCTGCTGGCTATCGTCGGCTGAGCGACGCCGCTCAGACCCTACGGGGGTCGGCCTGCGGGCCGGCCCCCGTTCGGCGTTTTTGCGAGTTTCCCGCCTGGCTTTCCGCAATTCATGCGGTCTCCCGCCGTCCCCATGTTGTGTAACGCATTGGAAACACCGCTGTATCACAGGGGACAGGGCGCCTTCACTAGCCTGTCATCAAGGCACAGCTCAGTCGCTGTGTGTGTGATGAAGGAGCATTATGTCCGGAGAAGGGAAACACTTCCTGGAGGGTCGCTCGCGGGCAGCCTCGCTGGGAATCAAATTGACCGCCGTGGGTGCGGCGGCTCTGCTGCTCGCTGCGTGTTCCTCTGGGGGATCCAGCTCGGGCGGCAGCGACACGCTGAAGGTCGGCGCCATCCTGCCGCTGACCGGCTCGCTGGCCCAGCTCGGTCCGGCGGCCGTGGGCGGTGCGAAGCTGGCTGCGCAGCAGATCAACGACGCCGGCTTCAAAGTCAAGCTGACGATCAAAGACTCGGGCGACACCACGACGGACGTGGCCTCGTCTTCGGCGAAGTCTCTGCTGTCGTCCGGGAACACGGCGTTCCTGGCCCCCGAGTCGTCCGCCGTGGTCAAGACGGTGTTCAACCAGCTGACCGATGCGAAGACCCCCTTCGTGTCGCCGGCGGCCACCGACCCCACGCTGACCACGTCCAAGCAGAACCCGGATCACTACTTCTGGCGCACGGTCCCCTCCGACCTGCTGCAGGGCAACGCGCTCGGCAACAAGATCGTGCAGGACGGCCATAAGACGGTCTCCGTCCTGTACATGAACGAGGCGTACGGCCAGGGGCTCAACAAGCAGGTCACCGCCACGCTCAAGGCGCAGGGCGTCAACGTGGCGGCCGACGTGCCGTTCACCCCGAACTCCGCCAACCTCAACACCGAGGTCAGCAGCGTCCTGGCGCCGAACCCCGACGCCCTGGTGGTGATCTCGTTCGACGAGATCAAGGCCATCGCCGCCACGCTGCAGCAGAACAACTACTCCTTCGACAAGGTGTACGGCACTGACGGCAACAACGGCATCATGACCGACACCGACTCGGTCGACATCAAGGGCATGCAGTTCTCCACGCCTGGCGTGAAGGCCCCGGATGCGTTCGCCGCCCAGGTCAAGAAGGCCTACGGCAAGTCGATGCAGTCCACCTCGTACGCCGCTGAGTCGTACGACGCGATGAACGTCATCGCCCTGGCCTCGGCCCAGGCGAAGTCCACCGACGGGACCAAGATTCGCGACAACCTGAAGAAGGTCAGCGAGGGCGGCACGAAGTGCACGAGCTTCAAGGCCTGCTACAAGCTGATCAAGGATGGCAAGGACATCGACTACGAAGGCGAGTCCGGCCCCATCAACTTCAACAGCAACGGTGACGTGACCAAGGCGAGCATCTCGTTCTACAAGACGACCAGCACGCCCAAGAAGAACGACACTCCGTGGCAGTCGCAGATCACGGCTTCGCTGTGATGAGCTGACTTCCCGCTGGAAGTGCGGACGCGGGCTCCGGGTTCTCCCGGGGCCCGCGGGCGGCGGTGGGGGGGGCCGGCCTGAGGTTAGCGTCGCCCGCGCAGGGGCTCCGCGCCACTCAGGGGGGTCGGGCCCCCCGCTCG
>JBDNYM010000010.1:0-47935 GCA_047722305.1 Pseudoclavibacter sp. | reverse complement strand
TTGCGCTGAGTGCAACGTTGCACTCAGCGCAACATCGGTCGTACAGTGACCGCGTGGAAACCGCGACGAGCACCCCGGCCGCGCCGAGCGCCTCCAGCACCCCGGCAGCCCCGGCGGCGCCCAGCGCGCCGAACCGCCGCGAGGCGCTCAAGGCCCGCCACCGGCAGGCGATCCTCGTCGCCGCCCGGCAGCTGGTGCGGCAGCGCGGCGGCCGCGGCTTCGGCGTCGCCGACCTGGCCGAGCGCGCCGACGTCTCCCCGCGCACCGTCTTCAACCACTTCGTCTCGCTCGAAGACGTCGTCCTGGCCACCTGCGCCGACGAGGTCTCCGCCATTGTGGACCGGTTCAACCGGATCACCGCCGCCCGGCCGCCCGCCGACGGCGCCCTCGAGACCATGACCGCGGCCATGCGCGACACCGACATCCCGCCCGCCATCTCGTACTTCTGGCAGGCATTCGCCGGCTCGCCCTGCAACGGCTCCAAACAGCTCGAATTCTTCGCCGCCGCCCTCACCCGCGCCGAGCAGGCCCTCGGCGCCGCCGCGCAGCGCAGCTACCCGCAGGCCGACCCGCTGCAACTGGAGCTGCTGGCCGGCACCCTCGTGCACGGCCTGGCCATCATCGCCAACCAGTGGATCGAGGCGACCGGGGGCAGCCTCGACGCCGCCTCCCGCCGCACCTGGAACGCCCTGTTCGAGCGCTTCGTCACCAGCGTCGGCGGCGGATTCCACGATGTGACGTAGCGTCGGCACCCCGCGCCCCGTACCTTTTTCCCACCCGCATCCACAGAAAGAAGCACGCAGCCCATGGCCACCCTCCTGCATCGGCTCGGACGGTTCAGCACCCGGCGCCCGTGGACGGTGATCGTCACCTGGCTCATCCTGCTCGTCCTCGCCCTCACCGCGTACGGGCTCTGGCACGGGACGCTCACCTCGACCGTCACCATTCCAGGCACCCCGACCTCGAAGGTCACCGACCAGCTCGCCGCCAAACTCCCGCACGCCCGCGGCGGGTCCGGGACGGTCGTCTTCCAGACCCAGGACGGCGCGGCCTTCACCGCCGCTCAGCGCGCGCAGATCGCCACTGCGCTCCACGACGCGGCGAAACTGCCCGGCGTGAAGGCCACCGTCGACCCATTCGTCACTCAGAACGGCATCGATCAACAGCACGCCCAAGTCAAGGACGGCCAAGCGCAGCTCGACGCTGCCCGCGCCCAGCTCGACGCCGGTGCCAAGCAGCTCGCCCAGGCGCAGGCGCAGCTGACGGCCGCCCGGCAGCAGGCGCAGGCCGCGGGGACCGGTGCCGCCGGGTCCGCCGCCGCCCAGCTCGACGCCGAACAGGCGCAGCTCGACGCGCAGCAGCAGGCCCTGACCGCCAGTCGGACCACGCTCGATCAGCAGGCCGCCAAGCTCGCCGACGCCCGGAAACTGCTCGACCTGTCCGCCCCCATCCGCACCGTGTCCACCGACCGCAGCACCGCGCTCGCCACCGTCCAGTTCCACGCCAACCTGTTCAACGTCCCGGCCGAAGTGAAGCAGACGTTCGTCGACCACCTCGCCAAGGCGCAGATCGACGGCGTCAAGGTGGAGTTCTCCAACGAGATCGCCCAGAGCATGCCCGCGATCGGGGGCATCGGCGAAATCGCCGGCCTCCTCGCCGCCGCCATCGTGCTGTTGGTCATGCTCGGCACCCTCATCGCGGCCGGCCTGCCCGTGCTCAGCGCCCTGCTCGGCGTCGGCATCGGCGTCACCGGGGCCCTCGCGCTCTCGTCAGCCATCGACATGCTGTCGGTCACGCCCGTGCTCGGGCTCATGCTGGGCCTTGCCGTGGGCATCGACTACTCGCTGTTCATCCTCAACCGGCACCGCCACCAGCTGCGGCACGGGATGGAGGTCCGCGAGTCGATCGCCATCGCCACCGGCACCTCAGGCAGCGCCGTGCTCTTCGCCGGCACCACCGTGGTGATCGCGCTGCTGGCGCTCAACGTCACCGGCATCCCATTCCTGGGGCTCATGGGGACGGTGGCAGCGGTCTGCGTCGCGGTGGCCATCCTGATCGCCCTCACGTTCACGCCGGCGCTGCTGACCCTGATCGGGACGCGCCTGCTCCCCCGCCGCATCCGCCGCGACCTGGGAGCCGTGCGGCACGCGCCCGTCCCCGACCGCCCCATGTCGACGGGCCGGGCCATCGTCTCGCTGGTGCTGGGCGTGGCCGTGCTCGCCGTCGTCGCCCTGCCCGCCCTCGACATGCGCCTCGGGCTCCCCGACGGGGCCACCGAACCGACCGGTTCGACCCAGTACCGCGCGTTCAAGACCATCGAGCACCAGTTCGGCGCCGGCTTCAACGGGCCGCTGCTGGTCACCGCCGACATCCCGGGCGGCACGAAGCAGGCCGACCTCATCTCGACCGAGCGCACCATCGGGGCGAAACTGGGCGCCATCGACAACGTCCACGCCGTGGCGCCGATCGGGGCCTCGACGGATGGGGATTTGATCGCTTTCCAGGTGGTACCCGACACCGGCCCCACCGCCGCCCAGACCGGGCAACTGGTGCGCGACATCCGCGACGCGTCGCCGCTCCAGGGCGGCGTGAAACTCGGAGTGGCCGGCAATGCCTCCGGCAACATCGACATCTCCGAGAAGCTCGCCGCCGCCCTGCCCGTCTACCTGGCCATCGTGGTGGGGCTGTCGTTCCTGATCCTGATGGTCGCGTTCCGGTCGCTGCTGGTGCCGCTGATCGCCGCCGGGGGCTTCATCATGTCGGTGCTGGCCGCGTTCGGCGGGGTCACGGCGATCTTCCAGTGGGGCTGGCTGTCGAGCCTGTTCGGCACCCACGACCCCGGGCCGGTGCTGAGCTTCCTGCCGATCCTGCTCACCGGCATCCTGTTCGGGCTGGCCATGGACTACCAGCTGTTCCTGGTGTCGGGGATGCGCGAGGCGTACGTGCTGGGATCGTCACCCCGGCTGGCGGTCGCCCGGGGGTTCCGAGCGGGACGCAGCGTGGTCGCCGCCGCCGCCATCATCATGATCTCGGTGTTCGCCGGCTTCATGGTGACGAGCTCGGTGATGATCCAGTCGATCGGCTTCGGGCTGGCGTTCGGGGTCCTCATCGACGCGTTCATCGTGCGGATGCTGCTGGTGCCGGCCGCCATGCACCTGCTCGGCGACGCCGCCTGGTGGCTGCCGAAGTGGCTGGACCGCATCGTGCCGAACATCGACGTCGAGGGCGCCCGCCTCATGGCGACGCTGGAGTCGACCGATGCGGCTGCACAATCGCGACAGGACCCGGAGCGGAAGTCAGGTCAGAGCGAATCGGATCAGAGCGAATCGGATCAGAGCGAGTCGAGCGCTTCGGAGTAGGCCCGCCGGCAGAGGTCCGACGGAAAGCCTTTGCGCTGCAGGCTGGCGAGGACGCGCCGGCGGCGGGTCTGCTCGTCGACGTCGCGCAGCCCGCGCAGCCGCTGCCTCGCCACGGACACCGCCGCCTCCAGCTCGGAATCGGCGTCGACCTCGGCCAGGGCGTGCTCGATGTCGGCGGCGCCGACGCCGCGGGCGCGCAGCTCCTGCCGCAGGCGGGCCGCGCCCACGTGGCGCCGCGACGTCCCGACCTCGACGACGCGGCGCGCGATGTCGAGCTCGTCGATGAGCCCCCGCGACCACAGCTCGGACACGGCCCGCTGCGCCGCCTCATCGGCGACCTCGTGCGATTTGAGCCGGTCGCGCAGTTCGCGACGGGTGAGGTCACGGCTGCCGAGCAGTTTGAGCCCGAGCTGAAGCGCCGCGGCGTCATCCGCCTCCTGCGCCGCCGCCGCGGCCGCCGGCAGACGGGACACCGTGGCCCGCTGCTCCATGGCCCGCAGGCGCTCGCGGAGGTGCTGCGCATCGATGGGGCGGGCCGCAGCTGCGCGGGAGCCAGCGCCCAGCTCAAGAGCCGCATCAGCGCTCGGGCCAGGAATCGAGTCCGCACCGACATCGGCGACCGCCCGCAGCGCCGGGGTTCGGGACCGGTCAGCAGCTCGCTGGTCGCGGGTGCCGCTCCCGGCCGGGTGCTGGGTGGCCTCGGCGAGCTCGGCGGCGCTGGGCAGCCCGTGATCGGCGCGATCGCGTCGGGCCCGCAGGGTCTGCTCGTCGCGGCGCGCGCGGAACGCCGTGAAATCGACGACGTCTGCACCCTGGTCTGCAGCGCGCTGTGAATCACGCTCCGGCCCATGGTCCGAACCGGGGCCCGGGTGCTCGTCCTCTGGTGGCTTCCGACTGGTCATGATCGTCGCTCGCGCATTCTCGATCAGCGCCCTCCAGCCCCGATGGTACGGTTCTTCCGGCTGCGGCGCGGTCAGGCCCGGCGCGCAGTGCGGAGATCCGCCAGGGCCGCCTCGGCTTCGCTCACACTGGCAGCACTGTCGGCACCGTCAGCGCCGGCTGCAGCCCCGGCCCCGGCCGAGGCCGCAGCGTCGTCCTTCTCGAGCCCCATGGCGACCTTGAGCCGATGCTCGATCTCGGTCGCGATGTCGGCGTGGTCGCGCAGAAAGCGCCTGGCGTTCTCTTTGCCCTGCCCCAGCTGCTCGCCGTTGTAGGTGTACCAGGAGCCGGATTTCTTCACGATGTCGTGGTCTACGCCGTAGTCGATCAGACCGCCCTCGCGCGAGATGCCCTCGCCGTAGAGGATGTCGAACTCGGCCTGCTTGAACGGCGGCGCCATCTTGTTCTTGACGACCTTGACCCGGGTGCGGTTGCCGACGGCGACGCCGGCCTCTTTCAGCGTCTCGATGCGACGGATGTCGAGCCGGACCGAGGCGTAGAACTTCAGCGCCTTGCCGCCCGAGGTGGTTTCGGGGCTGCCGAAGAAGACGCCCACCTTCTCGCGCAGCTGGTTGATGAAGATGGCCGTGGTGCGCGACTGGCTGAGCGCCCCGGTGAGCTTGCGCAGCGCCTTGCTCATCAGCCGGGCCTGCAGGCCGACCTGGGAGTCGCCCATGTCGCCTTCGAGCTCTTGCTTCGGCACCAGCGCCGCAACGGAGTCGATGACGATGACGTCGATCGACCCGGAGCGGATCAGCATGTCGGCGATGTCGAGCGCCTGCTCGCCGGTGTCGGGCTGGGAGACCAGCAGCTGATCGATGTCCACGCCCAGATCGTGTGCGTAGGTGGGGTCGAGCGCGTGCTCGACGTCGATGAACGCGGCGATGCCGCCGCCCTGCTGCGCGTTGGCGATGGCGTGCAGGGCCACCGTGGTCTTGCCCGAAGACTCGGGCCCGTAGATCTCGACGATGCGCCCGCGGGGGAAGCCGCCGATGCCCAGCGCCACATCCAGCGCGATGGAGCCGGTCGGAATCACCTCCACAGGTGCGCGCTCGTCACTGCCCAGGCGCATGACGGACCCTTTGCCGTACTGGCGGTCGATCTGCGTGATCGCCGTCTCCAGCGACTTCTCTCGGTTCGACGCTGCAGCAGCCATCGCACGTTCCTCTCTTCACGGATTCGGTCGTAGCCAACGCTACGTGGACCCTCCGACATCGCTCCCGGCACGGCACCGGTCCGTCGGAAAAACTCATCCGATCTAGCCGTGTGGAAAGCGTACCAAAGACTCGAACACGTGTTCGAATCACGCGCGGGCGTGTCGCTCGCACGGAACGAGCCGCTACCGCCGCCGCGACGGCACCCCGGCCCAGCGCGACGGATCGACCCCCATGTGCCGGCACAGCGCCAGCCAGATCGTCTTCGGATCTTCGCCCCGGTCCAGGGCCTGCTCCGGCGTCTCGTCGCCGAGCTCGGTCAGCACCTGATCGC
This sequence comes from Pseudoclavibacter sp., assembly GCA_047722305.1. Taxonomy (GTDB): domain Bacteria; phylum Actinomycetota; class Actinomycetes; order Actinomycetales; family Microbacteriaceae; genus JAKVJE01. Next base: position 42,149 of record JBDNYM010000010.1, on the reverse strand, counting down.
GCACCAGCACCTGGCCGTACGCGTCGCCGAACTCGTCGCGGACGAACGCGCGGAACTCGCTGCGCCGCACGGACCGGCTACCGCCCGCGCCGGCTGGCCTGACGGTCCACCGACGCCACCAGCTCATCCGGGATCGTGTCGGGGATGCGGTCCAGACCGGCGTCGGACACCGCCATCTCCTCGACCACCGCGATCCGGTCGCCGACCTCGCGCATGATCCGGGACACGGGCACGTCGAGCGCCTCGGCCACCGAGGCGAGAATCTCGCTGGAGGCCTCCTTCTGCCCGCGCTCGACCTCGCTCAGGTAGCCCAGGGCCACGGAGGCCCGCCCCGCGATCTGCCGGAGAGTCCGCCCGCGTTCTTGCCGCAGATCCCGCAGCACGTCGCCCAATTCTTGACGAACCAGCACCATGGAGTCCTCCTCTCCCCGCCCGAATGCTCTTCAGCCTACCGAGCCAGGCTGGACCTGGGCTCAACTGTCACAGATGTGAAACGCGAATGTCACGCGCCGGCGCCTCCGAACGTACCCGGTATCAACGCAGACCGGGGTCCAGATGTTCCCACAGGTGGTCGAGCACCGCGGCCACGGTCGCCTCGCGGATATCCTGCCGGGAACCGCCGAAGGAGTGCGCGTAATGCGTGATCTCGCGGTCCCAGGCCAGGCCGATGAACACCGTCCCCGGCGGCTCGTCGTCCTGCCAGTCCGGTCCGGCCACGCCCGTGGTCGACACCCCGATCGTGGCCGAGATCACGCCCTCCGAGAGCCGCTCCCGCACGCCCAGCGCCATCTCCTCCGCGACCTGGGGGTCCACGGCGCCCCGCTCGGCCAGCAGCGTCTTGTCCACGCCCAGGAGGCGGTGCTTCAGCGACGTCTGGTAGGCGACGATGCCGCCCTGCAGCACTCGGGACGCCCCCGGCACGTCCGCGATCGACGCCGCCACCAGCCCGGCGGTGAGCGACTCGGCCACGGCCAGATGCAGGCCCAGCTGCGTGAAGCGCGAGACGATCAGCCCCTGCCGGGTGAGCGTGCGGTCGTCATCCATGGATGCCCTCCTCCGTCGCGTCCGCCCGCGCCGGGCCCGGCCGGCGCGCCGCGATCAGGAACTCGATGCCCGAATACCAGGTCAGGATCACCGCGACGCCGATCAGCGCCACGTCGATCGCCGTCGCCCAGCCGCCGAGCCAGCGCCACAACGGCGCCAGCGCCGCCGTCAGGGCCAGCCCCTGCCAGGCGGTCTTCACCTTGCCGGCCCACCGCGCGGCGATCACCCGATCCGAGACGACCGCCACGCGATACACGGTGACCCCCACCTCGCGCACCAGGATCAGCACGGTCGCCGCCCACATCCAGCCCGAGCCGGTCACCAGCGACAGCGCCAGCAGCGCGCAGCCGACCAGGCCCTTGTCGGCGATCGGATCGGCGATCTTGCCGAAGTCGCTGATCAGCCGATACCTCCGAGCAAGATGCCCGTCGAGGCCGTCGGTGAGCATCCCCACCGCGAACAGGACGGCCGCCCACCAGCGCAGCGCCCCGCCCTCGCCGCCGTCGGCGAGCGCCAGCCAGATCACCGCGGGGGCGAACAGGATGCGCACCGCCGTGATCGTGTTCGGCAGGTTGCGCCACCACCAGGACCGCGTCACCGTCCCGTCAGCTCCCATGCGTCCTCGTCGCCCGACTCGAAGTCGTGGTAGTCGGTTGCGACCGGGGGCTCGGACACCCCCGCCGCCGGCCCGCTGCCGCCGGGAGTGTTCCCGGCCGGCCCATTCCCGCCCGAGGAGGCCGACGGCTCCGGTCCGGCGTCATCCTCCGCCGGCGGCTCCTCTCCGCGCAGCCGCGCCAGCACGTCGGGCAGCTGCTCCGGCGACACCAGCACCTTGCGGGCCTTGGAGCCCTCCGAGGGGCCCACTATCTCGCGCGACTCCAGCAGGTCCATGAGGCGGCCGGCGCGCGCGAACCCCACCCGCAGCTTGCGCTGCAGCATCGAGGTGGAGCCGAACTGGGTGTCGACCACCAGCTCCGCCGCGCGCAGCAGGTCGTCCAGGTCGTCGCCGATGTCCTCGGCCACCTTGGCCCGGGCCGGGGCCTCGATGACTTCCGGACGGTAGTCGGGCTGGGCCTGCGCCCGCACGTGGTCGACGATCGCGAAGATCTCCTTCTCGTCCACCCATGCGCCCTGCACGCGAATCGGGCGATTCGCCCCCATGGGCAGGAACAGCGCGTCGCCGGCGCCGATCAGCTTGTCGGCGCCAGCCTGGTCGAGGATGACCCGGGAGTCGGTGCTGCTCATCACCGAGAACGCGAGCCGGCTGGGGACGTTCGCCTTGATGAGCCCCGTCACCACGTCCACGCTGGGGCGCTGGGTGGCCAGCACCAGGTGGATGCCGGCGGCGCGGGCCAGCTGGGTGATGCGCACGATCGAATCCTCGACGTCCTTCGGCGCCACCATCATCAGGTCGGCGAGCTCGTCCACCACGATCAGCAAGTACGGGTACGGCCGCAGCACCCGCTGGCTGCCCGGACGCGGGTGCACCTCGCCGCGCGACACCGCCCGGTTGAAGTCGTCCACGTGCTTGAAGCCGTAGTTGGCGAGGTCGTCGTAGCGCTGGTCCATCTCCTTGACCACCCACTGCAGCGCCTCGGCGGCCTTCTTGGGGTTGGTGATGATGGGGGTGACCAGGTGCGGCACGCCCGCGTAGTTCGACAGCTCCACCCGCTTCGGGTCGATCAGCACCATGCGCACCTGCTCCGGGCTGGACCGCATCAGCAGCGACACGATCATCGCATTCACGAACCCCGACTTGCCCGACCCGGTGGCGCCGGCCACCAGCAGGTGCGGCATCTTCGCCAGGTTGGCGAGCACGAACCCGCCCTCGACGTCCTTGCCGATGCCGATGGTCAGCGGATGGGTGGCCTTCAGCGCCGCGTTGGAGCGCAGCACGTCGCCCAGGTGCACCATCTCGCGGTCGCGGTTGGGGATCTCGACCCCGATCGCCGATTTGCCCGGGATGGGCGACAGAATGCGCACCTCGGCACTGGCGACCGCGTAGGCGATGTTCTTGGACAGGGCGGTGAACCGCTCCACCTTCACCCCGGGAGCCAGCTCGACCTCGTAGCGGGTCACCGTCGGGCCGCGGCTGAAGCCGCTCACCTCGCCGTCGACGCCGAACTGCTGCATCACGCTGGTGAGCTCGCGGATGACCTCGTCGTTGGCCTTCGTGCGGCGCTGCGCGGGAGCGCCCCGCTGCAGCAGGTCGATGGCCGGCAGGGTGTAGGGATGCTCGGGGTCGCTGGCCTCGGCGCTGGCCTCGAACGGGGTCTCGGCGGCGGCGTCGGGCTCGGGGGCGACGCCGCGGTCGCCCTCGGCCACCACCTGGGCCTCGCCGTCGCCGGCGTCCACGCTCGCGGCCGGCTCGTCGGCCACATCGAACAGGGTGGCCATGCGGGCCGCGTCGTCGGCCGAGACCTCCGCGGGGACGCCGGAGGCGGCCGGTTTCCTCCGGCCCCAGCGGCGCTTCCGCGGCGAGGCCGCAACGTCGATCGGCTCGGTGCTCGGGGCCGGGGCAGAGGCTGACGCCGGCAGGACGGTGGTCTTCGCCGACGCCGCGTCCTCAGCGCCGCCGGCAGCGGCGCCCGCATTCTGGGCGCCCTCGGCAGCGGCTGTCGGGAACAGGTACCGGTACAGGTCGCCCAGGCGGGTGCCGACGCGGGTCGGCGGCGTCTTGGTGAGCACCAGCAGCGAGAGCGCCAGCACGATGACCAGCACCGGGACCGCCGTCCAGGCCGTCAGCAGCAGCAGCGGCCACGCCGCCAGCCAGCCGATGACCCCGCCGGCGCGGCTCAGCGCCGCGACGTCGTCCGCTGGGCTCGGGTTGCCGTTGAACACCTGGAACAGCCCCGACAGCGAGGCGACCAGCAGCAGCAGCCCGGCCCCGATGCGCCCGTTGTCGGTGGTCGAGGCGGGATGGTGGAACAGCCAGACCGTCAGGGCCAGCAGCACCACCGGCAGCACCGTGCACGTGCCGCCGAACAGGGCGCCGAACGTCCACTGATGCAGGGCCCGGGCCACCGCGTTGCCGGGCAGGAACCACTCGATGACGGCCCCGCCCACCGCCAGCAGGAACAGCGCGAAGGGGACGCCGTCGCGGCGCTCCTCCGGCTGCAGCCGCTCCGGGGACAGCGCCCGGAAGGCCGCGCCGGTGGCGTGGGCCAGGGCCATCCAGGACCGCACCGCCCAGTTCGGCCCGGACGGGCCGACGGCGGCCGGCGCGGCGGCGGGCATCGCCTTCGTCCGGGTCGCAGACGGCAGCACCCGGGTCGGGGCGGTCTTCCCCCCCCGATGCTTCGAAGAGGGAGCGGTCTTGGGCATGGTCCCACGCTAGCGAACGAGGCTCAGCCCCGCCGGTTCATCGCCCGGCGTGGGAGGAAGCGACCGGCTCGCCGATCTCCAGCTCGTCGGCCGGCAGCACCACCGGCATGATCAGCGGGCTGCGACGGAACTTCTGCAGCGCCCAGCGGCCGACGCTGCGCCGGATGGCCTGGCTGACGCCCTGCTCCCCGTGGTGGCCGCCGTCGTACGCGTCCTGCACCGCCTGCACCACCAGGGGCGCGACCTGTTTGAGTTCCGCCGGCGCCTCGGCGAAGCCCCGCGACTGCACCCGGGGGCCGAACACGACCCGCCCGGACTCCATGTCCACGCCGAGCACCACCGAGATGAAGCCCTCGTTGCTGAGCGTCAGGCGCTCCTGCAGGTCGTCTTCGGTGACCTCGCCGACGCTCGACCCGTCCACGTAGACGTGCTCGGAAGGGTACTGCCCGACCACGCGCACGTGGCCGTCGTGCAGGTCCACCACCGAGCCGCAGCGCACGATGTTCGTGTTCTGCTGCGGAACGCCGGTGGAGACCGCCAGGCGGGCGTTGCCCTGCTGGTGGCGGAGTTCGCCGTGCACCGGCATGAAGTTGGCCGGCTTCACGATGTTGTACAGGAACAGCATCTCGCCCGAGTTGGCGTGGCCCGAGACGTGCACGTGAGCGTTGTCGCGGTTGAACACGATGGCGCCCTTCTCGATCAGCCGGTTGATGAGCCCGTACACGGAGTTCTCATTGCCCGGGATCAGCGAGGACGACAGGATGACGGTGTCGCCCCGGTCGATCTGGATCTGCCGGTGCACGCCGTCGGCGATGCGCGACAGGGCCGACAGCGGCTCGCCCTGCGACCCCGTGCACACGTACACCACGCGGTTGTCGGGCAGGTCGCCGGCGCGGCGCAGGTCGACCAGCGTGCCCTGGGGAACCTTCAGGTAGCCCAGGTCGACGGCGATGCCGATGTTGCGCACCATCGAGCGGCCGCACAGCACCACCTTGCGGTTGGCGGCGACCGCGGCGTCCACGATCTGCTGCACACGGTGCACGTGGGTGGAGAACGTGCCCACGATCACGCGCTGCTTGGCCTTCGCGATGAGGTCCTTGAGCACCGGGCCCACCGTGGTCTCGCTCTCGGTGAAGCCCGGGACCAGGGCGTTGGTCGAGTCGCTCAGCAGCAGGTCGACGCCCTCCTCGCCCCAGCGGCCGAAGGTCTGCAGGTCGGTGACCCGGCCGTCCACCGGCAGCTGGTCGAGCTTGTAGTCGCCGGTATGCACCACGTTGCCGGCCGGGGTGCGGATCTCCACGGCCACGCAGTCCGGGATCGAGTGGGTGACGGCGGCGAACTCGAGCTCGAACTCGCCCACCTGCTCCACGACGCGATCCTGAATCTCCAGCGTGTAGGGGGTGATGTGGTGCTCGGCCAGCTTCGCCTCCACCAGCGCCAGCGTCAGCTTGGTGCCGATCAACGGGATGTCGGGGCGCTGCTTGAGCAGGAACGGCACCGCGCCGATGTGGTCCTCGTGGCCGTGGGTGAGCACCAGGGCCACCACGTCGTCGAGTCGGTCGGCGATGGGCGTCCAGTCGGGCAGGATGAGGTCGACGCCCGGCTGGGTGAGCTCCGGGAAGAGCACCCCGCAGTCGACGATGAGGATCTTGCCGTTGAGCTCGAACGCGGTCATGTTGCGGCCGACCTCGCCGAGGCCGCCCATGGGGATGATCCGCAGGGTGTCGGGGGCGAGCTTCGGGGGGATGCGTGTCTTGGTCACTGGGATGTGCCTCTCCGGGGCCGACTCCGGCCCCACAACAGCGCACGCGCATGCTGCGCGCACGGTGTCCGGAAGCTAGAGCAGCGCACCCTCCACGGCGGCCGCCCGATCCGGACGGAAGTCTGTGAACTCGACACCGGGCACGTCGGCGACGTCCGCGATGTCCGCCTCGATCTGCGCGATCTCCGATTCCGTGGGGCCCACCAGGGGCAGACGCACCTGTGCGGACCCGATCCGGCCCAGGCCCTGCAGAATGTACTTGGTGGCGACCGTGCCGGGCACATGGGTCATCGTCGCGCGAACGAGCGGTTCAAGTCGCTCATTGTACACCCTGGCCGTGTCGAGGTCATTGGCGTTGACCGCGTCGATGAGCTTGCGGTAGGCCGCGGCGGCGATGTTGGCGGTCACCGAGACCACTCCGACGCCGCCCAGCGCCATCTCCGGCAGCACGTGGGCGTCGTCGCCCGCGTAGTACTGCAGGCCGGTGAGCCGCAGGATGCGCGCCACCTCCGCGAAGTCGCCCTTGGCGTCCTTCACCGCCACGATGTTCGGGTGCTGGGAAGCGGCGATCAGCGTGTCGGCCGCGATCGGCCGCCCGGTGCGCCCGGGGATGTCGTAGAGCATCACCGGCAGATCGACCGCGTCCGCCACGGTGCGGAAGTGCGCCAGCAGGCCCGACTGGGTGGGCTTCACGTAGTAGGGGGTGACGACCAGCACGCCGTCGCCGCCGGCGCGCTCCGCCTCCTTGACGAACTCGACGGCGTGGGCGGTCACGTTGGAGGCCCCGCCGACGATCACGTTGGCGGCGGACCCGGTGACGGCCTTGACCGCGCGGGCCACCTTGATCTTCTCCGCGTCCGAGAGCGTGGCGCTCTCGCCCGTGGTGGCGGTGGTGACGAAACCGTCGGCGCCCTGCGCGAGGCAGTCGCCGACGAGGCGCTCGAGACCGGGCCAGTCGACTTCGCCGTCGGCTCGCATCGGGGTCACGATCGCCACAATCAATTGTCCGAGAGCAGGTGTGGTAGTCATGGCGCCACCTTACCTACGCGCTGGCAGTCCCCCGGAGCCTTGCACACAAATTCCGGCCCAGCCGGGCCCGCCCGGAAAAACATCGTCGTCGAGCGGACTGGCAGATGGAGAAGTCGTCCTCAGTCGAGGCCCAGGATCGGGCCCAGCCCGACCGTCAGGCCGGGATGCGAACCCGCGTAGCCGATGGCGCGCAGAATGCCGGCGCGGTACGACTCGTCGCTGGTCGTCGCGTGGGTCAGCGTCAGCGTCTCGCCGATGCCGCCGAAGACCACCTCCTGCCGGGCGACCACCCCCGGCAGCCGCAGCGCGTGCACCGGGATGCCGGCGACCGACTGCCCCCGCGCCGGCTGTTCCGGGTGGGGCGCGTCCAGGGGCGCCCCGTGCGCGGCGGCGATCAGCTCGGCGGTGGCCACCGCGGTGCCCGACGGCGAGTCGACCTTGCCGGCATGGTGCGCCTCGATGATCTCCACCGCGTCGAAGAACGGCGCGGCCAGCGCCGCCAGCTTGGTGCTCAGCGCCGAGGCCACCGAGAAGTTCGGGACGATCACCAGGGTGCCGGCATCCGCCGCGGGCGCGACCTGCGCGATGAGGTCCTGCGACCAGCCGGAGGTGCCCACCACCACGGGGATGCGGTGCGCCAGCCCGAACTCGACCACCCGCCGGCTTTCATCCAGGACCGTGAAGTCGAGGATGACGTCGGCGCCGGCCGCCTCATCCAGCGGGACGCCGCGGTGGATCGCCGCGACCAGTTCGAGGTTGCCGGCCGAGCCGACGACGTCCTGCACCAGACGCCCCATGCGCCCGGTGGCGCCCGTGACCGCGATCTTCGTGATGTCCGTCATGGGCAGCAGTCTACGGCGAGGCCCGAGGCGACCGGCAAGAGCGGTCAGGCCCACGCCGCTGCGAGCGCCCCCAGCGCCGGCGCCCCGGCCGAGACGCCGGCGTACGATCCCCCAGCGCCCATCACCCAGAACACGAGGACGAGCACTCCGATGATCCCGAGCACCACCGAGCCGAGGACGACGTAGCCGGTGACCAGCCCGGCGATCGCCATCCCGCGTCCTCCCCCGCCGCTGCGCCGCAGCTGCGACAGGGCCATATGGCCGCAGACGACCGCCGCGATCGCGCTGAGGCCGGTGAAGAAGCCGAGGATGCCGCACACCAGCGCCGCCACGGCCAGCCCGTTGGTGGGCTCCGGGGCCGGGTATCGGCTCTGGGACGGGTACGGGTACCGCGGGGGCTGGTAGGAGGAACTCATCGGGCTTCCCCTTCCGTGCTCGTCGCGTCCAGCGCCGCCGCGTCGATCGGGCCGACCGCGCAGGCGCTCAGCGGCTGGCCGAGGACGGCGCCCGCCACCCGGGCCACATCGTCCACCCCGACGGCCCGCACGGCGGCGACCGCGGCGGGCAGATCGTAGAGCACGCCGGTGCCCAGTTCGGCGCGGCCCAGCCGCGACATCTTCGGATGGGTGTCCTCCAGAGCCAGGGTCATCCCGCCCACCAGCTGCCCCTGGGCCAGCGCCACCTCATCGGCAGTGGGCCCGGACTGGGCGAACTCGGCGGCCAGGCGGCGCAGCAGCTCGACCACCTCGCCGGCCCGGCTGGGGCGGCTGGCCGCGAACATCCCGAACATGCCCGCATCGGAATGCGCCTCCGCGAACGAGTACACGGTGTACACCAGCCCGCGGCGCTCGCGCACTTCCTGGAACAGGCGCGAGCTCACGCCCCCGCCGAACAGTGCACTCCACACGCTCACCGCGAAGCGATCGGGGTCGGAGGCGGCGATCCCTGGAGCGCCCACCACCAGGTTCACCTGCTCCGCATCCTTCGGCACCACCAGCGTGCGGCCGGCAGCGGCCTCGCCGCCGGCACCAGCGGCGCGGGCGCGCCCCTGCGGACGCCGCGGGGCCGGCTCGGCCGGAACGCTCCATCCCGCCCCGGCGCACGCCGCGGCCACCAGGTCGCACACCGCCTGGTGGTCCACCGCGCCCGCCACCGTGACGACCACCGTCTCCGGACGGTAGTGGCTGTGATAGTGGTGCAGCACGCCCGCGCGGGTCGCCGCCGCGATCGTCTGCGGCGTGCCGCCGATCGGGCGCCCCAGCTCGCTGCCGTAGACCAGCCCCGCGAAGCGCTCCTGCGCGATGTCGGCCGGGTCGTCCGCCGCGGCCGCCAGCTCCTCCAGGATCACCTCGCGCTCCGAATCGAACTGATCCGGCGGGATCGTGGACGAGAGCACCATGTCCGCGATCAGCCCCTCCACCAGCGGCACGTCCTCCGCCCGCTCCCGGGCGTAGTAGCACGTGTACTCCTTGGCCGTCACCGCGTTCGAATCGGCCCCCACCCGGTCGAACGCCATCGCCAGGTCGAGCGCGCTGCGGTCGGGCGTGCCCTTGAACAGGAGATGCTCCAGGAAATGCGTCGAGCCGTACTCCCCCGGCGCCTCGTCCCGCGACCCCACCGGCACCCAGAATCCCACCGTCGCCGAATGCGCGCCCGGCGTCGACTGCGTCAGCACCCGCACGCCATTCGGCAGCACCGTGCGCCGCAGCGTGTCCGTCCCATCGATCACGGCCTCGAACGGGGCAGCGGAAACGGGCAGGGAAAGAGGCTGAGGGGCGATCACCCGGACAGTCTAGCCGTCACGGGTGATCGCCCCTCAGGACGCCTGCGGGCAGTCAGCGCCCGCCGGCGCGACGCAGGCGATGCCTACTCAGCCGCCACCGGCGCGTCGATCACCGGGGCCAGCGAGAGCTTGCCGCGCTCGTCGACCTTCGTGACCTCGACCTCGATGTGATCGCCGACCGAGACGACATCCTCGACCCGCTCCACGCGCTTGCCGCCATTCAGGTCGCGCAGCTTCGAGATGTGCAGCAGACCGTCGCGGCCCGGGATCAGCGAGATGAACGCGCCGAAATCGGCCAGCTTCACCACGGTGCCCAGGTACCGCTCGCCCACCTCGGGAACCGTCGGGTTCGCGATCGCGTTGACCGCCGCCCGCGCCGCCTCCGCCGCCGGGCCGTCCTCGGCGCCAATGTAGACCGTGCCGTCGTCCTCGATGTTGATCGTGGCGCCGGTGTCGGCCTGGATCTGGTTGATCATCTTGCCCTTCGGGCCGATGACCTCGCCGATCTTCGACACCGGGATATGCACCGAGAAGATGCGCGGCGCCGTCGGGGCCATCTCGTCCGGGCCGTCGATGGCGGCGTTCAGCACGCCGAGGATGGTGGTGCGGGCGTCCTTGGCCTGTGTCAGCGCGCCGGCCAGCACATCGGCCGGGATGCCGTCCAGCTTCGTGTCGAGCTGCAGCGCCGTGATGAACTCGCTGGTGCCCGCCACCTTGAAGTCCATGTCGCCCAGGGCGTCCTCGGCGCCCAGGATGTCCGTCAGCGTCGCGAACTTCGTGACCCCGTCGATCTCCTGCGACACCAGGCCCATCGCGATGCCCGCCACCGGGGCGCGCAACGGCACGCCCGCGTTCTGCAGCGCCAGCGTCGACGCGCACACCGACCCCATCGAGGTGGAGCCGTTCGAACCGATCGCCTCCGACACCTCGCGGATCGCGTACGGGAACTCGTCCCGGCTCGGCAGCACCGGCACCAGCGCGCGCTCGGCCAGCGCCCCGTGGCCGACCTCGCGGCGCTTCGGGGAGCCCACCCGGCCGGTCTCGCCGGTCGAGTACGGCGGCATGTTGTAGTTGTGCATGTAGCGCTTGGTGTGCACCGGGTTCAGCGAATCGATCTGCTGCTCCATCTTCAGCATGTTCAGCGTGGTCACGCCCAGCACCTGGGTCTCGCCACGCTGGAAGATCGCCGAACCGTGCACCCGCGGGATCACCGCGACCTCGGCATCCAGCGTCCGGATGTCCGTCAGGCCGCGGCCATCGATGCGCTTGCCCTCCGTCAGGATGCGCGTGCGCACGATCTTCTTCGCGATCGACTTGAACGCCGCGCCCACCATCTCGACCTCGTCAGCCGAGAACTCGTCCGCCAGCTGCGCCTTGACCTCCGCCTTCAGCGCCGACTCCGCGTCCTGCCGCTCCAGCTTGTCCGCGATCTGGTAGATGTCGGCCAGCTTGTCGTGAGCCAGCTCCGACACCCGGGCGAACACCTCCGGGGTGTAATCCGGGAACAGCGGGAACTCGCGCACCGGCTTCGCGGCCTGCGCCGCCAGCTCGCCCTGCGCCGCGCACAGCGTGCGGATGAACGGCTTCGCCGCCTCCAGGCCCGCGGCCACGACCTCCTCGGTCGGCTTCGTCGCACCATCCTGGATCAGGTCCCAGGCCGTGTCGGACGCGCCCGCCTCGACCATCATGATCGCCACGTCGTCCGAGCCGTCATCCTTGACGACCATGCGGCCCGCCACCACCAGGTTGAACACCGACTGCTCCACCTGCGCGTTGGACGGGAAGGCCACCCACTGATCGTCGATCAGCGCCAGCCGCACGCCGCCGATCGGGCCCGTGAACGGCAGGCCGCTGATCTGCGTCGACGCGCTCGCCGCGTTCAGCGCCAGCACGTCATAGAACTCATCCGGAGCGATCGACAGGACGGTGATGACCACCTGGACCTCATTGCGCAGCCCCGACTCGAACGCCGGACGCAGCGGGCGGTCGATCAGCCGGCACGCCAGAATCGCGTTCGTCGACGGACGCCCCTCCCGACGGAAGAACGAGCCCGGGATCTGCCCGGCCGCGTACATCCGCTCCTCCACATCCACCGTCAGCGGGAAGAAGTCGAAGTGCTCCTTCGGATCCTTCCCCACCGCGGTGGTCGACAGCACCATCGTGTCGCCATCCAGGTACGCGGCGACCGCGCCCGCGGCCTGCTGCGCCAGCCGGCCCGTCTCGAACCGAATCGTGCGCGTGCCGAACTTGCCGTTATCGATGACGGCCTCAGCCGACTTGATCTCAGGACCCTCCACGGGGTTCACTCCTTCTGCTCACCGCGGCACCGGCCCGCCCTGATCCGCAGTAGAAAACCTCGGGAAATCGCCCGAAATCCACCACCGAGAATCAGTGCTCGGGGCCGGCGCTCACGGAAACGTGACATTGAAAGGCGCAGGAAGCGCCGGAAGGCAGTGTACCAGGAGGGGCCGGGCGGAGGTCGGGAACTCGCTGGGGGCCGATTCAGATCAAGACTGCCACTTCGCCGCCGGAGGCGTCCACGCGTTCAAGGCGGCGAGTAGCGCGCGCGGATCGCGCTCGACGATCAGGGCGGCGCGGAATCGCTCGGCCAGGAACCCGTGCCGCGTCATCTCCTCGATGGCGCGCAGCAGCGGCTGCCAGTATCCGTCGATGTCGTAGAGCGCGACCGGCTTGTCGTGGATGCCCAGCTGCTGCCAGGTCCAGGCCTCGAACAGCTCTTCGAGAGTGCCGGCGCCTCCCGGCAGCGCCACGAATGCGTCGCCGAGGTCGGCCATGCGCCGTTTCCGCGCGGGCATATCGGTCACCACATCCAGACGGGTCAGATGCTCGTGGGCGATCTCGTCATCGACCAGCGCCTGCGGCATCACCCCGAACACCTGCCCTCCGGCCGCCCGAGCGGTATCGGCGAGGACGCCCATGAGCCCCACCCGGCCGCCGCCGTACACGACCCCGACGCCGACGGCGGCGAACGCCCGGGCCAGGTCCGCCGCACCCTGCGCGAACCGGGGAGAGTCCCCGGCGGCGGAGCCGGTGAACACCGTCACCCGCGCCACGCGTCGCGACCGCAGCGCGGGGAAGACCGCCTCCCGCAGCAGCGGCGCGACCGCAGCGTCGTCCAGGGCCTTCCAGGCGAGCTCCTCGATCTCGGCCCGCGGCGACCCCACCGGGACGAACGGATGCGCGAACACCGTCGCGGAGACCATCCGCCCCGGCTCGTTGGCCGCCACCGCCTCGAACTCGCCGATCGGGCGCAGCATCCCCGGGTCGAGGGCGACGCCCAGCTCTTCGGAGCACTCCCGCACGGCGGCGGCCACGGGCTCCTCCCCCGGCTCGGGTTTGCCGCCGGGCAGCATGAACGCCGTCGTCCGCCGCTTCCGAACGGTGAGCACCCGCCCGCGGCGATCCCGGAACACCACATCGCTGACTCGAATCGGCTCCGTCATCGTGTCCTCCCCGTCCTCTCGCCGCACTCGGCGGCAGCGTCGAAACGCGGCTCTCGCCCGCACAGCCCGCCGGGAGTTTCGGCGGAGAACGCCACGTCGGCGGTCTCGGCGACGCGCGCCGTGCGCCCCGGGGCATAGCCCCGAGACACGCTGGAAGCCCCCCATAGAGATTCGTGTGCGCGACCACCTGTAGAACGAGAACGGGAGGAGGCTCCCCTCACGACATCGTTCTGCATGTCGATGACCACCGGGACGGCGTGCGGACGATCAGCGAATGTGGTCAAGGGATTCCTTCCAGGAGGCGCCGGGGCCAGAGTGCACCAATCGCGGAGTCCCAGCGGCTGCTGCCGGCCGCATGCGGGCGCGGTGGCGGCGGGCGGCGTCGCGGTTGGCGCAGCGCACGGAGCAGTAGCGCTGGCGGCCGTTGCGGGTGATGTCGACGACGACGTTGTGGCAGGGGTCGCCGGGGGTGAGGCCGACGGCGCAGCGGGAGAGCCGGTGCATGCCGCGGGTCGACAGGTGCAGGGCGGTACCGACGCCGATCACGGCCTGGAGGACGTGCGGGAGTCCCTGGTCGAGGTCGCGGTAGTGCAGGTGCCAGCCCTCGCCGTCGTGGTCGACCAGCCGCGGGTAGGCGGCGGCCGCGGCCATCTGGGCGTTGACGAGCGCGGCCCGCCGGTCGGGGTCCGGTTCGTCGACGATGGCCAGCCAGGCGTCGATCACCTCCCGGGTGCGGGCGTGGTCGTCGGCGCGGGCGTGGGTGTAGGGCATGGCCATGCCGAAGTCGCGGGTGCGGGCGATGATGCAGGCCCGGTCGGCCGGCCAGTCGTTGACCAGGGAGGCGGCCAGCAGCACCGCGTACTCCCCGTAAGGGTTGAGATGCATAAGGGCATTACACCACGATGAGGATTCAACGGCCCAGGGCCAGCCAGTCGGCCGGCCGAGCCTCGAGCGGAAGGACGCCGCATGGCGATCGAACTGTTGGACACCGGCGTCACCCTGACCGCGGCCGGCGGCATGGCCCTGGCGGCGCTGGGCATGGTGCTCACCCCGGGGCCGAACATGATGTACCTGGTGTCGCGCAGCATCGGACAGGGCCGCCGCGCCGGACTCGTCTCCCTGGCCGGCACCGGGCTCGGGTTCGTCGTCTACATGGCCATGGCCAACCTCGGGCTGGCCGCCGTGTTCGTCATTGTCCCCTGGCTCTACATCGGGCTGAAAGCCGCCGGCGTCGCCTACCTCGCCTGGCTGGCCTTCAAAGCGCTGCGCCCCGGCGGCCACGGCGTGTTCGAAGTCACCGGCGTCCACCACGACACCCCGCTCGCCCTGTTCCGCATGGGACTCGTCACCAACCTGCTCAACCCCAAGGCCGCCGTCATGTACCTGGCGCTCATCCCGCAGTTCATCGACCCCGCCCGCGGCTCCACCATGGCCCAGGGATTCACTCTCGGCTCCATCCAGATCGCCGTCAGCATGACCATCAACGCACTCATCGTCATCGGCGCCGGCACCATCGCCCGCTTCCTCGCCACCCGCCCCTCCTGGACCAGATGGCAGCGCCGCCTCACCGGCACCATACTCGGCCTCGTCGCCCTCACCCTCGCCCGCGACGTCCCCCAACACGCCCACACCTGAAACCGGTACCTGGGAGCCACAGCTCCAATCTTGACCTGGAGCGCGCTCCAGGTCGTAGCGTTCTGCACATGGGCGCGAGTTCCGGACATGACGGGTTGTCGATCGGCGAGCTGGCCGCCGCGGTCGGGCTGTCGGTCGACACGCTGCGCTACTACGAGCGGGCGGGGCTCATGCGCGACCCGGTGGACCGGGACGGCGGCGGGAGGCGCGCCTACGGCCCCCGCGACGTGCGCTGGGTGTCGTTCGTCGCCAAGCTGCGCGCCTCGGACATGCCCATCGGCATGATCCGGCGCTACGTCGTCCTCGCCCGGGCCGGCGACGGCACCGCCGGCGAGCGCGGCGCCCTGCTCCGGGAGCACCGCCGGAACGTGCGGGCGCACATCGGCCGCCTGGGGCGCGCCCTCGACGTCATCGACCGCAAGATCACGCTGTACCAGCAGATGGGAGACACATTCATGCTTCACCAGACACGACTCGGAGCCGACGGCCCCGAGGTGGGGATCATCGGGCTCGGGTGCATGGGCATGTCCGCGTTCTACACGGGCGCCGGACGCGACGAGGACGAGTCGATCCGCACGATCCGCCGCGCCGTCGAACTCGGGGCGACGCTCATCGACACCGCCGAGCTCTACGGGCCGTACACGAACGAGGAGCTGGTCGGCCGGGCGCTGCACGGCATCCGCGACCAGGCGGTGATCGCCACGAAATTCGGCGTGCTCTCGCACCTGGAGGGCGGCGCCCGCCGCTACGACGGACGGCCGGGCAACGTGCGCCTCGCCGTCGAGGGGTCGCTGCAGCGACTGGGCACCGACCGCATCGACCTCTACTACCAGCACCGGCTCGACCCGTCCACGCCCATCGAGGAGACCGTCGGCGCCCTGGCCGACCTCATCCGGGAGGGCAAGATCCGCGCCTATGGGCTCTCCGAGGCCGACGCCGGCACTATCCGGCGCGCCCAGGCCGTGCATCCGATGGCCGCGGTCGAGACCGAGTACTCGCTGTGGTCGCGGGACGTCGAGGACGAGGTGCTGCCCGTCCTGCGCGAGCTCGGCATCCCCCTGGTCCCCTACTCGCCGCTGGGGCGAGGGTTCCTCACCGGCCGCATCCGCAGCCGGGACCAACTCGACGCCGACGACACCCGGCGCGGCCATCCGCGCTTCGCCGACGCCGCACTGGCGGCCAACCTGCGCATCGTGGAACAGGTGGAGGCGATCGCCACTGAACTCGGCGCCACCCCGGCCCAGGTGGCCATCGCCTGGCTGCTGGCCAAGGGCGGCGACCGGCATGACGTCATCCCCATCCCGGGCACCCGACACCGAGCCCGGCTGGAGGAGAACCTCGCCGCCGCATCCGTGCACCTCACACCCGCACAGCTGCGCGAACTCGACGACCTGCCGCGGCCGACCGGCGACCGGTACTCCGACATGCGGCACCTCACCGGCACCGGACCGGTGCAGGACGCGGGGTGAGATAGCCCAGGCCGACCCCGACACTGACGCTGGCGCACAGCGATCGCGGCACTGCCAGGAGACGAACGGCGCGGCGACGTGGAAATGGCCTAGGGCCGATTCGAGCCTCCACGCGATCAGTGTGCGGAAGCGTACGGTCCAGAGGAGGAGCCCGCCTGCAGGCGCCGCAGCATCCGCGCGTCTGAGAAGCCGGCCTCGCGAGCAGCGGCCTCCGCGGTGGCACCCGCGGAGATGAGCGCCCGCGCCCGCTCCAGGCGCAGCAGCCGCTGGTAGCGCAACGGGCTCATCCCGATGCTGCGGGCGAAAGCGCGCGTTAGCGTGCGCTCGCTGACGGCCAGGCTCGCCGCCAGCCCGGCCAGCGGGAGCCGCTCGTCGAATCGCGCGTCGATGAGGTCCTGGGCGCGGTGGACGAGGTCGTCGAGGTGGTTGCGATAGCGCAGCATCGCGCTCTCCTGCGGGGCGGCGCCGTTGCGGCGGGCGGCCACGACCATCGCCCGAGCCGCGCGCGCCGCGATCCGGGGGCCGAGGCGTTCGGCGACGACGTGCAGCGCGAGGTCGATACCGCTGGCGATGCCCGCCGACGTCAGCAGGCGGCCGTCCTCCACGAAGAGCACGTCGTGCACCACCTGCACCAGGGGATGCCGGCGGGCGAGTTCGTCCTGCAGTTCGTGGTGCGTGGTGGCGCGGTGCCCGTCGAGCAGGCCGGCAGCGGCGAGGGCGAACGCGCCGGCGCACACGCTCATCACCGTCCCGCCCCGGCGATGGTGCGCGGCGATCCGGTTCAGCGTTCCCGCGGTCAGGCGCAGGGCGGTTCGGCCGGCCCGGACCCGCCAGCCGGGGACGACGATCAGATCGGCGGCGGACAGATCCGGCCAGTCGGTGCGGGCGGAAACCGTCAGCCCCTGGCTGCTCTGGACCCGTGCGGTCTCGGCGACGTAGTCGAGCCGCCAGGAGACGTCGGCGACCTCCCCGACCGTATCGAAAACCTGCGCGGGGCCCGCGAGGTCGAGCAGCTGCACACCCGGGGGCAGGACGAACACGACCCGCGGCGAGCGAGGACTGGACGCCATCATGCGATCATTCTGGCCCACGTCCCGCCGCCCGAGCCGGTGCCGACGCGGCATCCGCAGCAGCCGCGGTCCCGAAGGCCGTGTCCACCGTCGCGATCCGGGCGAAACGGCCGGCCAGCGCGAACTCGGTGCGCTCGATCACCGCCGCCGCGTCCAGCATCGCCCCGGTATCCGGCCGGCGGATGGGGAACGTCGCCGTCGCCTCCGTGACGAACGCCACCCGATAGCCGAGATCGGCGGCGAGGCGCGCAGTGGTCTCGCAGCACTGCTCGGTCTGGATGCCGCAGATCACCACCTCGTCCACCCCGGCCGCGGTCAGGTGCTGCCCGAGCCTCGTGGTGGTGAACGCGTTGCGCGAGGTCTTGACCAGCACGGGCTCGCCCGAGGCCGGGGAGAACTCCTCCATGAGGCGCACCTGCCCGTTCTCCGGGTCGAAGGGGCCGCCCGTCCCCGGGCTCGCGTGCAGCACCCAGACCACGTGGTGTCCGCCGCGGCGAGCTGCGGACACCAGCGCGCCCACCCGTCCGACGACGCCCGGGTCCGACAGCTGCGCCCACCCGGGCGAGCGGCGGAACGACTCCTGCATGTCGATGACGATCAACGTCGTGCTCATGGCCCCGATGCTCCCCCGCCACGGCGCGGGACGACAGGCCAGAACTGGGCGGAAACCGGAACGATCCGGTCAGCTCTGACTTCGCCCCGGCGTGTAGCCGACAAACACCAGCACGGCGCCGGCGAGCGCGATGACCGCGGCGAGGCCCCAGGCGAACTGCTGGGCGGAGATGAAAGCGCGCTCGACGCCGGGCAGCAGGCGCGCCCCGGCCGGCCCGAGACGGGCAAGCACCTGCTGGGCGGCGGTGACCGACCCCATGGCCTGTTCCCGGAGTCCCGACGGCAGGACGGACAGCGTCGCGGCCACGGCGCTCCGATACCGACCGGCCAGGAGAGTGCCGAGCACGGCGACGCCGAGGGACCCGCCGACCTGTCGGAAGACGTTGTTCACCGCGGAACTCGTCCCCGCCTGGTCCTGGGGCAGGGTCGACACGATGCGGGTGGTCATGGGCGGCAGGACGAACGCCATCCCGAGCCCGAGCGCGAATCCTCCGGCCTCGAACCACCAGATCGAGGTCCCCCGGCCGACCCGGGAGAGCCCGGCCAGGGCCGCGGCCACGATGAGCAGCCCGGTTCCGGCCACGGCGCGGGCTCCGAAGCGGGCGACGGCTCCGGGCACGCGGGGCGCGGCGAGGATCATGGCCGCAGCCAGGGGCAGGACGCACAGGCCGGTCTCCAGCGTCGTGAATCCGCGGATCGCCTGGAGATAGAACGTCATCACGAACACGCTGCCGAACAGGGCGAAGAACAGCAGCGCCAGCGCGATCACCGCGACGGTGAACCCCCGGTCGGCGAAGTGCCGCACGTCGAGAGCGGGGTGATCCGTCCGCAGCTCCCAGACCGCGAAGCCCGCCAGGAGCACCATCCCGGCCGCGATCGGGGCGATCACCTGCACCCCATCCCACGCCCCCACATCGCCGGCGCGGATGATGCCGAACACGACCCCGACCAGCCCGCCCGCGGCCAGGAGCGTGCCGAGCGGGTCGAAGCGGCGACGCCCCGTCTCCCGGAACTCCGGTACCAGCAGCGGGATCACGGCCAGGGCGAGCACGACCACCGGCACGTTGACGAGGAACACCGATCCCCACCACAGCCGGGTCAGCAGCGCGCCGGCCGCCACCGGGCCGACGGCCAGGGCCGCGCCCACCACCGCGGACCAGATGCTGATCGCCCTCCCCCGCTGCTGGCCCGGAAACAGGTAGGTGATGATCGCCAGCGTGGCGGGCATGAGAAATGCGGCGCACAGCCCCATGGCCGCGCGCAGGACGATCAGCCAGGTCGGCGAGGGGGCGAACGCGGAGGCCGCCGAGAACAGTCCGAACCCGGCGAGGCCGACCAGCGCCGTGCGGCGGTGCCCGAAACGGTTGCCGGCCACCCCGCCGGTGAGCAGCAGGCCGGCGTAGGCGAGGATGTAGGCGTCGGTGAACCACTGCAGCTCGCTCTGGCTGGCGCCCAGCCCGGTCGGCGGGGTCTCGGACAGCGTCCGCAGCGCGATGTAGAGGATCGAGTTGTCCATCGACACCACCAGCACCGCGAGCATGATGACGATGAACGCCGTCCACGGGCGACGGGCGGTTGCACTCATGGGCTGCTCCTTCCGTTTGGTATCGTGAGTACGTCTCTGACTCATGGTCACTGACCGATAGTCACTGACTGTGAGTCAGTATAGATGCCGTGGACGCGACTGGCACCCGCAGGGCCATGGCAGAAATGGGGGCACAGGATGAGCCGAGGCAAGACCCCCGGACGGCGCGACGCGCTGCTCGCCGCCGGGCGACAGGTATTCGCCGACCAGGATGGGGCGCAGGCCACGATCGACGATGTCGTGGCGACGGCCGGGGTGGCGAAGGGCACGTTCTACCTGTATTTCCACTCCAAGGCCGATCTCGTGCTCGCCTTGCGGCAGCAGTTCGCCGACCGTCTCGCCGCCGAACTGACGACGATCGGAGCAGCAGCGTCGCCCGTGGATTGGCCATCCGTCTCCCGACGGCTCGTGGAGGCGGCGGTCGACGGCTATCTCGGCGCGGACCCGGGCGACGCGGCCATCCTTCGCGCCGCGGTCACCGACCCCG
This sequence comes from Pseudoclavibacter sp., assembly GCA_047722305.1. Lineage (GTDB taxonomy): Bacteria > Actinomycetota > Actinomycetes > Actinomycetales > Microbacteriaceae > JAKVJE01. Next base: position 22,043 of record JBDNYM010000010.1, on the reverse strand, counting down.
GCGATCCGGACAATGCCGAATGGGCCGACGCGATCGTGCGCGCGATCGCCGAGTTCCTCGCCCGGGGCGTTGAGGCCGGTGCGCTCACCGTGGACGACCCCGAGGCCACCGCTCTTCTGCTCTATGCGGCCGTCGGCGGCGCCTGCCACCGCGCGCTCGCCACCGGCACTCCAGCCCGCGATCGCATCCTCGCCGCCATGAACAGACTCCTCACCGGGATCGTCCCCGAGGAGCGACGCTGAACGAGGAGCAGCACTGAGCAGGGAGCAGCACTGAGCTGACGCCGCCGCACAGCGATCGCCGTGTGTCACGTACCTCTACGCCTCACAATCGGCTCAGTGGCGCGGATGTGCCCAGACTCCGGGGCCGCACGCCACTCAAAGTCCCACGATCAGTGTGCACCAGCGTCAGCTCCATCCCCGAGCTGGCGCCGGGTTGCCAATACGCTCTCTGACTACCAGGACTCCAGCAGTCGCTGAGTTGAGCCTGGCGGCGGGGTGAGGGGCGTGTCTGGGCGACTCAGGGTGCCGGCGCAGCCGGCAGGTCCCCTGTCGGAGCCCAGACCCCCTCGCCCCGCCGCCAGGCGCCCCACAACGACGAACGCCCCTGCACGGCGAACCGTACGAGGGCGTTCGAGAAGCTAGAGAACCGGCGCAAACTACCGGCGCAGGCCGAGGCGCTCGATGAGCGCGCGGTAGCGCTCGATGTCGATCTTGGCGAGGTAGCCGAGCAGGCGACGGCGCTGGCCGACCAGCAGCAGCAGGCCCCGACGGGAGTGGTGGTCGTGCTGGTGGGTCTGCAGATGCTCGGTGAGGTCGGAGATGCGCTTGCTGAGCAGCGCGATCTGCACCTCGGGGCTGCCGGTGTCGCCCTCATGGGTGGCGTATTCCTTGACGATGGCGCTCTTGTCTTCGACGCTCAGGCTCATGACGGCCTCTCCTCACTCGCAGCGCGGTGCCCGACGCGATTCGTCTGGCGCTCTCTTTCCGCGGCCGATACACGGCAAACAGTTGACTATAGCACGCTAGGGGACGGCGACGGGTGCCGGGCCATCGGCAGGGGCCATCGCCAGCACCTGTCCGGCCTGCGCGACGTCGGCGTGCATGGCGGCGATGAGTTCGTCGACGCTGCCGAAAGCCCGCATCCCCCGCAGCCGGGCGACGAATCGGGCGGATACGGCGCGGCCGTAGAGATCGAGGTCGTCGATGGTGCGGCCGGGGATGTGCGCCTCCACGGTGCGTTCGGTGCCGGAGAACGTCGGGTTGGTGCCCACTGAGATCGCGGCCGGGTACCGCTCGCCCTCAGGCGCCACGACGAGCCACCCCGCGTACACCCCGTCGGCGGGCACGAACCCGGACATCTCGATGTCGCGCCCGCTGCGCACATCCGTCCCGGCGCCGAGGTTGGCGGTGGGGAACCCGAGTGCGCGTCCTCGCTGGAAGCCGTGCACGACGACGCCGTCGACGGCCGGCCAGCGCCCCAGGTCGGCCGCGGCCGCGGCGACGTCGCCGGCTTCGAGTGCGCGGCGGACGCCGCTCGACGAGATCTTCTGCGCCCCGCCGACCAGCGGCACCTCCTGCACCTCGAAGCCGAGCTCGCCGCCGAGCCGCCGCAGGTCAGCGATGGTGCCCGCGTTCCGGGCCCCGAAGCGGAAGTCGGCCCCGACCAGCACCAGGCGCGCCCGCATGGTGTCGACGATCACCCGCCGCACGAACTCGTCGGGCGGCGTGCTCATCATTTCTCGGTCGAAGCGGAGGATGCACACGGCATCCAGCCCCGCGCTCTCCAGCAGACGCAGCTCTTCGTCGGCTCCGACCAGCGGGGCCGGGCAGTGCTCGGGGGCGATGGTGGCCAGTGGATGCCGGTCGAAAGTGACGACGGCGGGGGTGAGCCCGCGGGTGCCGGCCTCGCGGCGCAGCGCCCGCAGCACGGCCTGGTGCCCCCGGTGAACGCCTTGGAACTTGCCGATGCTTACCGCCGTGCGCGCCCCGGCGGGCAGTTGCTGCCCCGGACAGTGGATCACCCGCATTCGCTCTGCTCCGCTCGACTCGGCCCCGATTGTACCGGTCCCGGACCTGGCACCACGAAGCGGGGACGCGCCCGTCCCCGCTCGTCGGCGACGACGGCCACCAAGTCGCCCTCCGCATCGAGCGCGGCGACGGGACCGGATCCGCCGCCGGTGGGCGCCACCGGTCGCCCGAAGCGCAGCTCGGCCACCTCGTCGCCCGCGAGCTCGCGCACCGGGAGGACACGCGCCGCGGCCGCCCCGAGCGCCCACGGCTCCGGGGCGGGCTCGTCGGAGTCGCGCGGCGGCAGGACGATCGCCTCCGAGACCGAGAACGGCCCAACCCGGGTGCGGCGCAGCGCCGAGAGGCACCCGCCCACGCCCAGCAACGCGCCCAGGTCGCGTGCGAGGGCGCGGATGTAGGTGCCGGACGAGCACGAGACGACGGCGTCGAGCTCCACCGTCCCGTCTGGGAGCCGGCGGATGCCGGCGACGTCGAAGCTGGAGACGATCACGTTGCGGGCCGGCAGCTCCACCTGTTCGCCCTGGCGCACGCGCCGGTAGGCCCGCACGCCGTTCACCTTCACGGCACTGACCGCCGAGGGCACCTGCTGGATGGCCCCAGTCAGTTGGGCGGCGATCGTGTCCCGCACCTGGGACTCGGCGATCCGCTGAAGGTCGACGGGGTCGGCCTGCGCCGTCACCTCGCCCCAGACGTCGTCGGTGACCGTGCTGCGGCCGAGGACGATGGTGGTCGCGTACGTCTTGTCGAGGCCGGACAGGAACGTGAGCAGGCGAGTGCCACGGCCCACGCCGAGCAGCAGCAGGCCGGTCGCGTTCGGGTCGAGCGTGCCCGCGTGCCCCACCCGGCGCGTCCCGTACAGCCGGCGGACACGCCCGACCACGTCGTGGCTGGTGCACTCCGGCGGCTTGTCGACGAGCAGCACCCCGTCTGCGGCGCTCACTCGCCAGGCTCGTCCACGGCGCCGGCGGCGCCCGAAGCGCCGGACTCGCCCGCTTCACCGGGTTCATCCGCGTCGTCGTGCCGGTAGGCGTCCTCTCCGCCGGAGTAGGCGGCCCCCTCGGCGCGGCGCCGCAGCTCGGCATCGCGCTCGCGGGCGGCCCGCAGCGCATCCTCCAGCCGGCCGGCGTCTTCCGGCACCGTGTCGGGCACGAACTCGATGGTGGGCGTCAGCCGCAGCGGGATCGCCCGGCCCACCTGGGTGCGCACCAGACCGGTGACGCGCTCCAGGGCGGTGGCGGTGTCGGCGCGCTCCTGCTCGTCGCCGAGCACCGTGTAATACAGCGTGGCGTGCTGCAGGTCCCCGGTGACGCGCACCTCGGTGATGGTCACGAAACCGAGCCGCGGATCCTTGACCTCGCGGTCGAGGGTGCGGGCCGCCACCTCGCGTATGCGATCGGCGACCCGCCGGGTGCGGCCACCGGCTGCCGGACGAGACATGCTGACTCCTCTCGGCGCGACTACTCGCGCGGCTTCTCGCGCATCTCGTAGGTCTCGATCTCGTCGCCGACCTGGATGTCGTTGAACTTGCCGAGCCCGATGCCGCACTCGATGCCCTGTTTGACCTCGGTGACGTCGTCCTTGAACCGCCGCAGCGATTCGATGGCGAGGTTGTCGCCGGTGACGACGCCGTTGCGGACCACGCGCGCCTTGGAGTTGCGCGTGACCGCCCCGGACCGTACCAGGCAGCCGGCGATGTTGCCGAACTTGGACGAGCGGAAGATCTCGCGGATCTCCGCCGTGCCCGTGTTGACCTCTTCGAACTCGGGCTTGAGCATGCCCTTCAGCGCCGCCTCGATGTCGTCGATGGCGTCGTAGATGACCGAGTAGAAGCGCACGTCGACGCCCTCACGGGCCGCCGCCTCGCGGGCCTTCGTGTCGGGCCGCACGTTGAAGCCGATCACGATCGCGCTGTCGACCGTGGCCAGGTTGATGTCCGACTCGGTGATGGCGCCGACGGCGCGGTGGATGACGTTGAGCTGCACCGACTCGTCGACCTCGATCTTGAGCAGCGCGTCCTCCAGCGCCTCGACGGCACCGGACACGTCGCCCTTGATGACCAGGTTGAGTGTCTCGACCTTGCCCTCGGCGAGCGCCTTGGTGAAGTCTTCCAGGCTGATGCGCTTGCGGCTCTTGGCGAGCTGGGCGTTGCGCCGAGCGGCTTCGCGCTTCTCGGCGATCTGCCGGGCGGTGCGGTCGTCGTCGGTGACCAGGATGGTGTCGCCGGCACGGGGCACGGACGTGAGCCCGAGCACCTGCACCGGTCGCGACGGGAGCGCTTCGTCGACCTGAACGCCGTTCTCGTCGAACATGGCGCGTACCCGCCCGTAGGCGGTGCCGGCCACGATCGCGTCGCCCACGCGCAGGGTGCCGTTCTGGACGAGCACGGTGGCGACGGCACCGCGGCCGCGGTCGAGGTTGGCCTCGATCGCGACGCCGGCGGCGGCCCGGTCGGGGTTGGCGCGCAGGTCGAGCCCGGCGTCGGCGGTGAGCAGGATGGCGCTGAGCAAGTCGTCGATGCCGATCTTGTTCTTGGCCGACACGTCGACGAACATCGTGTCGCCGCCGTACTCCTCGGCCACGAGACCGTACTCGGTGAGCTGGCCGCGGATCTTCTGCGGGTCCGCACCCGGCTTGTCGATCTTGTTGACGGCAACCACGATCGGCACGTCCGCAGCCTTGGCGTGGTTGAGCGCCTCGACCGTCTGCGGCATGACGCCGTCGTCGGCCGCGACGACCAGCACCGCGATATCGGTGACCTGGGCGCCGCGGGCGCGCATGGCCGTGAACGCCTCGTGACCCGGGGTGTCGATGAACGTGATCTTGCGGGTGTCGCCGTCGAGGTTGGTCTCGACCTGGTAGGCGCCGATGTGCTGGGTGATGCCGCCCTCTTCGCCGCCGACCACGTTGGTGTGGCGGATGGCGTCGAGCAGCTTGGTCTTGCCATGATCGACGTGGCCCATGACGGTGACCACCGGGGGCCGGCGCACGAGGTCGTCCTCGTCGTCGTCGGCCTCAGGATCGATGTCGAACTGCTCCAGGATCTCGCGATCCTCATCTTCGGGGCTGACGACCTGCACTTTGAAGCCGAGCTCGTCGGCCAGCAGCGAGAACGTGTCCTCATCGAGCGACTCGTTGGCGGTGGCCATCTCGCCCAGGTGGAACAGGACGGTCACCAGCGAGGCCGGGTTCGCTCCGATCTTGTCGGCGAGGTCGGTCAGCGTGGCACCGCGGCGCAGCCGGACGGTCTGGCCGTTGCCGCGGGGAACGACGACGCCGCCGAGGGTCGGAGCCTCCATCTGCTCGAACTCTTGGCGCTTGGCCCGCTTGGACTTGCGAACGTGCCCGGAGCGGCCGCCGCGCCCGAAGGCGCCGGCTGTGCCGCCACGACCGCGACCGCCACGCCCGCGCTGGGGCCCGCCGAACGCGGGGCGAGGAGCGCCGCCGGTGCCGGCGCCGGTACGGGCGCCGCCGCGCCGATCAGCGCGGTTGCCGCCGCCGGTGCCCGGCCGCCGCAGGCCGCCGCTGTTGGGATGCGGATGCGGCCGCGGATGGGCGCCGTTGCGAGAGAACGCGCCGGTGCCGCCGGGACGGGGACCGCCCTGGCGCGGGACACCCGGACGCGGCGGGTGCGGAACGTGCATCCCCTGCTTGGACGAGAAGGGATTGTTGCCGGGACGCGGGGCGCGGGGACGTGGGATGGCCGGACGAGAGCCGTCGCCCGGAGCGTGCGGTGTGGCGCCGCCCGGACGCGGCCCGGCCTCGTGCGGCCGCGGGGCCGGACGATCGGCCGCGCGACGGGGTGCCGGACGCTGCGGTCCCGGCATCGGGCGCGAAGACGAGGGGCGGACCGCGTCCGCAGCGGGCGTCGAGGCGGACGAGGCCGGACGCGACGACGATGGCTGGGGGGCCGGCGAAGACTGCGGAGCGCGCGGGGCGGGGGCGCTTCCGGCGGAACGCGGCGTGGCGGGCTTCTTGGTCTTCGGCTTCGCCGCATCCGTCTTCGGGGGGAAGCGCTCTTTCAGCCGGCGCACGACGGGCGGCTCGATGCTGGATGAGGGAGCCTTGACGAACTCCCCCATCTGCTGCAAGTGCTCGATGAGCTGCTTGCTGGACATGCCAAGCTCTTTGGCGACTTCAAATACGCGTGGTTTTGCCACAATGCTCCTGTCTCGGGCCCGCGCCCAGGACAATTGGGAGCAGGTGGTCTAGCGGTCTCGGCGACTCATCGCGCGCCGTTCATTTGGTTTCCATCAGCCATCAGCCGTTCTGTCTGGTTCAGCCAGGGTGCCGGGATGCGACACGCCAACCTCAGAATAGTACCGTCTTCATGCAACCACACGAGGAATGCGGGTATTCCGCCCTCACACCGCCGGGCGGCCGTCGTCGGGCTGGATGTCGATCTTGGCCATCGTCAGTTTGGCGGCCAGGCGGGCGTTCTGCCCTTCCTTGCCGATGGCCAGCGAGAGCTGGTCGGCAGGGACGAACGCGCGCACGGCCCGCAGCCCCTCGTCGAGCACGATGGTGCCGGTGACCTTCGCCGGCGAGAGCGCGTTGGCGACGAACGTCCCCAAGTCGTCGTCGAAGTCGACGATGTCGATCTTCTCCCGGCCGAGTTCGGACTGCACGGCGCGCACCCGGGCACCGAGTTCACCGATGCAAGCACCCTTGGCGTTGACGCCGGGGCGGGTCGCGCGCACCCCGATCTTGGTGCGGTGCCCGGCCTCGCGGGCGATGGCGCGGATCTCGACCAGGCCCTGGCCGATCTCGGGCACCTCGAACTCGAACAGCCGCCGCACCAGACCGGGGTGGGTGCGGGAGACCGTGATCTCGGGGCCGCGGCGACCGCGGGCCACCGACGTGACGTAGACGCGCAAGCGCGTGCCGTGCCCGTACTGCTCGCCGGGCACCTGCTCCTCGGGGGGCAGGATCGCCTCGACATCGTCGCCCAGGGCGACGCGCACCATGCGGGGATTCAGCCCCTGCTGCACTTGACCGGCGATGATGGTGCCCTCGCGGTCCTTGAAGTCGCCGAGGACGGACTCGTCTTCGATCTGATGCAGCCGCTGGTTGATGACCTGGCGTGCGGCGGCGGCGGCGATACGGCCGAAGCCGCCCGGCTCCAGCTCGTCCTCGCCCACCACGGCCCCCGACTCGTCCACCCGGGGGCGCAGGACACGTACTTTCCCGGTGCGGCGGTCGAGATCGACGTGCAGCGAGTCGTCCACCGTGCCGGTGTGCTTCTCGTAGGCGGCCAGAATGGCCTGCTCGATGATGCCGGCGAGCTCGTCGAGCGGGATGCCCCGCTCGTGTTCGAGGAGCCGCAGCACACTCACGTCGATTTCCATGCCGCTCTCCTCACTGTGCAGCCCGGGCCGAGGCGCCGGACGTTGGACCAGAGAAACAGGCTACCACCCGGTCGGGCCCGGCAGCGCGTCAGCCGAGCAGCCCCGCCGTCTGGGCGCGCTCGACGGCCTCGTCCACCGGCACCTCGGTGCGGGCGTCGGTGGCCCGGTCGCGCAGCTCGACCACGCCGGTGGCGAGCCCGCGGCCCACGATCACACTCAGCGGATTGCCGAGCAGCTCGGCGTCGCGGAACTTCACCCCGGCCGAGACCTTGCGGCGGTCGTCCAGCAGCACCTCGGCGCCGACGGCCCGGAACTGCTCGGCCAGGCGCTCGGCGACGGCGAACACCTCGTCCCCCCGGCCGGTAGCGACCACGTGCACGTCGAACGGGGCCACCGCCCGCGGCCACACCAGTCCGCGGTCATCGTGGTGGGCCTGGGCGATGACGGCCAGCACCCGGGTGATGCCGATGCCGTACGACCCCATGGTCACGGTCGTGAGCCGTCCGGCCTCGTCGAGCACCTGCAGATCCAGGGCGTCGGCGTACTTGCGTCCGAGTTGGAAGACGTGTCCGATCTCGATGCCCCGAGCCATCTCCAGCGGTCCCGACCCGTCGGGGGCCGGGTCGCCCGCCCGCACCTCGGCCACGTCGGCGACGCCATCGCCCTCGAAGTCGCGGCCGCACACCAGGTTGGCCACGTGCGCCTCGAGCTGATTGGCGCCGGTGATCCAGCGACTCCCCCGCGCCACCCGCGGATCGAGCAGGTAGGGAATGCCCGTCGCGCTGTGCTCCCCCAGCACCGGTCCATCCGCCGACCAGGGGCCGATGTAGCCTTTGACGAGTCCAGGATGAGCGGCGAAGTCTTCCGGCGTGGCCGCTTCGACCGCGCAGGGATCGAAGGCGATCTCGGCCCGGTCGAGATCGACCTCGCGGTCGCCCGGCAGTCCCACGACCACCAGCGAGCGCCGGCCGTCCCGGTCGGTCAGCGCCAGGACGACGTTCTTGAGCGTATCGGCGGCCGTCCACGGCCGGTCGGCGCGCGGGTGCTCGGCGTTGAACAGCGACACCAGAGTGCCGATGGTCGCGGCGTCGGGCGACGGCACCACCACCGGGTCGGGCTGCCCCTCGATGGGGGCCTCCGCCGCGAGCGGGGTGGTGACCGCCTCGGTGTTGGCCGCGTAGCCGCCCGCCGAACGCACGAAGGTGTCCTCCCCGATCGGCGACGGCGACAGGAATTCCTCGCTGCGCGAACCGCCCATGGGGCCGGCGTTCGCCTGGACGATGGCGTACTCGACGCCGAGGCGCCGGAAGATGCGCTCGTAGGCGTCGCGCATGGCCTGGTAGCTGACGTCGAGCCCGGCGTCGTCGATGTCGAACGAGTAGGCGTCCTTCATCACGAACTCGCGGCCGCGCAGCAGCCCGGCGCGGGGCCGCAGCTCGTCGCGGTACTTGGTCTGGATCTGGAACAGGTTGACCGGCAGATCTTTGTACGACGCGTAGAGGTCCTTCACCAGCAGGGTGAAGACCTCCTCGTGGGTGGGGGCGAGCAGGTAGTCGGCGCCCTTGCGATCCTGCAGTTTGAACAGCTCGGGCCCGTACTCCGTCCACCGGCCGGTCGCCTCATAGGGCTCACGCGGCAGCAGGGCCGGGAAGTGGACCTCCTGCGAGCCGGCGGCGACCATCTCCTCGCGCACCACGTGCTCGATGCGACGCAGCACGCGCAGTCCCAGCGGCAGCCAGGCGAACACGCCCGGCGCCTCGCGACGGATGAACCCGGCACGGACCAGCAGCCGGTGGCTGGCCACCTCCGCATCGGCCGGGTCGTCGCGCAGGGTGCGCAGGAACAGCGTCGACATTCGGGTGATCATGGTGATACGGGCCTCCAGGCTGGGATAGAACGACCGACGCTCAGAAGAAGCGCTGCGGCAGATTGTCGGGATCGGGCTCCGGCGGCGGCCCCTTGAATAGAACGGCCAGCACGAACAGGTACACGGCGGCGGCCACGCTGAGAATCGTCCACAGCAGCCCCGGCCACACGAAGATCGGCAGGTAGACGACCGCCACCACGATCGCCCCCACCGCGAACGCGCGCCGCCGGACGCGGAACAGCGTCACCGCGATGAACACCGCCACCGCGAGGACGCCCAGTTGCAGCAGTCGCGCGTAGATGGGCGGCAGCTGCACGGTCAGGACCAGAGCGGCCAGACCGGCGACGACGGCCAACGGCCGGACGGCGCGCAGCGCCCCGGGGGCGCGCTCGCCGTCGCCGTCCTCGACACCTCTGCCCTCATCCGCCATCCGACCCTCCCGCTCGCTCCGATCCGCTCCGGATCGCACCCGGACAGTCTACCGAGGCCGAGGGCCGGCGGTTCGTCGGGCTCAGCTGGCGCTACCCCAGCACCCGGACCGGGTTGAACAGGTCGGCGGCCACCAGCAGCACGGTCATGGCGATCAGCACCGCGACCACCGCGATGGTGAGCGGCGTCAGCCGGGCGGCGTCGAACGGGCCCGGGTCGGGGCGCCCCCGCCAGCGGGCCCAGCGGCGGCGCACCCCCTCCCAGAGGGCGCCGAACGCGTGGCCGCCGTCGAGCGGCACCAGGGGGACGAGGTTGAACAGCATCAGCGCGATGTTGAGCGACGCGGTCAGCGACAACATCACCGCGACTTTGTCGAGCAGCCCCACCTGCTGGTCGGAGGCCACCTCGCCGGCGACGCGGCCCACGCCCACGATACTCATGGGGGACTCCAGCGAGCGCTGCCGGCCGGTGACCAGGTCGGCGGTGACGTCATAGACCTGCACGGGCAGCTGCACCACCACCCGTGCCGAGGCCGCGGTGGTCTGCCAGAGCATCCCCATCGCATCGCCGAAACTCCCCCGGGTGCGCGCCTCGGCGGGCGTGATGCCGATGAAGCCGACCGTCTCGGTGCGGATCTTGCCGGAGGCGTCGTGCTGGGGCTGCTCGAACGAGTCGGTGACCGCGCGCTGGGCGGGCTGCGGGGTCATCGTGAGCGTCAGCCGCTGCCCATCCCGCTCAATCACGACCCTGGTGGGCTGGCCGGCGCGACCCTGCACCAGCTGCTGCATCTGCGTCCAGGAGGCGACGCGGGTGCCGTCCACCGCCACCACCCGGTCGCCGGCGCGCAGCCCGGCCTCCGCCCCCGGGGCCACCGGGTCGCCCGCGGCGCACGCCTGGCTGCTGGACGTGGCATCGTGCACGCAGCGCGACACCGCGTCGATGGTGGTGGTGGGCTGCACCTGCCCGATGCCCATGATCAGCACCGCGAACAGCACGGCCGCGAGCAGCAGGTTGGCGAAGATGCCCGCCACCATCACCACCAGCCGCTTCCACACCGGCAGCCGGTAGAACGTGCGGTCGTCCTCGCCCTCGCCGATGGTCTCGTCGGATGCCGCCCGGGCATCCCGTACCAGCTTCGCGAACGGGCCGGTGTACGGCTTCGCGACCCCCGTCGGCGGGTACATGCCGATGAGCGCCGTATAGCCGCCGGCCGGGATCGCCTTCAGGCCGTACTCGGTCTCGCCGACGCGCTTGGACCAGAGCTTGGGACCGAAGCCGATCATGAACTCGGTCACCTTCACGCCGAACAGCTTGCCGGTGATCATGTGGCCGAACTCGTGGAAGGCGACCGACACGGTCAAGGCCAGGGCGAAGACGGCGATGCCGAGGATGTACCAGAAGATGTGCACCCCGTCAGGGTAGCGGGCTCAGGATGCGGCGGGCTGTGGGGCCGGCTGCACTGGTTCCGGCCGCTCCGCCGGCTCCGGCGCCGCATCCACCGCGACCACCACCACGGACACGTTGTCGCGCCCGCCGTTGTCGATCGCCGCCTGCACGAGCTCGCCGGCCGCATCCGAGGGCTCCGGCAGCGTGGACAGCACCTGGGCGATCTCTTCGACGGGCACCTCCTTGAACAGCCCGTCCGAGCAGACCAGGAACCGCATCCCGGTCACCAGGTTCAGCAGCCAGAAGTCGGGCTTCGGGTTCATGTTGAAGCCGATGGCGCGCGTGATCGCGTTGCGGTCGGGGTGCTCCAGCGCCTCGTCGGGGGTGATCCGGCCCGCATCCATGAGCTCCTGGACCACCGAGTGGTCGTGGGTGACCTGGGTCAGCTCGCCCTCCGCAAACACATACACGCGCGAGTCGCCGATGTTGAACACCAGCCAGGCCGGGTCGCCGTCGTCGCCGCGCGTGAGCGCCACCCCGGTGATGGTCGATCCTGAGGACCCGCCCGATTCGGATGAGATGCCCCGCACCGCATCCGACGCCGCCAGCAGCGCCTCGAACACGGCCTGCGGCCGCACCGGGAACTGAGCGCGCTGGGCCACCAGCCCCTTCACGATCGCGGTGCTGGCCAGGTCGCCGGCCAGGTGTCCGCCCATGCCGTCGGCGACGGCGAACACCGTCCCGTCAGCCAGCAGGGAGTCTTCGTTGCGCTCGCGCACCAGCCCCACGTTGGTCTGCGCCGCCCAGCTGATCTGCAGCGCGGCCTCGCCCGGGACGCGGATGCGCCCGCTGGGCTTCCCGAGCTGCGTCACCGGCGGCCGGGGCCCGTCTTGGCGTCGGGCTGCGGCAGCGCCGCCTCCCGGGCCACGATGCGCACCACGTCGCCCTCCACCGACAGGAAGCCATCGGTGGCGGTGGCGGTCAGCACGTCGCCGTCGGGGGTGGTGATGCGGATCGGCCCCTCGCCGAGCAGCGACAGCATCGGCTCGTGGCCGGCCAGCACCCCGATCTCCCCGATCTGGGTGCGGGCCACGAGCTGCTCCGCCTGCCCCGACCACACGATGCGGTCGGCGGAGACGATCTCCACCGCGAACGGGGTCGCCATCAGTCGCCCAGTTCCTTCTTCAGCTCGGCCGCCTTGCGCTCGACGTCCTCGATGCCGCCGACGTTGTAGAACGCCTGCACGGGCAGCGAGTCGTACTTGCCGTCGCAGATCATCTTGAAGGCCTCGACGGTCTCGGAGACGGGAACCGTAGTGCCCTCGACGCCGGTGAACTTCTTGGCCGTGTACGTGCTCTGCGACAGGAACTGCTCGATGCGGCGGGCCCGCTCGACGACGATCTTGTCCTCCTCGGACAGCTCGTCGACGCCCATGATGGCGATGATCTCCTGCAGCTCCTTGTTCTTCTGGAGGATCTGTTTGACGCGCACCGCGGTGTCGTAGTGCTCGCGGCCCACGATGTTCGGATCGAGGATGCGCGAGGACGACGCCAGCGGATCGACCGCCGGGTACAGGCCGCGGGCGGCCAGGTCACGTGTCAGGTTGGTGGTCGCGTCGAGGTGGGCGAACGTGGTGGCCGGCGCCGGGTCGGTGTAGTCGTCGGCCGGGACGTAGACGCACTGCACCGAGGTGATCGAATGCCCCTTCGTCGAGGTGATGCGCTCCTGCAGAGCGCCCATCTCGTCGGCGAGGTTGGGCTGGTAGCCCACCGCGGAGGGCATCCGGCCCAGCAGGGTCGACACCTCCGAGCCCGCCTGGGTGAACCGGAAGATGTTGTCGATGAACAGCAGGACGTCCTGCTTGGCCACGTCGCGGAAGTACTCCGCCATGGTCAGTCCGGACAGGGCGATGCGGAGGCGGACCCCCGGCGGCTCGTCCATCTGGCCGAAGACGAGGGCGGTCTTGTCGAGCACGCCCGCGCCCTCCATCTCGTTGATGAGGTCGTTGCCCTCGCGGGTGCGCTCACCGACGCCGGCGAACACCGACACGCCGTCGTGGTCGCGGGCGACGCGGGCGATCAGCTCCTGGATCAGCACCGTCTTGCCGACGCCGGCACCGCCGAACAGGCCGATCTTGCCGCCCTCGACATACGGGGTGAGCAGGTCGATGACCTTGATGCCGGTCTCGAACATGGAGGTTCGCGACTCCAGCTCGTCGAAGGCGGGCGGCTCGCGGTGGATGGACCAATGATCATCCGGGGCGAACTTCTCGCCCGGTTTGCCGTTGAGCAGGTCGCCGGTCACGTTGAACACGTGCCCCAGGGTGGCGTCGCCGACCGGCACCTCGATGGGGCCGCCGGTATCGCGCACCTCCTGGCCGCGGACCATGCCGTCGGTGGGCTTCAGCGAGATGGCGCGCACCACGTCGTCGCCCAGGTGCTGGGCGACCTCGAGGATGATCTTCAGCGCGGAATCGCCGATGTTCACCTCGGTCTCGAGCGCCTGGTTGATCGGTGGGATGGCGTCGCTGGGAAACTCGACATCGACCACCGGGCCTTTCACGCTCACGATGCGGCCGATCGAGGCGACCTGTGCGGATGCCTCCAGACTGGCGATCGTCGTCGTCATTGTGTCTCTCTTCTCCTCGTCGTGGACGAGATCAATCGGTTTGCTTGGACAGCGCATCCGCGCCGCCCACGATCTCGGAAATCTGCTGGGTGATCTCCGCCTGGCGGGCGGTGTTCATCAGTCTCGTGTAGTTGTACACCTGCTGGTCGGCGTTATCGCTGGCCGAGTGCATGGCGGTCTGGGTGGCGGCGTGCTTGGCCGCCGCCGAGTCGAGCAGCACCGAGTGCAGCTCGGAGTCGATGTAGCGCGGCAGCAGGGCGTTGAGCACCGTCGCCTCGTCCGGTTCGAACTCGTAGAGCGGCAGATCGTGGCGGGCCTTGGCATCGTCCTCGACCACTTCGAGGGGGAACAGCCGCAGCACCGTGGGGACCTGGGCGATCATCGACACGAACTTCGTGTAGACCACGTGGATCTCGTCGACCCCGCCATTGGCGCCCCCCTTGAGGAACGCCTCCTCCAGCACCTGGCCGATCTCATGGGCGTGAGCCGAGTCGGGGTGATCCGCCCAGCCGGTCCAGGCGCGCACCGCCGGAATGTGCCGGAAGCTGTAGAGCCCGGCGATCTTGCGCCCCACCAGGTAGTAATCGACCTGCTTGCCCTGCGAGCGCAGCAGGCTGGAGAGTCGGTCGGCCGTCTTGGCCACGTTGGCCGCGAACGCCCCGGCCATGCCGCGGTCGGACGAGATGACGACCACCGCGGAGCGGGTGGCCTGTCGGGACTCGGAGTCGATCAGCGGGTGGTGGATGGACGCCGACCGCGAGGCGACCGCCGCGACGGCCCGGTTGAGCGCCTCCGCGTACGGGCGGGCGGCCTCAGCGGCCTCCCGTGCCTTCTGGATGCGCGAAGCCGAGATCAGCTCCATGGCGCGGGTGATCTTCTTGGTGGACTCGGCAGAGTGGATCTTCTGCCGGTATACGCGCAACTGTGCGCCCATGGCGACCTCCTTCCTATCGGTACCGTGCTGGTGGTCGGATCAGCGACTGGTGGTGGTGACCTGCGCCTGATTGATCTCGTCTTCGGGCAGCGGGGTGTGCTCGTCGGCCACCGGCGCCGCCGTCTGCGACGTGGTGGGGACGAACTGCTGCTTGAAGGCGTCGACGGCCTGCTCCATCTCGTGCAGCGTCGAGTCCTCCAGCGTGCCGGAGGCATGCAGCTCGTCGATCACCTTGGTAGTGCGGTGCACGTAGTCGAGCAGCTCGGCCTCGAACCGCAGAACGTCCTCGACCGGGATGTCGTCCAGCTTGCCGTTGGTGCCGGCCCAGATGGAGACGACCTGGTCCTCGACCGGATATGGATGGTACTGCGGCTGCTTAAGCAGCTCGGTGAGACGAGCACCGCGCTCGAGCTGCCGCCGGCTGGCCGCATCGAGGTCGGAGGCGAACATCGCGAACGACTCCAGGTCGCGGTAGCTGGCCAGGGTCAGCTTGAGGGTGCCGGAGACCTTCTTGATGTGCTTGAGCTGTGCATCGCCGCCGACGCGGGACACCGAGATGCCCACGTCGATGGCCGGCCGCTGGTCGGCGTTGAACAGGTCCGATTGCAGGAAGATCTGCCCGTCGGTGATCGAGATCACGTTGGTGGGGATGAACGCGGACACGTCGTTCGCCTTCGTCTCGATGATCGGGAGACCGGTCATCGAGCCTCCGCCCATATCCGCGGAGAGTTTGGCGCAGCGCTCCAGCAGGCGGGAGTGGAGGTAGAAGACGTCGCCCGGGTATGCCTCTCGCCCCGGCGGTCGGCGCAGCAGCAGCGAAATGGCGCGGTACGCCTCCGCCTGTTTCGACAGATCGTCGAAGACGATGAGCACGTGCTTGCCGTTGTACATCCAGTGCTGGCCGATGGCCGACCCGGTATACGCGGAGATGTACTTGAAGCCGGCCGGGTCTGAGGCGGGGGCGGCCACGATGGTCGTGTATTCCATGGCCCCGTGGGCTTCGAGCGCGCCCTTGACCGCGGCGATGGTGGAGCCCTTCTGACCGATGGCGACGTAGACGCAGCGCACCTGCCGTTCGGGATCGCCCGACTCCCAGTTCGACCTCTGGTTGATGATCGTGTCGAGGGCGATGGCCGTCTTGCCGGTCTGGCGATCGCCGATGATGAGCTGTCGCTGGCCGCGCCCGATCGGGATCATCGCGTCGATGGCCTTGATGCCGCTCTGCAGCGGCTCGTTGACCGACTGGCGCTGCATCACGTTCGGGGCCTGCAGCTCCAGGGCGCGGCGCCCCTCGGAGGCGATCTCGCCCAGGCCGTCGATGGGCCGGCCCAGCGGGTCGACCACGCGGCCGAGGAAGCCGTCGCCGACCGGGACCGAGAGGACCTCGCCGGTGCGGTGGACCTCCTGTCCCTCCGAGATGCCCTCGAACTCGCCGAGGACGACGATGCCGACCTCGTCCTCATCGAGGTTCTGAGCCAGGCCCAGCACCCCGTTCTCGAAGCGGACCAGTTCGTTGGCCATGACGTTCGGCAGGCCGTCGGCCTGCACGATGCCGTCGCCGGCGCTCGTGACGAAGCCGACCTCCGCCGCGGTGGACTCGGCGGGCCGGTAGGAGGCCGCGAAGTCCTGCAGCGCGCTCCGGATCGCGTCCGGGCTGATGTTCACTTCTGCCATTGCGTTCCCTCTGTTGTCTTTGGTGACGATGCTGTCTCCGGTGACCGGTGGTCACCACGATGTTGGACGATGCAGCCGCGCATCCGCGGGTCAGGTGCGAGCCAGTGCATAGCGCAGCCCCTCCAGCCGGCTGGACACGGTGGCGTCGATGAGTTCCGCCCCGAGCTGGATGCGCACGCCGCCCACCAGAGCAGGGTCGATCCGCACATCCAGAGCCACCGGGGCGCCCTGGCGGGCTTCGAGGCGGCCGACCAGCTGCTCGCGCTGCGCCCCGGTGAGCGGACGGGCGCTGGTCACATGCGCGACCGCACGCCCGGCGCTGCTCGCCACCGTCTCGGCGAAGCGGCCGAGCACCCGCGCCACCCCGGAGCCGCGGGAGGCGCGCACCGCGTACGCGACGATCCGCTCGGTCTCGGGCAGCACCTGGCCGCCGAACAGGGTGTGCACCAGGGCGGCCGCCTCTGCGGCGTCCGGGCGGCGCCCGATCAGCCCCAGCTGCAACTCGCCACTGGTGGCGAACACCTCGCGGGCGGCGAAGAGCTCGTCGAGCAGGCGGTCGCGCGTGCCGGTGACCGCCGCCGCATCGGCGAAGGCGAGCATGCCCAGGGTCTGGAGTCCCCGCCCCAGGTCGACCGGGGACGACCACTCCTCGGCAACGGCGGCCTCCAGGAACTCGGTCACCTCGGCCGAGACCTGCGAGCCGAACAGCTGCCGGGCCAGGTCCACCCGCCGCTCGGCCGCGATGGCCGGATCGGCCAGGGTGGCGCGCAGCTTGCGCGCCGAGGCGACCACGGCGCCGCACTCGAGCACCCCGAGCGCGGCGTCCTGCGTCGCCAATCGGCGATCGCCGGTGAGCCTCTGCCGCAGCCGGTCGAGTGTCTGCGTGGTCGCGCTGCCCATGGCTATCGCGCCGTTCCCTCGGCGGACGCGGCGGTGGCCGCATCCGACTCCCCGAGCTTCGCGATGAATTGGTCGACGACGGCCTTCGAGCGCTCGTCGTCGCCCAGCGACACCCCGACGATCTGGGAGGCCAGGTCGAGCGAGAGCAGCCCGATCTCACCCTTGAGGTCGCGGAACGCCGCGGCCCGGTCGGCCTCGGTCTGCGCGGTGGCCTGCTGGATGATGCGCTCGGCCTCGGCTTTCGCCTTGGCCTGCACGTCGGCGGCGATGCGCTCGGCATCCTGCCGCGCCTGCAGCCGGATCTGGTTGGCCTCGCCGCGGGCATCCGACAGCTGCGCGTTGTATTCCTCGAGGGCGTGGGCGGCCTCCGCCTGCGCCGACTCGGCCTTCTCGATGCCCCCGGCGATCTGCGCGGAGCGCTCATCCAGCATGCTGTGGATGCGCGGCAGCGCGTACTTCCACACGAAGACCAGGATGATGACGAAGGCGATCGTCCCCCAGACGAGGTCTGGGATGGACGGGATCAGCGGGTTGTGCTGCTCCGCCGCCTCCACCGTGACCGGTGCGAGTGTCAGCATGAACGTGTGCCTCCGCCGATCAGGACGCCGGGAAGATGAACGGGATGGCGATGCCGATCAGGGCGAACTGCTCGCAGAAGGCGATGCCGATCCACATCAGACCCTGCAGGCGGCCGGACATCTCGGGCTGCCGAGCGATCGACTCGATCGTCTTGCCCACCACCACGCCGATGCCGGCACCGGAGCCGATCGCGGCGAGGCCGTAGTTCAGCGTGACCATGTTGCCCACCGTCGCGGCGAGAATCGATGCGTCCACGAATGGATCCTTTCCTCAAGAACGGGCCAGCCCGATGCCGGTCCGCGTCAGTGCTCCTGTGCCAACGACATTTGAATGTAGTTGGCGGTCAGCAATGTGAAAATGTAAGTCTGCAGTCCGGCCATGAACAGCTCGAACAGCGTGAAGATGAAGCCGAACAGGAACATCCCCAGCCCGGCCGCCTTCCACAGCACCGGCATCTCGAACAGGAAGAACGAGGTGGCCCCGAACAGCAGGGCCAGCAGCAGGTGCCCCACGAACATGTTCATGGTGAGCCGGAGGGCCAGGGTCAGCGGGCGGAAGATGAACGTCGAGATGAACTCGACCGGGGCGATCAGGATGTACAGCGGCCACGGCACGCCCTTGGGGAACAGCTCGTGCACGAAGAAGTGCAAGCCGCCCTGGTCTTTGATGCCCGCGTAGACGAACGCTGCCCACGAGACGATGCCGAGCAGGAACGGCACGCCGATCAGCGCGGTGCTGGGCACCTGCAGGCCGGGGATGACGCTGGTGACGTTCATGAACAGGATCATGAAGAAGATCGTCATGAGCAGCGGCTCGAAGCGGCGCCCCTGCCGCTTGCCCAGGGGGCCCTCCACGATGCTCGACCGCACGAAGTCGTAGGCGAACTCGAGCACGCCCTGCCAACGCCCCGGTACGACTTTCAGCCGCCGCACGCCCAGCCAGCCGAAGACCAGCAGCGCCGCCACCGACACCAGCCGGATCAGCAGGATGCGGTTCAAGGCGAATGGAGTGCCCGCGAACAGAACGTCCGGCGGGTAGAACTCGTCGATCGTCGGCGGGACGAACGTGGCCGAATGAGCGGTCGCCGCGATCGCACCAGATACCAGCGTCTCGATCACCACAGCTCTTCTCTCCACCACAACAGGGATTCAGTCACCATCGTACGGACCGCGATGTCGGCTCCGCCATCGGGGGCGAAGCTCACGTACGGGTGAACGCTATAACAACCAGAGGCCGAGTGCAAAAACGAGACCGGCCCGGAACGGGGTCGGCCTACTTCGCCTCCGACGGCGGCTCGCCGGACGGCTCCCGCGGCTCGTCGGACGGTTCCAGGGGCTCGTCGATCAGCGGCAGCCGGGCACGCATGAACACCATGGCGTCGATGAGCACCGTGCCCAGCGAGACCGCCACCAGACAGAAGAACAGCACCGGACCATTCACGAACGCCGCCCCCCGCAGAGAGGCCAGGATGACGATGAACACGACCGCCTTCAGCATCCAGCCGCCCACGACCACGCCAATCATGCCGACCGACCCCAGTCTGCGCCCCAGCAGGACGCTGAGGGTGGTGATGCCGAAGAAGACCAGCCCGAGCGCGGCGCCGATCACCGCGCTCAGGATCCCGCGGCCACCGGCCACCAGGCCGCCGACGATGCCGCCCACCACGGCGATGGCACCGGACAGGATCGCGGAATACACCAGGGTGCGACGCAGCACATGCGAGAGATTCACGCCAGCACTCTAGCGGTTCCAGATCAGTGGTTCCGGGTCGAGGACCTGAGCCGCGAGCGCGCCTGCCGGTGCCGCATCATCCGCGGCTCGGCCGGCAGCTGCGGCAGCCACGTCCAGCGCCGCTGCAGCCGGGGCCAGAGGGTGAGCAGTATGCACGCCGCGCAGCCGACCACGAACCACAGCAGCACCCAGCCCAGTGGCAGCACGATCGGCAGGAAGCACGACACCGAGATCACCAGCGTCCACGAGTAGAACACGGCGATCGCCGAGAACACGTTATGCCCCATGTCGAGCAGACGGTGGTGCAGGTGCTTGCGGTCGGCCGAGAACGGGCTCTTGCCCGCCCGCACCCGTCGGAACACCGCCATCGTGAAATCGACCAGCGGGATGGTCAGCACCAGGATGGGCAGCAGCAGCGGAATCCACACCGACTGGTCGCGCATCAGGCTCGGATCGATCTGCCCGGTCACCGACACAGCGCTCACCGCCATCAGCATCCCGAACAGCAGCGCCCCCGAATCGCCCATGAAGATGCGCGCCGGGTGCCAGTTCATGGGCAGAAAGCCGATGCACGCCCCCACGATGGCCGCCGTCAGCAGCGACGCCAGGTTGAAGTAGTCGGTCGGCGAGGTACGCGTCACGAGCACGTACGTGTACACGAAGAACACGGCCGAGGCGATGAGCACCACCCCGGTGACGAGGCCGTCGAGCCCGTCGATGAAGTTCACCGCGTTCATGATCAGCACGATGAAGATCACCGTCACCGCCAGCGAGCCGCCGCCGGATCCGATCAGCACGCCCCCGATGGGCAGCGACACGATCTGGAACCCCTGCCAGGCGAGGATGCCGGCCGCCAGGGCCTGGCCGGCCAGCTTCGTGTACCACTCCAGATCCCAGAGGTCGTCGATGACCCCGATCGAGACGATCAGCAGCGCCGCCACCGCCAGGGCCACGAATGGGCCCGGATGGTCGAACACCAGTCGGAACCAGTGGATGCGCGACGACACCGCCACCGCGATGGCGATGCCCAGGAAGATCGCGATGCCGCCCAGCCGCGGGGTGGGCCGGGTGTGCACATCGCGTTCGCGGATGGCCGGGTAGAGGTGGTAGCGCAGGCTGAACCGCCAGACCAGGACCGTGAGCAGCAGGGTGCAGACGGCCGCGACCGCCATGACGATCAGGTATCCGCGCACGTGGCCTCCGGACCGTCTGCGGCCTGTCGGATGCGATCGTCCGAGATCGCCCCGTGCCGCAGGAAGCGCAGGCCCCCGGGGACGGCGGGATCGTCGACGACGATGGTCGAGGACAGCGCCCCCGGTGTGGGGCCGCCGTCGAGGTACACCGCGACCGTGCCGGCGAGCATCCGCTGGGCGGCGTCGATGTCGAGGGCCGAGGGCTGCTCATGGAGGTTCGCGGACGACACGGCGAGCGGACCGGTGCGGCGCAGCAGGTCGCGGGCGACCTCGTTGTCGGGCACTCGCAGGGCGATGGTGCCATGGGTCTCCCCCAGCTGCCAGTCGAGGCCGGAAGCCGCGGGGACCACCAGGGTCAGGCCGCCGGGCCAGAAGGCGGCGGCCAGCCGCCGCAGGCGGGGAGACACGGTGGCGGCCAGCTCGTCCAGCTGCCTAGGACCGGCGATGAGCACCGGCGGCGGGGCCGCGGCGGTGCGGTGCTTGGCGGCGAGCAGCGCCTGCACGGCGCCCGGCTGTGCGGGGTCGGCCGCGACGCCGTACACCGTGTCGGTCGGGGTCACGACCAGGAGGCCGGCGCGCAAAGCCGCCGCCGCCGCTGTGAGCCCCTGCTCCCGTTGTGCGGGGTCGGAGCAGTCGAACCGCTCGCTCATCGCGACACCTCCGTCTCGTTGTCCGGACTGTGGGGATCTGGGACCGGCCAGTCCACTGCTCACATCCCGTTAGACCGCGGCCATTGTACGCGGGCGTACATGGGCCGCCACGGTGAAGCGGTCCCGACCGGTCAAGTCGGTGCGCGTCTCCGCCTGTGCCAGCCCCGCCGCCGCGCACAGCGCCCGCACGCGTCGTCCCTGCTCCTCGCCGTGCTCGCAGAGCAGCACGCCGTCGGGGGCCAGCACGGTGCGCGCGGCGGTGACGAGCGTGCGGATGACGTCGAGTCCATCCGCCCCTGCGTACAGCGCCGCCGCCGGGTCGAACTCGCGCGCCTCCGGGTCGGCCGGGATGGCCGCCGCCGGCACATAGGGCGGGTTCGAGACCAGCACGTCCACGCGCCCGGAGACGGCCGCTGGCAGGTCGGCCGCGATGGCGCGCATCAGTCGCACCCGGAGGGCCGGGTAGCGGCGCAGATTCGTGCGCGCCCAGGTGAACGCGACCGGGTCTGGTTCGAGGGCGATCACCTCGGCACCGGGGACGGCCGCGGCGACCGCGAGCGCGATCGCGCCCGTCCCGGTGCCCACGTCCACGACCCGCACGCGCGTGTCCCGGCCACTGCGGGGCCCCCGCGGCCCCCAGGCGCGGGGCGCGGGGCTGGGCGCCGCGGGCCGCCGCGCGGGGGGGGGGCGCGGGGGG
>JBDNYM010000009.1:0-58123 GCA_047722305.1 Pseudoclavibacter sp. | reverse complement strand
CGGTGGGGGAGGTGGCATCACCGGCCGTCTCCCGGGCCCGGCGGTGGCGTCGTGCGCTCACGAGCGCCCGCACCCCGCCGACGACGAGCGCTGCCTCGGCGGCCACGTCGAGCCAGTACAGGGAGGCGAGCCGCGCGACCCCGGCATCGATGAGGGCGGCCAGCGCCTCCGGCGTGACGGTGTGGAAGAGCCCGATGAGCAGCGCGTTTCCCGCGGTGAGCCCTCCGAGGAGCCCCACGAGTGCTCGGCCGCGGTGATGCGGGCCCGCACCGAGGACGATGAGCAGCACGGCGTAGGCCGAGGGGCTGAAGTTCAGGGCCAGGCCGATGCCGGTGAGCGCCAGGACGAGCCGGACCACGACGAGCCCTCAGGACTCGGCCGGGGCGCCGGGGCGCCGGGCCCGCACGGTGTCGAGCCCCGCCTCCTGGTCGCTGAGGGGCCGGGCGGGCGACTGGGAGATCATCATTGTTCGAGTCTGGCACGGCCGTGCCCCGAGGACCGGGAGACCTGGGGCCGGGGAAGCCGTTCTGCCCGCCGAGGGCGTCCCCGAGGACCCGGTCACCGGCTCGCTCAACGCCGGCTTCGCCCAACGGCTGACCGGACGCATCCTTCCCGAGGCGGATACGGTTTCTCGGGGCACGGCGCTGAGGCGGACCGGACGGGTACTCGTCCCGACGGACGCCGCTGGCCGGTGAGGTGCATGATCTCGACCGTTCGGATGAGGACGCCTGAGTGCGTCTCGTCTGGGACCTTGCCGCCCGGGATGACTACCGGTATTGGCAGACCGCGGATCGGCGCATCCGGAAACGGGTCGACGTCCTCATCGACGCGTGCCTTCGCGAGCCGTTCGCCGGCATCGGCAAGCCGGAGCAGCTCAAGTACGGGGCGCAGGAGCGGGCCGAGGTGCTCGGCAGCCCGCTGACCGCCGCGGGCGGCTTCGCCGTCGGGGCCTGGCTGCCGCTGGCGTGAGGGGTGCATGCCTGACGTCGCCCATTCCCGCTCAGCGCGCAGCAGTGAATCAGCCAGATGTCGGGCGTTCTGCCACGGGAGGCACGCTCGTTGGCAGAACGGCGGTGAGGCTGGCAGATTTTGGGGGCTGCCCCGCCCGACGAGTGGCCGCGCCGAGCTGCTGCGCTGCCGGAACTGCCGGAAAGGGGCGCGCAGTGTGTGCCAGAAGCTGCCGTGCGCGCCGCCCACCGCCCCGTCGGCACCCCCGCTCATCCAGCTCGGATGGAGGTCGGCCCTCTAGCGTGGGGACATGAGCATCGACATTCCCACAATCCAGGACCTGGCCGATCTCACGCAGCACCGCGATGGAGCGAGTGTGACCGTCTATCTCGGTGCCGCCGATCTGGGATCGGGCAAGGTCGTCCATGCCGCCGAGGCGGCACCGATCGCCCTGCGCAGCGCCGTTGACGCTGCGATCGGCGAACTGACTCCGGCCGGCTTGAGTGCCGCGCAGCGCGACCAGCTGACCACCCATGCGCGGGCGGTGGAGGCCGACCGCGACGTGTGGAGTTCGGGGGCGCGCAGCGTCGCCGTGTTCCTTTCCCCGGGCGGCGCCCGCGTCTTCCGGCTCATGAACGAGCTGCCCTCGGCGTGGTCGACCGGCGACCGCTTCGACGTCGGCCCGCTCATCCGGGCGGTCACGTTCGAGCACGTCGGGTATGTGGTCGCCCTCACCGAGGGCGGGGTGCGCCTGCTGCACCTCGACTCGACGGCCACTGCGCATGCCGTTCCGCTGCCCGAGCTGCCGGCGGATGTCGCCGACGAGCTGGTCCGCACCCCGCCGCCGCAGGGGCAGGCCGATCGGCTCCGGGCCGGCGGCACCCTCGGGCCGAAGACGCAGCAGGAGCGCTACGCCCGCGTCGTCCAGACTGCGGTGCAGGCGGCGATCACCGACCCGGAGGCGCCGATCGTGCTGGCCGCGGCCCCCGAGCTGGGGCGGGCGTACCGGGCGGTGAACACCTCCACCCTGCTGCTGGAGCGGGGGATCGAGGCGAACCCGTCGTCGCTGACCGACGCCGACCTCGAGGCCCGCGCCCGCGTCGTCCTGGACGACTACTACGCGACCCGGATCGCCGCCTGGCGTGAGCGGTTCGGCACGCTGCGGGCGGCAGGACGGGCCGGGGCGCAGATCTCCGACGTGGCGCGCGCCGCCTGGGCCGGACTGGTCTCGGACCTGCTGTTCGACATCGGCGCCGACCAGGAGGGCACGATCGACGACTACGGCACCGTGACCTTCGCCGACGCGCCCGGTCCCGCCACCTACCGGCTCGTGGATGCCGTGGCCGCGCAGGTGCTGCGCACGGGCGGGCGCGTGCGCGGGGTGCGGGCCGCCGACCTGCCGGACGCCACCGGACTGGCCGCGGTCTTCCGCGCCTGATCGCCGCGCCAGACCCGCTGGCCGACGTACCGCCCGCCTCGCGGCAAGCGTGCCTGGACGGCGCGCCGCCCATCCGGCACCTGCGCTGCATCGCCCCGCGTCTGCCGGTTCCGGACGCGGGGCGCCGCCGCGGCGATGGCGTGTAGACTGCTGCCCAATTTCCGAGAGGAGCGCGCGATGACCGGTCACCCCGTCTGCCGCCGCTCCGCTGCCTGTTCCCTGCTGTCGTGTTGTTGTCGCCACTGAGTGGTTCTTCTCCCCGAGCCTGATCTGTTCCGACTGGTCCGTTGACCGGTCCGATCCGGCTCGCCCCTCCTCTCAGCACACTTCCCGACCCCGGAGCCCGCTCATGAATTCCGCCCTTTCCACACCCGAACTCTCTGACCCCGACATGCACGCCGCGCGGGCGCGCTCCTTCGACCGCGGGGCGGAGGTGTACGAGATCGCCCGCCCCACCTACCCGCGCGCGGCGGTGTCCTGGCTGCTGCGCGACCGTCCTGAACGGGTCGCCGACCTGGCCGCCGGCACCGGCAAGCTGACCCGTCTCATCGCCCCGCACGTCCGCGATGCGGTGGCCGTGGACATCGCCCCGAACATGCTCGCCCAGCTGCGGCGCGCCGCCCCGGGCATCCGCACGCAGGTCGGCTCGGCCGAGCGCACCGGGCTGCCGGATGCGGGCGCCGACCTGGTCACGGTCGCCCAGGCCTGGCACTGGTTCGATCCCGCCGCGGCCACCGCTGAGATCGCGCGCATCCTGCGCCCGGGCGGCGCGCTGGCGATCGTCTACAACCACCTCGATCGCGCCCAGCCCTGGGTGGCCGCCTTCCAGGACCTCCTGGGCGGCGGGCACGAGGGGGAGCCGTCCGTCGGGGCCGGGCTGATGCCGGCGGGCGTCTTCGAGGTCGCCTGGTCGCAGTCGGCGAGTCTGTCGCTGCTGCTCGAGATGGCCCGTTCGCACAGCACCTATCTAATGGCGGACGCCGCCGCCCGGCGGCGCCTGTTGGCGCGCATCGCCGCGCTGCACGAGTACGGATCGCTGGGCGGGGCCGAGCGGTTCGAGCTGCCGTATCGCACCGTGGTGCACGGGTTCATCCGTGCGTAGCCGGCGACGGCGCAGGCAAGTCCGCCGACGACGTCAGAGCCACGGGTTCATCCGCGCGTAGCGGGCGCCGGCGTCCGGACGGTCGGACGGGCGCTGCCGCCGGCAGCCCGCATCCGCCTCCCGGATGATGTGCCACGCGCATCGGGCGCCCCGGCACCTCGGATATGCTGGAGCCGTATGGCAGCGCTTGACGGGGAGCCCCCGCTGTTCCCCCAGCCTGCTGGGGCGAAAGGACGCGATGAGCCAGCTTTCTGAGGGCGATCTGGATACTCCGCTGCTCGACCGGCATCGGCTGGCCGGGGCGCAGTTCACCGAGTTCGGCGGGTGGCGGATGCCGCTGCGATATTCGTCCGAACTGGCCGAGCACCGCGCCGTGCGCAGCAGCGCGGGCCTGTTCGATCTGTCCCACATGGGCGAGGTGCTGGTCACCGGCCCGGATGCGGCCAGCTGGCTCGACTACGCGCTGATCGGCAAGTCGCGCAAAATGGCGGTGGGACGGGCGCGCTACAACCTGCTGGTCGACGAGCACGGCGGCATCCTCGACGACCTGATCGTGTACCGGCTGGCGGAGCAGGTGTTCCTGCTGGTGGTGAACGCCACCAACCGCTTGGCCGACATGGCCGTCTTCATGCGGCGGCAGGGCGGGTTCGAGGTGGAGATCGAGGACGTCACCTCCAGTTCGTGCCTGCTGGCGATTCAGGGGCCGCGCGCCCTGTCGATCTTGGACCCGCTGGTGCACTGGCGGGGGCTGGCCGGGTTCGGTGTGCTCTTCCCGGCCGCGGCGGCGGTGCTGAGCGAGGGGCACGACACCGAGGAGGAGCCCACCCTGGCCGAGACCGGCTACTACCGGATCGGCTCGGGGGAGATCTCCACCGCGGAGGGGCTGGTGACGGTGCTGCTGGCCCGCACCGGCTACACCGGCGAGGACGGCTTCGAGATCCTGGTGCCGGTGCAGGATGCGCACGCGGTGTGGGATGCGCTGATCTCCGCCGGGGGACGCGACCTCACGCTGTGCGGGCTGGCCTCCCGTGACACCCTGCGCCTGGAGGCGGGGATGCCGCTGTACGGCCACGAGCTGACCACCGAGACCACACCGTTCGCGGCCGGGCTGGGGCGGGTGGTCGGCTTCGATAAGCCCGACGGCGCCGTGGGCCTGGAAACGCTCGCCGCCCGGCGCGACGAGACGCCGGAGCGCACCCTGCACGGCATCGCCCTGGAGGGGCGCCGCGCGGCTCGGGAGGGCAACGCGGTGCTGTCCGAAGCGGGCGAGCCCATCGGCACGGTGACGAGCGGGGCGCTGTCCCCGACCCTGGGGCATCCGGTGGCCATGGCGTATCTGCCGGCCGGGGTCGAACCGGGTGCCGCGGTGCTGGTGGATGTGCGCGGCAAGCGCCTGCCGGCCACGGTCGTGGCGCTGCCGTTCTATCGTCGTAACTAGCAACCGCTCCAGCCCGAGCGGAGAACATTTGGGAGGAAGGCCCCGTCATGAGCGAACCGGATGAAGTCCACTACTCTCGCGATCACGAGTGGATCTCGTTGAACCGCGTCCCCGCCACGGTGGGGATCACGGACTACGCGCAGCGGCAGCTGGGCGAGGTGGTCTACGTCGACCTGCCGACGGTCGGCGATCACGTCAAGGCCGCCGACGTCATCGCCGAGGTCGAGTCGACCAAGAATGTGGCCCAGATCTACGCCCCGCTGCCGGGCCGCATCGCGGAGGTCAACGAGGCGCTCGAGGACGACCCCGGCGTCATCAACGAGTCTCCCTACGAGGAGGGCTGGCTGGTCCGCCTCGAGGTGGACGAGGATGCCGATGCGGACGAGCTGCTGACCCCCGACGAGTACGAGGAGCTGTGCTCCGGCCTGAGCGGCGACGAGGTCGATTCGCTGCCGGAGGGTGCGGCGGAGGACGAGGCCGACGACGACGAGACCGATGGGGGCGACGACAACGCCGACGGCCCGTCCTCCCCGGAGGACACGGCGCTCGGGGTCGCTTCGGACGACGAGGTGTTCGGCGACGACAGCGACGACGACGAAGACGGGACATCCGCGGGGCGGACATCCATGGGGCAGGGCGCGTGAGCACTCCGGCCGGGGCGTCCTTCGCCGATCGGCAGATCGGCACCGCCGGCCGCGCGCAGCCGCTGCTCGACGAGCTCGGGTACGCGACCGCCGGCGACCTGGTGCGGGCGGCGATGCCGGCCGACATCCTCCTCGATCGTCCTGAGACGCTGCCGGCCCCGGTCGACGAGCGCACCATGCTCGCGGAGCTGCGCGAGCTGGCGAACCGGAACCGGGTCACCACCAGCCTCATCGGGCAGGGGTGGTACGGGACGATCACGCCGGCGGTCATCCGGCGCAACGTGTTCGAGAACCCGCGCTGGTACACGGCCTACACCCCGTACCAGCCCGAGATCTCGCAGGGCCGGCTGGAGGCGCTGCTCGACTTCCAGTCGATGATCGCCAGCCTCACCGGGCTGGATGTCGCCAACGCCTCCCTGCTCGACGAGGGCACGGCGGTCGCGGAGGCGATGCTGCTGGCCCGCCGGGCCGCGCGCGCCGAGTCCGCCGTGTTTGCGGTCGACTCGCGCCTGTTCGCGGCGAGCGCCGCCGTGCTGCGCACCCGGGCGGCCGGGTTCGACATCGAGCTGGTCGAGTTCGACGCCACCCGGCCCGACACCCTGCCCGAGTGCTTCGGGGCCGTCGTGCAGTACCCGGGCGCGGACGGCGAGATCGTCGACCTGGCGCCCATCGCGGAGGCCGTGCACGCCCGGAAGGGCCTGCTGGCGGTGGCGGCCGACCCCTTGGCCCTGACCCTGCTGCCGGCTCCGGGCGGCCTCGGGGCGGACATCGCGGTCGGGTCCGCCCAGCGCTTCGGCGTGCCCATGGGGTTCGGCGGGCCGTCCGCGGGGTACATGGCGGTGACCGACCGACTGGTGCGCAAGCTGCCCGGCCGTCTCGTGGGCGTCACTCGCGACGCCGCCGGCCGGCCCGCGCTGCGCCTCACCCTGCAGACGCGCGAGCAGCACATCCGCCGCGAGCGCGCCACCTCGAACATCTGCACCGCCCAGGTGCTGCTGGCCATCATGGCGGCCATGTACGCGGTCTGGCACGGGCCCGACGGGCTGCGGACGATCGCGTCCCGGGTGGCCGGACTGACGGCGGCGCTGGCCGACGCGCTCACGGCGGCGGGGCATCCGCCGGTCGCCGCGCACGCCTTCGACACGCTGCGGATCAACGCCGTGGACGCGGATGCCGTGGTCGCCGCGGCGGCCGCGCGCGGCATCGACCTGTGGCGGGTGGATGCGAGCACGGTGTCGCTGTCGCTCGACGAGACCACCACGCCGCAGACGGTCGCGGCGGTGGCCGAGGTCTTCGGAGCGGGCGAGCCGGACTGCTCGGCACTCGGCGCCGACGCCGCGCTGCGGCTGCTGCCGGGCTTGCGCGACGACGACATCCTGCCGGATGCGGCCTTCCATCAGGTCCACTCGGAGACCGAGATGATGCGCTTCCTGGCGCGGCTGGCCGACCGCGACTACGCGCTCGACCGCGGGATGATCCCGCTGGGCTCGTGCACGATGAAGCTGAACTCGGCGGCGGTCATGGAGGCTGTGAGCTGGCCCGAGTTCGCCGACATCCACCCGTACGCCCCGGCGGCGAACACGGCCGGCTACCGCCGGCTGATCGGCGACCTGGGCGGCTGGCTGGCCGAGATCACCGGCTATGACGCCGTCTCGCTGCAGCCGAACGCCGGCTCGCAGGGCGAGTACTCGGGGTTGCTCGCCATCCGCGGGTACCTGGAGTCGCAGGGGCAGCCGCAGCGCACGGTCTGCCTGATCCCCGAGAGCGCCCACGGCACCAACGCGGCCAGCGCCGCCATGGCCGGGTTCCAAGTAGTGGTGGTCGGCTGCGACGAGCGCGGCAGTGTGGATGTGGACGACCTGCGCGCCAAGCTCGCCGCCCACGATGGCAGGGTCGCGGCGCTGATGGTGACCTATCCCTCCACCCACGGCGCCTACGAGACCCGGATCCGCGAGACCACGTCACTGGTGCACGCTGCCGGCGCCCAGGTGTACATCGACGGCGCCAACCTGAACGCGCTGCTGGGGTTCGCGCGCTTCGGCGACATCGGCGGCGACGTCTCGCACCTCAACCTGCACAAGACGTTCGCCATCCCGCACGGCGGCGGCGGCCCGGGCGTGGGCCCGGTGGCGGCCAAGGCGCACCTGGCCCCCTTCCTGCCCGGCCACCCGCTGCTCGGGCGGCAGGAGGCCGACGGACGGGCGGAGGGGGCGGTGGCCTCGGCTCCGTACGGCTCGGCCGGCGTGCTGCCGATCAGCTGGGCGTTCATCCGGATGCTGGGCGCGGACGGGCTGCGCCGCGTTACCGAGGGGGCGGTGCTGAACGCGAACTACGTCGCCCACGAGCTGGCCGACTCGTACCCGATCCTGTACACGGGCGCGCACGGGCTGGTCGGCCACGAATGCATCCTCGACCTGCGGCCGCTGACCGCGCGCACCGGCATCACCATCGACGATGTCGCCAAGCGGCTCAACGACTACGGGTTCCACGCCCCGACGATGAGCTTCCCCGTGCACGGCACGTTCATGGTGGAGCCCACCGAGTCGGAGGATCGCGGCGAACTCGACCGCTTCATCGCCGCCATGCGCAGCATCCGGGCCGAGGCCGACCGCGTCGCTGCCGGCGAGTGGCCGGCCGACGACAACCCTCTGGTCAACGCGCCGCACACGGCTGCAGCCCTGGTGGGGGAGTGGACGCATCCGTACTCGCGCGAGACCGCCGTGTACCCGTTCCTGGCCGGGCTGGGAGCGGAGGAGGCGGTGGACGCCGTGCGCGACAAGTACTGGACCCCGGTGGCCCGGGTGGACAACGCCTACGGCGACCGCCACCTGGTGTGCTCGTGCCCGCCGCCGGAGTACTTCGAGCAGCCGCTCGACTGACGCAGCCCCGGATACGCAAAAGCAGCGCCCGCTCGACCCCTGAACCTGAGGGCCGGACGGGCGCTGCCATCTGCGGCTACGAGCGAGGACTAGTCGATCTCGTCGAGTTCGTACACGTCGGTGTCTTTCGTCTCCTTGGTGAACAGCAGCGAGACGGCGGTGATCACCGACATGGCGACCAGGTACATCCCGACCCAGACGGTGCTGCCGTTGCCGAGGCCCCACAGGGCGACGGCGATCATGGGGGCGACGGCCGCACCGAGGATGGAGCTGATGTTGTAGGCGAACGCCGACCCGGTGTAGCGGGTGTTGGTCGGGAACATCTCGGGCAGCAGGGCGCCCATGGGGCCGAAGGTGAGGCCCATCAGGGTGAACCCGATGACGAGGAAGGCCATGGTCATGGCGCCGGTGAACTTGGGGTCGCCGTTGGCGTTGAGGAACAGCGGGAACGCGAAGCCGAAGGCGATCAGCGCGAGCGTGGTCCACAGCACCAGCCACTTGCGGCCGATCTTGTCGGCCAGCGGCCCGCTGATCAGGGTGAAGACGCCGAAGAACACGATGCTGATGCACATCAGCAGCACGAAGTCGGTGTATTTGAACCCGAGGCCGGGCACGAAGGTGGATGGGTCGAAGGCCTTGCCCGCCTTCGCGGCGGACGCCTTGGCGGCCGCGGCGCTGGAGGCGGTGGTGCCGAACGTCAGGGTGAACGTGGTCATCAGGTAGAAGAGCACGTAGGTGGCGAGCATCGCGAAGGTGCCGAGGATGAGCTGGCGCCAGTTCTTCTGGAAGGCCTCGGCCAGCGGGACGCGCTTGACGGCGCCGTGGCGCTGGGCGCGACGGAAGCTCTCCGACTCGACCAGGTGCATCCGCACCCAGAGGCCGATGATCACCATGACGGCGCTGAACAGGAACGGGATGCGCCAGCCGTACGCCAGGAACTCGGCGGAGCGGGCCGTCGGGTCGCTGTGGTTGGGCAGCAGGAAGTTGATGGCCAGGAACAGGCCGTTGGCGATGATGAAGCCGATGGGGGCGCCGACCTGGGGGAACGTGCCGAACCAGGCGCGCTTGCCCTTGGGGGCGTTCTCCGTGGCGACGAGTGCGGCGCCGGACCACTCGCCGCCCAGGGCGAATCCCTGGCACAGGCGCAGCACCAGCAGCAGGAAGGGCGCGGCGACGCCGATCAGGGCGTAGGTGGGCAGCAGGCCGATGAGGAAGGTGGCGATGCCCATGGTGAGCAGGCTGGCGATCAGCGTGGTCTTGCGGCCGTGCTTGTCGCCGAGGTGCCCGAACAGCATGGCGCCGAACGGACGGGCCAGCATGGCGGCGCCGAAGGTCGCGAACGAGGCGAGCATCGCGGTGCGGGGGTCGGCGGTCGGGAAGAACAGGGCTGGGAAGACGAGCACCGCCGCGGTGGCGTAGACGTAGAAGTCATAGAACTCGATGGTGGTGCCGATCAGGCTGGCGAGCACCACGCGAGAGGTGGGGTTGGCAGGCTTGCTGGCCGGCTGGGAAGTGGATGTATCTGCCGGGGCGGCGTACGTCGCGGACATGAGTGATCTCCGATGTGTGCAGAACGAGTGATGAGTTCGGCCGGCTGTGGAGTCGGCAGGCACCGGAACGATCGAGGGTGGTGGTCGCTCCCCGGGTGCGGAGGAAAATGTCCGCGCTTGTGGCGCGGTAGGACACACCATACGGATGTTTCCAGCAGATTTCAAGCTCGGCGCGTCCCTGGTCCGCTCCGAGCCCGGAGAGCGGGCTCGTCGCGGTGGATGTCGCCCGCCGCGGCGCCGGTTCGCCCCGCCCGGACCGGAGTGCTATATTCGCCCCCATCACCCGATCCGAGGAGCAGTCATGAGCACGATCAGCCGGCAGCGCGTCCAGCGCCCCGTCGTGCGCCGCTGCGCCCTCGTCCTACTGGTCTCCCAGTAGGGCTCCCGTCGAGTCCTCACTGAATGGGGACTCGATCGGCTGCAACACCCCATTCGCCCGTGCGAACGGGGTGTTTTCCGTTGCGGCCGAGAACAGGGAGTCCGCAATGCCCACCACCATCACCCCGCAGGCCGCCGGGCCCGCCGCGACCGGTGCCGCCACCGCCCGCATCGTCGCTCTGGCCGGCGACGGCATCGGACCGGAGATCATGGCCGCCGGCCTGCGCGTCATGGCCGCCGCCACCGGCACCGAGTTCTCGTACACGGTCGAGCCGCACCCCTTCGGCGGCGACGGCATCGACCAGACCGGCACCCCGCTGCCCGACGGGACCCTGCACGCCTGCCGGGCTGCGGACGCCGTGCTGCTGGCCGCCATCGGCGGGCCCAAATGGGATGACGCCCCGATGCGTCCCGAGACCGGGCTGCTGCGCCTGCGCTCCGAGCTGGGCCTGTTCGCCAACCTGCGCCCCACCCGGGTCACCGCCGCCCGCGCCGCGCGCTCGCCGCTGCGCCCCGAGATCATCGTCGGCACCGACTTCGTCATCGTGCGCGAGCTGACCGGCGGCATCTACTTCGGCGAGCCCCGGCACCTGGGCGACGACGAGGCCTACGACACCATGCGCTACCGGCGTGACGAGATCGAGCGCATCGCCCGGGTCGCCTTCGACCTGGCGCGCACCCGCCGCCGCCACGTCACCCTGGTGGACAAGGCCAACGTGCTGGCCACCAGCAAGCTGTGGCGGCGGGTGGCCGCCGATGTCGCCGCCGGCTACCCCGACGTCGACTTCGACGCCGCGTATGTGGACGCCACGGCCATGAAGTTCGTGTCCGACCCGACCCGCTTCGACGTCATCCTCACCGAGAACCTGTTCGGAGACATCCTGAGCGATGAGGCCGCCGAGATCACCGGGTCGCTGGGCACCATCCCCTCGCGCAGCACCGGGTCGTCCGGGCCGTCGCTGTACGAGCCCATCCACGGGTCCGCCCCTGACCTGGCCGGCACCGGCCGGGCCGACCCGATCTCGATGATCTCGTCCATGTCGCTGATGCTGCGCGACTCGTTCGGGCAGCGCGAGACCGCCGACCGCATCGACGCCGCCGTGGACGCCGCCGTCGCCGCCGGGGAGGTCACCCCCGACCTCGACGGCACCCTCACCACCGCGCAGGCCACCGACGCCGTCATCCGTCACTTCGAGAGGACCGAGAACCATGACTGAGCGATCCGAAACCGCACCGCGTTCGCAGACGAACACCCAGCGCCCCCGCACCATGTTCGACAAGCTGTGGGACGACCATGTGGTCGCCGGCGAGGAGGGCCACCCGCAGCTGCTGTACGTCGACCTGCACCTCGTGCACGAGGTCACCAGCCCCCAGGCGTTCCAGGGGCTGCGCGACGCCGGGCGCCCCGTGCGCCGCCCCGATCGCACCTTCGCCACCATGGACCACAACGTCCCCACCGACGGCACCGGCGTCATCACGGACCCCATCTCGCAGCTGCAGATCGACACCCTGCAGCGCAACGCCGAAGAGTTCGGCGTGCGGCTGGCCGGCATGGGCGAGCGCCGCCAGGGCATCGTGCACGTCATCGGCCCGCAGCTGGGGCTCACCCAGCCGGGCATGGTGATCGTGTGCGGCGACTCGCACACCGCCACCCACGGCGCCTTCGGGTCGATCGCCTTCGGCATCGGCACCACCGAGGTCGAGCACGTGCTCGCCACCCAGACCGTCTGGCAGCAGAAGCCCGGCAACCTGGCCGTCCGGGTGCAGGGGCAGCTGGGGGAGCGGGTCACCGCCAAAGACCTCATCATGCACGTCATCGCCCGCGAGGGCATCTCGTTCGGGGCCGGCTGCGCCATCGAGTTCTGCGGCGACACCATCCGCGCGCTGTCGATGGAAGAGCGCATGACGCTGTGCAACATGGCCATCGAGGGCGGCGCCAAGATGGGCATGGTCGCCCCCGACGAGACCACGTTCGCCTACGTCGCCGGCCGCGAATACGCCCCGGCGGACATGGATGCGGCCCGCGGGGCCTGGAGCCGCTACCGCACCGATGCCCCCGAGGCGTTCGATCGCATTGTGGATGTGGATGCCGCCGAGATCGCCCCCAGCGTCACCTGGGGCACCAACCCCGGCATGGCCGTCCCCATCGACCGGCCCCTGCCCGAGCCGGCCACCCCCGACGAGGTCAAGGCCTACGCCTACCAGGACCTGCGGCCCGGGATGCGGGTCGCCGACATCCCCATCCGCTACGCCTTCTTCGGCTCGTGCACCAACGGCCGGCTGAGCGACCTCGAGGCTGCCGCCGACGTGCTGCGCGGCCGTCACGTCGACCCGCGGGTCACCGCCTGGGTCGTCCCCGGCTCGCGGCAGGTCAAGATCGCCGCCGAGCAGGCCGGCCTCGACCAGGTATTCAAAGACGCCGGCTGCGAATGGCGCGACCCCGGCTGCTCCGCGTGCCTCGCCATGAACGCCGACCAGGTACCGGCGGGGATGCACTGCGCATCCACGTCCAACCGCAACTTCGAGGGCCGGCAGGGCGCCGGCTCCCGCACCCACCTGGCCAGCCCGGCCATGGTGGCCGCGGCCGCGCTCAACGGCCACTTCATCGACATCCGCACCGAGCCCGACGCGCCCGATGCGAGCCCGGCGGGATCCACCGGGCGGCACGAACGAATCGGAGCACAGCACTGATGGAAGCCATCGAGATCATCCGGGGCACGGCCGCGCCCATGCTGAAAGACAACATCGACACCGACCAGATCATCCCCAAGCAGTTCCTCAAGCGCGTCGGGCGCACCGGGTACGGCAAAGACCTGTTCCACGACTGGCGCAGCGACCCCGGCTTCGTGCTCAACCGGCCCGAGCGGGCCGGGGCCGGCATCCTCATCGCCGGGGAGAACTTCGGCTGCGGGTCGTCCCGCGAGCATGCCGTCTGGGCGCTCGCCGGCTTCGGCTTCCGGGCCGTCATCGCCGGGGGATACTCTGACATCTTCGCCATGAACAGCGTCAGCAACGGGCTGCTCGCGGTGCGCCTGCCGCGCGAGCAGCGCGAGGCGCTCGCCGCCCTGCCGCCCGCCGCCGAGATCGAGATCGATCTGCCCGCCCAGGAAGTCCGCTCCGCAGCCGGCACGTTCACGTTCGACATCGCCCCCGACTGGAAGCAGCGTCTCCTCGAAGGGCTCGATCCCATCGCCGCGACCCTCAAACTGGCTGACCGCATCGACGTCTACGAGCGCCGCATCCCCGCGTACCGCATCCGCACCAACGCCAGCGCCGCGGCCGAAGCCGGCAGCGCCGCCCGCGCCAACGCCAGCGGCGCGTCCTGCGCCGCCGACAGCAGCGCTCAGGAAGTGTCCGCATGACCGCCGCCGCCATCGCCCGTCCCACTGCGGCGGGCCTCATCTCCCGGGTGGACCGCACCCGCGAATCCCCGCTCTTCTACCGGGTGTTCGGCCTGG
The DNA here is from genome assembly GCA_047722305.1 of Pseudoclavibacter sp. Taxonomy (GTDB): domain Bacteria; phylum Actinomycetota; class Actinomycetes; order Actinomycetales; family Microbacteriaceae; genus JAKVJE01. Next base: position 44,288 of record JBDNYM010000009.1, on the reverse strand, counting down.
TCGCGGCCGGCATGTGGCTCGACGCCATCGACGTCTACATGGCCAGCGCCGTCGCCGGCGCCGCCCTCAAGAGCGGCTGGTCGACGTTGGAGCAGAACTCGCTGTTCATGTCGGCCGGCTTCCTGGGGCTGTTCGTCGGCTCGCTCATGGCCGGCTTCATCGGCGACCTGCGCGGCCGTCGCACCGCCTACCAGATCAACCTGCTGCTGTTCGGCGGCTTCACGCTGCTCGGCGCCTTCGCCCCCAGCATGACCGTGCTGACCCTCACCCGTCTCGGCGCCGGCATCGGGCTCGGGGCCGAGATCGTCACCGGGTACTCCATGGTCAACGAGTTCGCGCCTGTGCGCCGCCGCGGGCGCTGGTGCGCCCTCGTGTCCGTCATCGCCAACTGCGGGGCCCCGATCACGCTGCTGCTGTGCACGTGGATCATCCCCCGCTTCGGCTGGCGCGTCATGTTCGTGGGCGTCGGCGTCCTCGCCGGCGTGCTCTGGCTGCTGCGGCGCGACATCCCGGAATCTCCCCGCTGGCTGGCCGTGCACGGCCGCGTCCAGGAGGCCGAGCAGATCGTCGCCGAGCTGGAACGCAGCGGGCAGGACGACGCGCCGGACCCCGTCCCCGCCGCCGTCCGCACCCGGTCTGCGGCCACCGCGCTCATCGTGGCCATCGTCGCCGTGTCCGCCACCATCGTGTGCCAGTACACCTTCACCTCGTGGGTGCCGACCCTGCTGGTCAAACGCGGCATCGACCTCAGCGGATCGCTCGGGCTCAGCACCCTCATGATGGTGGGCGCGCCCGTCGGCTGCGCCGCCGGGGCCCTGCTCATCGATCGCATCGGCCGCAAGGCCACCATCGTGCCGGCGTTCATCCTCACCGCCGCGTTCGGGCTGGTCTACGCGCTGCAGACCAGCCAGGCCGCCGCCGTGGTGGTCGGGTTCTTCCTGACCGTGTGCTTCTACGTGCTGATGGCGTCCGTCGTCGCCGTGTACGCCTCCGAGCTGTTCCCCACCAGCGTGCGGTTCCGCGGGGTCGGCATCGCCAACGCGGTCGCCAAGCTGCTCACCGTCGTCATGCCCATCGCCGTCGCCTGGACGCTGCAGGCCGTCGGCGCCTGGGCGGTGTTCGTCGGCATCAGCGCGTTCGCGCTCGTCGCCGCCGTCGTGGTGTGGATCTGGGGGCCGGAGACCCGTCGCCGCCCGATCGGGTAGGGGCTCAGCTCGCCGCGAGGGCGCGCAGGGTGCGGGTGCAGGACAGGGCGGCCCAGGCGGCCTCCCCGCCCTTGTCCTCCGCCGAACCGGGCAGGCCGGCGCGGTCGAGGGCCTGGGCATCGTCGTCGCAGGTGAGCAGCCCGAAGCCGACGGCGCGGCCCGCGTCGAGCGCGACGCGGGTGAGCCCGTCGGTGGCGGCCCGGCACACGAAGTCGAAGTGCGGGGTGCCGCCTCGAATGATCACGCCCAGCGCGACCACCGCGTCGGCCCCGCCCCGCAGCGCGGCCTGGGCGGCCACGGGCAGTTCGAAGCTGCCCGGCACGCGCACCAGGACGTGCTCGGCCCCGGCCTGCTCCAGCGCCCGCTGTGCGCCGGCGACCAATCCGTCCATCACCTGCGCGTGCCACTGGGACGCGACGATCGTGACCTTCAGCCCGTGCCCGTCCGCCCGGATCTCGGGGATGCCCTCTGCACTCATGCTCGCTCCTTCGCTTCGCGTCCGGCTCAGATGTCGTGGGGCAGGATGTGCCCCATCCGGTCGCGCTTGGTCTCCAGGTACCGCTGGTTGATGGCGTTGGCGCCCACGATGAGGGGCACCTGGTCGTCCACGGTTATGCCGTGGGCGCGCAGTGCGGTGGCCTTGTCGGGGTTGTTGCTGAGCAGCCGGACCCGCTCCATCCCCAGGTCGTGCAGGATGGCCGCCGCGGCGCCGTACTCGCGCTCGTCGTCCTGATGGCCGAGGGCGAGGTTGGCGTCGACGGTGTCGAGCCCGCCGTCCTGCAGCTTGTAGGCGCGGAGCTTGTCGAGCAGGCCGATGCCGCGGCCTTCATGCCCGCGCAGGTATATAACGGCTCCGCCCTCGGCGGCGATCATCCGCATCGACTCGTGCAGCTGCGGGCCGCACTCGCAGCGCAGCGACCCGAACGTCTCGCCGGTGAGGCACTCCGACTGCACGCGCACCAGCGGCACCTGCGCCAGCTGCTGCTGGCCGAGCAGGGCCAGGTGCTCGGCGTTGGTGCGCTGGTCGTGATAGCCGCGCACCCGGAAGTCGCCGTAGGCGGTGGGCAGCTTGGTCTCGACGTCGAACGAGACCCGGGCGGGCTCGCGCTGATCGGCGGGCGCCGCCTCGGGGTAGGGGTGCGCGCCCCGCCACTCCACGATCTGGGCGACGGTGATGACCGGCAGCCCGGCCTCCTCGCCGATGCGCACCAGGTCGGGGTAGCGCACCATGGTGCCGTCGTCGTGCACCATCTCGGCCAGGCTCCCCACCGGGTACAGGCCGGCCAGGCGCATCAGGTCGACGGCGGCCTCGGTGTGCCCGCCGCGCTCCAGCACGCCGTCCGGGCGCGCCCGCAGCGGCAGGACGTGGCCGGGACGGATCACCGACGCCGCCGTGGACGTGGGGCTGCCGAGCACATTCAGCGTGTGGGCGCGCTCGGCGGCGGAGATGCCGGTGGAGCGCCGGTCGGTCGCGTCCACCGAGATCGTGTACGCGGTCTGGTTCGGGTCCTGGCTGTGCATGGTCATGTACGGCAGGTTGAGCCGGTCGGCGATGTCGCCGGGCATCGGCGCGCACAGGTAGCCGCTGGTGTGGCGCACCATCCAGGCGATCCACTCCGGCGTGGCGAGGGCGGCCGAGATGATGGCGTCGCCCTCGTTCTCGCGGTCCTCGTTGTCGGCGACGAGCACCGGCTTGCCCTCCCGCAGCGCAGTGAGCGCGTCGGGGATGCTGCTGCGTCCTGCGGCCATGTCAGTCGTTCCTCTCTGGGGCCTGCGTGGGCAGGCCGATGCCCTGTTCGATGAGTCGGCGTACGTGCCGGGCCAGCACGTCGCTCTCCAGGTTGACGCGGTCGCCGACGGTCAGCTGGCCGAGGACGGTGCGCTGCAACGTTTCGGGGATGAGCGAGACCTCGAACCAGGCGCCGCCGCCCTCGCCGTCCACGCCCTCGCCGTCCGCATCCCCCACGGCCGAGACGGTGAGGGAGACGCCGTTCACCGCGATCGATCCCTTGTACGCCACCAGCGGGGCGATCCCGGCGGGCAGGCCGATGCGCAGGACGCGCCACTGCGGATGCGGGGTGACGGCCAGCACCGGGGCGGTGGCGTCGACGTGGCCCTGCACGACGTGGCCGCCGAGACGGTCGCTGGGGTGCAGCGCGGTCTCGATGTCGACGGGCGTCCCGGGCCGCGCCGCGGCGAGCGTGGTGCGAGCGAGGGTCTCGCCCATGACGTCCGCACGGAAGCTGCCGGCCGACAGGGGGACGTCCGCCGCTGGCGGCAGGGCGGTCAGGCACACGCCGTTGACGCTGATGGAGTCGCCGGGGCGCGCATCTGCGCAGGCCCCGGGAGCCTCGACGGTCAGGACGGCGGCGTCGTCCTGCATCCGCACGTCGCGGATGAGCCCGAGCTCGGAGATGATGCCGGTGAACATCAGGAGTCCTCTCTTCTGTCTGTTCCGTCTGCGGCGGAGATCGGCGTGGTCGAGGATGCGCCGGCGGCGCTGCCCGCCCCGACCTCGGTACGCGCATCGGCGACCGGGAAAGCCTCGATGAAGATGTCCTCGCCGATCATGAAGGTGTCGGCGATCCGCAGCTGCAGGGCCTCGGCGATCCCGCGCACCCCGATCTGGGTGACGGACAGACGCCATCCGCCCAGCAGCTTGGGCGCCAGGTAGACGTGGTATTCGTCCACGAGGTTCTCGCCGATGAACGAGCTCATCAGCGTGGGCCCGCCCTCGACGATCACGGTGCGCAGGCCCCGGTCGAAGAGGTCGGAGAGGGCCTGCAGCGGGGTCTGGCGGTTGTAGAAGATGGGCTGGTGCGGCCCGGCGAAGATGCGCGCCTGCGCGGGCAGCGAGCGGTGACCGATGACGATCGGGACGGGCTGGTGCGGATACAGCGAGCCGTCCGGATGCCGGGCGGTGAGGGCGGGGTCGTCGTCGAGGACGGTACCGGTGCCCACGATGATGCCGTCGCACGTCGCGCGCAGCCGGTGGGCGTGCGTGCGCGATTCGGGGCCGCTGATCCACTGGCTCGATCCGTCCTGGGCGGCGCCGCGGCCGTCGAGGCTGGTGGCGAACTTCGCGATGACGTAGGGGCGGTGCCGCCGCATGGAGGTGAGCCAGCGGTGCAGCAGCTGCTCGCCCTCGGCGCGCAGGATGCCGCCGTGCACTTCGATGCCGGCGGCGCGCAGCTCGTCGGCGCCGTGCCCCGACTGCTCTCCGGGGTCGCTGACGGAGTAGTAGACGCGGGCGACTCCGGCGGCGATGAGCGCCTTCGTGCAGGGGCCGGTGTGCCCGTAGTGATGGCACGGCTCGAGGCTGACCACGACGGTGGCGCCGCGCAGCTGTTCGGGGGTGAGCCCGTCCATGGCCTCGATCTCGGCGTGGGGGGTGCCGGTGCCGTGATGGAATCCGCCCGCGAGCTCGTCGCCCCGTGGGGTGAGGATGACGCAGCCGACCTGGGGATTGCCGCCATACAGGGGGCCGCGGCGGGCGAGATCGAAGGCACGGCGCATCGCCGTCTCGATGATGTGGTCGGTCATTGCTCCTCCTCGCCCGTGCATACGGGGGAGGGCGCTGCCGACCGGGCAGCGCCATCGTGTTGCTCTCATCCGGACTCTGACCGTCGGTTCCGGAATCTCACCGGATCAGCCGCACGCCAGGCGCGCGGGTCGCGGACTTTCACCGCCGGTTCGGAATTTCACCGACCCCGTAACACGAATTGCTGAGGCTGAGTATAGCCGCCGGCGGGGCGCTGGTGGCCGGCAGTCTGCTGGATGCGGGCGCGGCAGGCTCGGGGTGGCCTCGCCGAACTCAGGAGATCTGTACCTTTCGCGCCGAAGTCAGGAGACGGGACGCCTGAGTTCGGCCGATCCCCTGAGTCCGGTGGCCAGGGCGCCTCCTACACCTCCGGCAGTCGTCCCAGCCCGTCGGCCTCGGGGATGGCGGCGAGCAGCCGGCGCGTGTATTCCTCGCGCGGGTGGGCCCAGATCTCGGCGGTGGGGCCGTGCTCGACGAGTTGGCCCTGGTTCATGACCAGCACGCGGTCGGCGATGAGCCGCACGACGGCGAGGTCATGGCTGATGAATAGTAGCGAGGCATTGGTGCGCAGGCACACATCGCGCATGAGCTGGGCGATCTTGGCCTGCAGGGAGGCGTCGAGGGACGCGATGGGCTCGTCGCCGATGAGTAGGTCGGCCCCGGTGGCCACTGCCCGGGCGATGGCGATGCGCTGCCGCTGCCCACCACTGAATTGGTACGGGTAGGCGCTGGCGGCTGCCCGTGGGATCTCCACGAGGTCGAGCAGCTCGGGCACGGTCGGTGCGGGGATGGGGTTGGTCCGGCGGCCGTCCTCGATCTGGTCGCGGATGCGGCGCTTAGGGTTCAGCGATGCGTACGGGTTCTGGAAGACCATCTGGATGCGCTGCAGGCTGGCGGGCCGCCGCCGCATCCGCAGAGGCGTGATCGGGGTGCCGCCGAAGCTGATGGATCCGCTGTGCACTGGTTCGAGCCCGCAGATGGCGCGGGCGATGGTGGATTTTCCGCAGCCGGATTCGCCGACCAGGCCGACGACCTCGCCCGGGTTCACCTGGAACGAGACGCTGTCGACGGCGGTCAGGAGGCGGCGACCGGGCTGCTTGTAGACGACGCTGAGGTCGTTGACATCGAGGGCGGTGCTCATTTCGCCTCCTCGCTTTCGCTAGGAGCCTCGGGGACGGCCGGAGCGCCGCCCCCTGCCCCCTCTCCCCGCTCCATCATGTTCTTGGGCAGGGAGTCGATGAGCGACCGCGTGTACGGGTGCTGCGGGTGGCGGATCACGTCGTACCGGGTTCCGTGCTCGACGATCTCGCCGTTGCGCATGACGGCGATGTGGTCGGCGAGTGCCGACATGACGCCGAGGTCATGGGTGATGAGCACGATGGTGAGTCCGGTCTCGCCGCACAGCTGTCGCAGCAGGCGCAGGATGCCGGCCTGCACGGTGACGTCGAGGGCAGTGGTGGGCTCGTCGGCGATGAGCAGCTCCGGGCGGCAGGCGATGGCGATGGCGATGGCGATGCGCTGCAGCTGCCCGCCGCTGAACTGGTGGGGATAGCGGCGTAGGGCGTTCTCGGGGTCGGGGACGCGCACTTGACGCAGCAGGTCGAGGGCGCGGTCGAGCGCGTCATGCTTCGACAGCTTGAGATGGTGACGGAGGTGGTCAGTCAGCTGCCCGGCGATGGTGATCATGGGGTGCAGGCTGGCGGTGGGATCCTGAAAAACCATGGCGATGTGGCGGCCGCGCTGGTCGGCCATCTTGCGCTCGGGCAGCCGCAGCAGGTCGGTGTCGTGGAAGCGGATGCTGCCGGTGACCTCGGCCTCGGGAGGTTGCAGGCGCATGACGGTCATCCCGGTCATAGTCTTGCCGGAGCCGGATTCGCCGGCCAGCCCGGTGACCTGCCCGGCGGGGACGTCGATGCTGACGTGCTTGAGGATCTGGGTGCCGTCGATGGACAGGTTGAGGTCCTGGATCCGGAGGCAGGGGACGGCGTCCATGCGGGCGGGCCCGGGAACGGGGACGGCGGATGGACTGGTCATATCGCCTCGTTCTGGATGTGCTTCTTCATACGGGGATCCATGGCGTCGCGCAGCGCGTCGCCGAGGAAGTTGAACCCCATGACGATGGTGAAGATGGCGAGGCCGGGGAAGGTGGCGATCCACCATGACGAGAAGTTGTTCATCCCGGCCGAGACCATGGAACCCCATTCGGGAGTGGGCGGCACGGCGCCGAGGCCAAGGAACGACAGCCCGGACAGCAGCAGGATGGCGTTGCCAAAGTCGAGGGTGGCGAGCACGAGCACCGGTGAGATGACATTGGGCAGGATGTCCACGCGCAGCGACCGCCACACACCGTAGCCGAGCAGCCTGCCGGAGATCACGTATTCGCTGTTGTGCGCCCCGAGCACCATCGATCGCATGATGCGGGCGTACTGCGGCCAGTTGACCAGCAGCATGGCGAGCACGGCGTTCGAGATGCCGGGGCCGAGGGCGGCGGTGATGACCATGGCGAGGATGATGGCGGGGAAGGCGAGCACGATGTCGGCGAACCGCATGATGATCTCGTCGGTCACGCGGCCGAAGTAGCCGGCCAGCATCCCGAGCAGTCCTCCCAGCAGCAGCGACAGCGCGACCAGCGCGATGGCGACGGGGATGGAGAGTCGGGCGCCGGCGATGACGCGCGAAAGCACGTCGCGGCCGAGTTCATCGGTGCCGAACCAGTGCGCCCCGGAGGGGGCGGCGAGCCGGTTGGGGCTCTGGGCGAGCGGGTTCTGGGGCTGCAGCAGGGGGCCGAAGATGACCACCAGCAGCCAGAAGACGATGATGACCACACCGACCACGGCCAGCGGAGTGTGCCATTCGGTGGGCAGGCGCAGCCGCAGGCGGCGGCGTCCTGGGATGGTGGTGGCGGCGCTCACTGGACTCTCACTCTCGGGTCGATCAGGCCGTACAGCAGGTCGACGACGAAGTTGGTGGCGATGTAGACGACGCCGATGGTGACGCCGACCCCCATGATGGCCTGCAGGTCGAGCGAGGTGGCCGCCTGGAAGGCGTACTGCCCGAGCCCGTGCCAGGCGAAGACGGTCTCGGTGAGCACAGAGCCGGACAGCAGCGAGCCGAAGGTGAGGCCGACCATGGTGAGAATGGGCAGCAGCGCCCCGCGCAGGATGTAGCGGAAGGTGACGGTGCGGCCGCTGAGTCCCTTGGCACGGGCGGCGGTGACGTAGTCCTGGTTGATGACGTCGAGGATGGACGACCGGGAGAACCGGATGAGCAGGCCGACGGTATACAAGGTCAGCACGGCAGCGGGCAGGACGAGGTGTGCAAGTGCGTTGCCGAAGGTGTCGAACTGCCCGGTCAGCAGCGCATCCACCGTGTACATGCCGGTGATGTGCGGCGGGGGAGTGACCGTGGGGTCGAGCCGTCCGGACCCGGGCAGCCAGCCGAGTAGGTAGAAGAATACGTAGAACATCAGCATGGCCAGCCAGAAGGTTGGCAGCGAGATGCCGATCAGCGAGACCACCCGGATGAGCTGGTCGGCGAAGCGGCGGTGGCGCAGAGCCGCGTAGAGGCCCAGCCCGATGCCGATGATGATGGACAGCACCAGTACGCTGAGCGCCAGCTCGATGGTGGCGGGGAAGGCCGTGGCGAGGTCTTGGGTGACCGGGTTATGCGTCTGGGCGCTGGTGCCGAGGTCGCCGCGCATGAGCCGGCCAAGGTAGAGGAAGTACTGCACCACCAGGGGCTTGTCGAGGCCCATCGCGTGGCGAGTGGCGGCCACGATGCGGGGGTCGTTGCCGGCGGCCTCTCCGAGCACGGCCTTGACCGGGTCGGCGGGCACCAGGTTGGTGAGGATGAACGTGATGAGCGTGACGCCCCACACCAGCAGGACGCTGATGCCCAGGCGGGCGGCGATGTACCTGACCAGCGGGTGTCCGGCGGATCGGCGCTGATGCGCCGACTCCGTCGGACGCCCGGCCTGGGCGGGGGTGGTGACGGCAGAACTCACGGCGACCCGGCTACTTCACCTGGGCGAATTCGACGTTCCAGATCGGGTTGAGCTTCACATTGCTCAGCGACGAGCTGTACACCATACGGTCGCCGGGCTGGGCCACGGGGATGAACGGGCTGTCGATGTTCATCTCCGTCTGGACGTCCTGCCAGGCCTTGAACCGGTCGGAGGTGTTGGCGGTGGTCATGGCCTTGGTGAACAGGGGCTTGAGCCGCTCGGCGCTGGAGATGCCGGCGCCGGTGGCCCAGGCGGCGCGCTTGCCGACATTCTGATCGGGGCCGAAGGCGATGTAGTCGGCGGGGTCGGGGTAGTCGGCGCCCCAGTCGGTGAGGCCGGCCTGGAAGGTGCCGGAGCGGAAGGTGTCGAGCGCGGTCACGGAGGGCATCGGCTTGAGCACGAGGTTGACACCGAGCTTCTTGACCTGCGCTTGGACCTGCTCGCCCAGCGACTGGATGCTGACGCCGCCCACGGTGCCATCGGAGCTGACCAGGAAGTCGATCTCTTCGCCGTTGTAGCCAGACTCGGCCAGCAGCTGCTTAGCCTTGGCCGGGTCATAGGAGTTGTTGGGGTCGCTCTTGAGCGAGCCGCCGAACATCAGCGGCACGACGCCGCCGGGCTGCACCGATCCGCTGCCCATGTACTTGACGATCGCGCTGTAGTCGATGGCGTGGCGCATGGCCTGGACGAACTTCACATTCGACGCTTCTTTGCCGTACTTCTCCTGCGCATTGAACCAGGCGTACAGCGTGTAGGTCGACTGGCCGGTAACGACCTTGGTCTTGCCCGAGTTGAGCGACTTGGCGTCGTCGGCGCTGAGGTCGAAAGCCATCTGCGAGGTGCCGGCCTGGATGTTCACTTTCTGGGTGGCGGAGGTGACGTTCTGCACCACCACGTTGGAGTAGGCGGGCTTGGTGCCGGCATAGTGCGGGTTGGTCGCCAGCTTGACCTGGCTCTTCACATCGGCGCTCTTGACCACGTAGGGGCCGGACCCGGCGGAGTTGGAGGTCAGCCAGGATCCGGCCTGATCGTTGGCATCGGTGGTGCCGCCGTGCTTGAGGACGACCTTCTTCTCGACGATGCCCAGCGAGGGGTTCGGCAGGATGAACGGCAGCGACGGGTTGGCCACGCCGCTGGTGAGCACGACGGTGTTCTTGTCGGGCTGCGACACCTTGATGGGATCTCCGTTGGGGTCTTCGAGCAGGAACGCCGGGTTGCCGGCGATGCCGATGAGGCGCTCGTAGCTGAACGCGACATCGTCGGCGGTGACCTTGGCGCCATCGGCGAAGTAGTTGGCGCCTTTCATCTTCAGCGTGACGGTCTTCGCGTCGGACGACAGCGTATAGCTGGCGAGGCCGGGGACGACCTTGTTGAGGGTGTTGCCGTTGTCCGCGTAGTCCAGAGCGGTCTGGTAGATCTGGTGGTCGAGCGTGACGCCCGTGAACTCGAACGAACGGGCCGGGTCGAGTGTCTTCAGATCGAAGACCGTGTCGGCGACTAGCGACTTGCCGCTGCCCGATGACGAATTCGACGAACCGCCGCCTCCGCACGCCGTCACCGATACCGTCAGGCCGAGGGCCGTCAGAGCGACCAGACCGATTCTCATGAACTTGCGCATGCGGATACCCTTCTCTGTCCCTGCGCCAGCGCAGGCGATTCAGCGATTGGGCTCAGCCTAGGCACCGGCTCATTACCGCCATGTTTCGGGATGCGCAGTTGCGGATTCCTCGACTGGGACTGCCATACGCGGTAGCCATCGGGTCGCTCCTGATATCCCAGCTGCAGGGGATAGAGTCGCGCCAAGTCCGGCGCGCGCCCGAGCGGTCCGCGCCCGCATCCGCATCCGAAATCTGGAAGGAACCGCATGATCCCCGTCATCGACGGTCACAACGACCTGGCCTGGAACAGCCGCACCGAGCGCTCGTATTCCGTCGAGGGCATCGACCGGGAGAGCGGGCAGACTCATCACACCGATATCCCGAAGATCCTGCGGGGCGGGCTGCGCGGCCAGTTCTGGTCGGTGTGGGTGCACACCGACATCGCGGGCGCCGCCGAGGTCACCGCCACCCTCGAGCAGATCGACTTCGTGGATCGGCTCATCCGCCGCTACCCGGGCGTGTTCGGGCGGGCGGTGACCGCCGACGACGTGGAGCGCCAGATGGCGGCCGGCAAGGTCGCGTCGCTGCTGGGGGTCGAGGGCAGCAACCAGATCGACGGGTCGCTGGCCGTGCTGCGCGCCTACGCCCGGCTCGGCGTGCGGTACATGACCCTCACCTGGAACGCGAACACCGAGTACGCCGACTCGAACGCCGAGGCCCCGCTGCACCACGGGCTGAGCGACCGCGGCGTCGAGCTGGTGCACGAGATGAACCGGCTGGGGATGCTCGTCGACCTCTCCCACTTGTCCGCCGACACCATGCGCGACGCGCTGGACGCGTCCACGCTGCCGGTCGTGTTCAGCCACTCCTCGTGTTTCGCGCTCAACCCGCACCCGCGTAATGTGCCCGACGACGTCGAGGCGCGGCTGGCCGCCAACGGGGGCGTGCAGATGATCACGTTCGTGCCCGGCTTCCTCAGCCAGGCCCGCCACGAGTGGTCCGAGGCCGGGGAACGGGGCCCCGCTCCCGAGGTCACCCTCGCCGACGCGGTCGCCCACATCGAGCACGCCCGTGAGGTCATGGGCGTCGACCACGTTGGGCTGGGCGGCGACTTCGACGGCTTCGGCGACGGCCCGGTCGGGCTGGAGGACGTCTCGAAGTACCAGGCCGTCTTCGAAGCCCTGCGAGCGCGCCACTGGTCGGAGGACGACCTGCACAAGCTCGGCCACCGCAACATCCTGCGCGTGCTGCACGACAACGACCCCGCGTACCGGTACGCGGTGCTCGGGGCCTGAGGGCGCACAACTCAGGGGATCCAGGCCTGTCCCGCACAACTCAGGGGACGGGGCGCCTGAGACCGGCCGATCCCCTGAGTTCGGTGGCTGGGGGAGCGCCGGCCCGGTCGGCCCTCGCCGCCGCTCGGTGGATCGTGCCAAACTCGTAGCCGTGTGTGCGCAACAGGATGTCGAGGTGGCCGTGCTCTTCGCCGACCCGCCCCGCAACCTGTATCAGATGCGCCAGTGGTACGGGCCGCTGCAGCGGCTCGCCGAGCGGCACCGGCTGGCGGTGGTGTGCTGCGACCCGGATTCGGCCCGCACGGTGGCGGACGAGTCGGGCCTCCCGGTGCGGGTGCGCAGCGTGTGGGGTGCGGTGGGCTGGCTGCGCGCGCAGCGGCGGCTGGGGCTCGCGCTGTACGTGAACCAGAACAGCCGCAACATCCTCTTCACCCGGGTGCCGGGCCCCTGCCATGTGCACGTCAACCATGGCGAGTCGGACAAGCGCTCGATGACCTCGAACCTGCTGCGGATGTTCGACCGCGTCTTCGTAGCCGGGCAGGCGTCCATCGACCGCATCTCCCGCGCGCTGCGGCTGTTCGATGCGCGGCGGATGGTGCCGATCGGTCGTCCCCAACTGGATGTGCCGCTGGATGCGCCCGCCGACTTGCCGCCGACCGACCTGCCGACCGTGCTCTACGCCCCCACCTGGGAGGGGGGACGCCCCTCGATGCGCTATGGGTCCGGGCCGACGCACGGGGAGGCAATCGTCACCGCGCTGCTGGCCGACGGCCGCCATCGGGTGATCTACCGGCCGCACCCGCGCACGGGCACGCACCTGGAGCGTTTCGCGGCGGCGGATGCCCGCATCCGGGGCCTGCTGCGGGCGGAGATCGCGGCGTACCCGCAGGCCGGCCACTACATCGATGACACGCCCCGGTTCGGCTGGCAGACCGCGGCCGCGGATGTGGCCGTGTGCGACATCTCGTCGGTCGACTACGACTGGATCGCCTCCGGCAAGCCGATCCTGGTGACGCAGCCGGCGGACGCCCGCGCGCACATCGAGTGCGATGGCATCGCCGGGCAGGTGCCGATGCTGACGGCGGCGGATGCCCCCCGCGTCTTGGAACGGCTGGAGGCGGCGACGGGGGCCGAGTCGCGGCAGCGGCTGGCCGCGCTGGCCCGGTACCACTTCGGGGATACGACGCCGGGCGCGTCGATGCGGCGCTTCCTGGAGGCGTGCGACGCGGTGATGCGGGAGCGGTGATTCACGCGCGCGGCGCGGCGAACCCGATCTTCTCGTAGACCTGGGCGAGGGTGCGGTCGGCGATGGCGGCGGCGCGTTCGGCGCCCTGGGCGAGCAGACGGTCGAGCTCGGCGCGATCTTGCATGAGTTCGAGGGCGCGCTCGCGGATGGGCGACAGCTTCGAGACCACCAGGTCGGCGAGATCGTTCTTGAGGTCGCCGTAGCCCTTGCCGGCGTAGTCGGCGCCGTACTGCTCTGGGGTCTGGCCGGTGAAGACGGAGCCGATGGCCAGCAGGTTGGAGATGCCGGGCTTGGCCTCGGGGTCGTAGCGGATGTCGCGCTCGGCGTCAGTGACGGCGGAGCGGATCTTCTTGGCGATCTTGGCGGGCTCGTCGAGCAGCCGGATGAGCCCGGCGTCGGTGGCGGCCGACTTGGACATCTTCGAGGTGGGGTCCTGCAGGTCGTACACCTTGGCGGTCTCGGGCGGGATGTAGCCGTCGGGGAGGGTGAAGGTGTCTCCGAAGCGGTGGTTGAACCGGCTGGCGAGGGTGCGGGTGAGTTCGAGATGCTGCTTCTGGTCGATGCCGACGGGCACCAGGTTGGCCTGGTAGAGCAGGATGTCGGCGGCCATGAGGATGGGGTAGGTGAACAGGCCCACGGAGGTGTGGTCGGTGCCGCGTTTGGCGGATTTGTCTTTGAATTGGGTCATGCGGCTGGCTTCGCCGAAGCCGGTGAGGCAGCCGAGCACCCAGCCGAGTTGGGCGTGGGCGGGGACGTGTGATTGCACGAACAGGGTGCTGCGCTGGGGGTCGATGCCGGCGGCGATGAATTGGGCGGCGGTGGCGTAGGTGTTTTCGCGCAGCTGGGTGGGGTCTTGGTCGACGGTGATGGCGTGTTCGTCTACGACGCAGTAGATGGGGTCGTGGTCGTCTTGCAGTTTCACCCAGTTGGCGAGGGCTCCGACGTAGTTGCCGAGGTGCAGCGAGTCGCTGCTGGGCTGGATTCCGGAGAAGATGCGGGGACGCGGGGAAGTACTGGGCATGGGCACATCCTAGTCGCGGCGCCGACGCCACGATCGCGCAGCAGACCGGGAGCATCCCGCGAGACAATGGTCCCACGCAGGCGGCCGCCTGCACCGGCCGCAGGCACGGCGAGCAGCGAGGTGAGCGATGACGGACATCCAACCTGAGGGCCAGCGCGAAGCCCCCTCGCCCGCTACTGCCTACGCCGAGGCGTCCGCGGACGCGCACCGCCGCTACGGCCGCTTCAACCTGGCCATCGTGGGCGGCACCGGCGTGGGGAAGTCGTCGCTGGTGAACGCGGTGTTCGGGCGCGAGCTGGCGACGGTCGGCCGGGGCCTGCCGGTGACCCGGGGCGTGCACTACTATCACGACGATTCGCTGGGCATCTGGGATTTCGAGGGGTTCGAGATCGGGTCGGAGGCGTCCCCGGCGGAGGCGTTGCGGGAGGGCCTGGCGACGATCGCCCGGCGTCCGGCCGACGAGCAGATCTCGGTGGTCTGGTATTGCGTGACGGCGAATTCGGACCGCCTGACGCGCCCCGACATCAGCATGGTCCGCGAGCTGGCGGCCGCGGGACTGCCGGTGATCCTGGTGCTCACGAAGGCCGAGTGGACGCGCAACCTGGTGACCGGTTCGTACCGCCTGCGGGATGACCAGGCGGCGTTCGCCCGGTGGCTGGAGGCGCCGGTGGATGAGGCCGGCATCCCGATCGATCTGCCCGTCCGGCGGGTGATCGCGACGTCGGTTCAGGACGCGCGCGGCCGGTTCAGCGGGTTCAGCCCGTTCGGCAAGCGCGGCCAGCGCAGTCGGCGCAGTGGGCACGGCATGGCCGGCCATCCCGACCGGTCTGACACGCACGGAAAGGGCGCGGGCCATGGGCTCGGTGAACTCGTGACCGAGACGCTGGCGCTCTCGCCGCACCGCGAGCAGGATGCCTTTCGCATCGCCCAGCGGCTCAACCTGGAGTGGAAGCGGGAGATGGCCCGTCCGGTCATCGCTGCGGCGTGCGCTGCGGCGGCTGTGGCCGCTGCCGTCCCCATCCCGGTCGCGGACGCGGTCACGCTGGCGCCCATCCAGATGGCGATGATGGGGCGGATCTCCGCGATCTACGACCTGGAGCTGCAGACGATGCTGTCGACGCAGGCGCTGGCCCAGCTGAGCGCGCAGACGGCGGGGCAGGCCCTGGCGCACAGCCTGGTCAAGCTGATCCCGGTGGCGGGCAGCGTGCTGAACGCGTCGGTGGCGTCGGCGATCACGGCGGCGGCCGGCAACGGGTGGATGAGGCTGTGCGAGGGCGTCACCGCGGGGCGCGTCAATCCGGCGCGTATCGCGGATGCGGTGGACGACTTCAGCCCCACGCTGGTCTCGGTGCTGAAAAGCTTGGGCCTGCGGAGGATCACCCGGGGCTGAGCTCTGCGAGAAACTACGGCCGCAGCCGCGGGGCGATGAGGGCGACGGCCTGCTCGATGCGCGCGATGGAGGCGCGGTGCTGGGCGGGGCCGCGCCCGTAGGGGTCGTCGATCTCGCCGGCGATGTCTCCGCGGTCGGCCTGGCGGCCGGCGTCGCGCAGACGGGCGGCGTACCCGACCTGAGCGCACAGGTCGGCACGGGTGGCGGTGGGCTGCCCGTCGAGGCCGGGTAGGGCGCACAATGCGGCGTAGTCGCCGAGCAGGAAGGTCCGATCCACGGCGGAGGGGCGCTCGGCGAGGATGACCTCGAGGTGCCGCTCGGAGAGGGCGAGCACCAGGTCGGCGGCGTCGATGAGGGGCGCGGTGAGCTGCCGCCCGCGGTGCCCGGAGGGGTCGAGCCCGAGAGCGGCCGCGGCACGAGCCTCGTCGGCGTGCATGGGGGCGCCGACCACGGCGCCGATGCCGGCGCTGCCCACGCGGATGAGGTCGTCATCCCGCCGGGTCGCTGCGCCCAGCAGCAGGGCGGCGTAGGCCGAGCGGCAGATATTGCCGGTGCAGACGATCAGCACGTCGAAGGTGCGGCGCTCCCCGCCCCCCGTCGCCCCGGGCGCGGGTTGCAGGAAGGGGTTGCCGGCCGCGAGGAAGCTGCGCCGGGCGGGCTGGCCGGGCTGGCCGGACGGGTCGCTCATCGTCATCGACGCCGGTTGTCGTCTCCGAAGATCTCGGCGAAGACGTTGTCGGCATCGCCGGGGGCCGGTGCGCTCATACCCGAAAGCGCAGCGCTGCGGCCGGCAGCGGTCTGGGCCCGGGCATCGGTGTCGCCGAGCAGCGGGGGCACCCGCGTCTGCGCAGCGGGGAAGTGTCCGGTCTGGGCGTGCGCCGGGGGCAGTCCGGTCGCCGCCGGCTGGCCCGCCCGGCTCGGCTGGACAGAGTTGGCGAGGCCGACGAACGGCTGGTCGCGTTCGGCTCGGCTGCGCCGCGTCCGGCGGCGGGCGGGCCGGTCGCCGTGCTTGGTGCTGCGGCTGTCGCGCGCGGCGGGGGCGGTCGTGACCGCAGCGGATTCGGCGGTGTACTCGCCGTACCCGTATCCATAGCCGTATCCGTAGGCGTCGGCGCCCTTGGTGGGCACTCGGTTGAGCACGAGGCCGTAGACGTTGGCATTGACTTTGTGCAGCCGGTCGAGGGTCTCTTGCAGCTGATCGATGGTGGTCTTGCCGGCGGAGGCGGCGACGACCACACCGTCCACGGCGGTGCTGAGCACCATGGCGTCGGCGACGGGCAGCACGGGCGGCGCGTCGATGATGACGGTGGCGAACTGCGAGAGTTCGTCGATGAGCCGAGTCATGGCCTCAGAACCGAGCATCTCGCTGGGATTGGGCGGCAGGTGCCCGGCGGGCAGCAGGAAGAGGTGCTCATCCTGCGACCACCGGCGCAGCACCTGGTTGAGCTCGGCGCGGCCGGCGAGCACGTCGCTGAGGCCGACCTGGCCGGGCAGCTGGAAGGTCCTGGCCAGGGTGGGTTTGCGCAGGTCGCCGTCGATGAGCACCGTGGTGACGCCGGCGGCGGCGAGGGTGACGGCAAGGTTGTCGGAGAGCGTCGATTTGCCGTCTCCGGGCATGGATGAGGTGACGACGAGCTTGCGCACCGGCTTGTCGACGTCGATGTACTGGATGCTCGTGCGGATCTCGCGCAGCGCTTCGCCGAAGTGGACGGTGCGGTCTTGCTCTTTGCCTTCGGTGGCGGCGCCGGCGATGAGCCGGGTCTTGTGGGTGGTGAACCAGCGGGTCTGCGGCAGGGTGCCGATGACGGGCAGGTCGAAGTTGTCGGTGATGGTGGACAGCGAGTGGATGCGGCGGTCGAGCATGGTGAGCGCCACGGCGAGGCCGAAGCCGACGATGAGCCCGAGCAGCACCCCGAGGACGAGGTTGAGCCTGGTGTTGGGGACAGTGGGGGCGTCTGGGGCGGTGGCGGTCTCGTAGATCTCGAGGGTGGTGACGGGGGTGCTGTCGGCGCCGGCGCCGGAGGCCCAGGCGGTCTCGACGGAGTGGATCTCGGTCTTGAGCACGCTGATCCAGGTGTTGGCGAGCTGGGCGGCGGTGGCGGGGGTGCGGTCGGTGGCGGTGACCTGCAGGGTGACGGTGTTGGTGGGCGCGGCCACCTTGATCTGCGTGAGCAGGTCGGCGGGGGTCTCGTTGAGGTCGAGCTGGCTGGCGACTTTGCGGGCCAGGTTGGTGCTCTGGGCGAGCTCGACGTATGACTGCGCGCGCGACTTGGCGAACGCATCGGAGTTATAGGCGTTGCTGACGCTGGCCCCGGCCTGGGTCTGGGC
This sequence comes from Pseudoclavibacter sp., assembly GCA_047722305.1. Classification (GTDB taxonomy): domain Bacteria; phylum Actinomycetota; class Actinomycetes; order Actinomycetales; family Microbacteriaceae; genus JAKVJE01. The sequence goes on along the minus strand of JBDNYM010000009.1, from coordinate 26,661 downwards.
GGGCACGGAGATGAATCCGCTGGCGGTGGCCGAGTACTGCCGCGGCATGAGGATGCTGACCAGTGCGGCCACGATCACGCCGAGGACGAGGCAGCTCAGGATGAGTATCCAGCGTCGCCGCACGATCCGCCAGTAGTCTTGCAGCGTCATTTCTTTCCCCTGTCCTGGCCGCCCGCCTGCGGCATCTGGTCCATTCTACTGGCACGCATTCTGCACTTTGGTGGTCGCCTGCACCGGGTTCACCATGGGCGTCGTGAGCAGGTCGAGGTGCTTGGGGCCGGCCGTGCCGGTCGACACGAAGGTGAATCGCAGCGTCGCGGTGGTGCCGAACGCCATCGACACGTTGGCGCGGGCGGCGGGGCGCCCGAGGGTGGCGCCGTGCTGCTGCAGGCTCTGGGCGGCCCCGCTCTTCACGACGGTCATCTTCTGGAAGACGCTGTGCTGGGGGCCGAACGCGTACACATCGGTGCTGAACCGCATCTGCGACTTGGGGCCGTTCGGCAGCACGTATTCGGGCAGCTGCTGCGCCTGCGCCGGGGTGATGGTGGAGGTGATGGTGACATCGACGGTGTAGGTGGTGCGCTGGGCGCTGCCGCACACCTGGGCGGTGGCGCTGCTGGCGCTGGTGACGTGGTAGTCGATCTTCGACCCGGTGGTGTCCCACAGGTAGGTGCCGATGCGGACGGTGTCGGCGGTGTCGTCGCCGATGGTGCCGGCGAGGGTGTCGTTCTGGGCGATGAATTTCTGGATGTCGGCGTTGGCGCTCCAGAAATGCAGCCGTCGCTGGCTCAGCGAGGTCTGCAGGGCACCGGCCAGCTGGCCGAAGTCGATGCTCTTGGTGGTCAGCGCATTGAACACCGAGGCGGCGGTGGCGGCGAAGTAGGCGTCCTGCTGGGCGGGGATGGGGTACTTGGCGTACACGTCGCTGAGCACGGATTTGACGACGTTGCCGCTGGTGATCTGGTCGCCGTTGGGCAGGGTGACGGGCCCGGTGGCCTTGAGCAGGTAGCTGAGGCCGACGGGGTCGAAGGTGAGCACGCCATCGACGTGCTGATGGTGGTGCTGCGCCCACCATCCCTGGGCCAGCTGGGCGACGGTGGGGAGGTCGGGGTAGCCGGTCATGTCCATCTCGTAGCGCGACACGTTGGAGGGAAACACCGAGTAGGCGTCGGCGGGGATGTTTGCGATGGGGGTGGCGCGGCCGTTGCCGAAGTCGGTGCTGCTGGCCTGGTCGACGATGGTCAGCCGGCCGTGGTCCACCTGCAGCAGCAGCAGGGAGGCGGGGTTGCCGCCGAGGGCGCGCACCTCCGCGTTGTTCTGGAACAGCATCAGGTAGTTGCGGGTGCCGTTCTGGCCGAGCAGGTCCGGGATGTAGGGGGCCAGCCGGGCGGCGCTCTGCAGGCCGGGGACGGCGGCGGCGATGGCGCTGTCCAGCTTGCGGTAGGGGGTGCGCACGACCGGCAGCAGATCATCCGCGTCGATGGCGGAGAGCGCGGTGTGCGCCTGGGCCGCACGGGCGGCGACGGCCGGGGTCTGGGCGGCGAGCTGGCTGATGGAGGCGGCGTCGAAGGCACCGTTGCTGACCAGGTGGTCGGGGTCGATGCTCTCCAGTGCGTCGATGAAGGGCTGGGCGCTGTCGAGCAGGCCGCTGGTCTGGGCGGCGACGGTGCGGACGGCGCGCAGGTTGGTGCCGATCCAGGGCGTGTGCTCGGCCATCCTCCAGATCTTTCCGCTGGTCGATTGCACGGCGGTGGCGGCGGAGGAGCGGGCGGTGCGGTAGGCGGCGGCTGAAGCGGTGCGGTCTTTGGCCTGGTATTTGCTGGCGACGAGGGAGAGCTGCTGCTGGGCGGTCTGCAGGTTGTCGCGGGCGTCCACGGCGTTGCGGGCGATGATCGCTCCGCAGATCACCACGGCGACGACCAGGGCGACGACGACGGCCACGCAGCTCCAGATGATGACGCGGCGGCGCCGGCGGTGGTGGTGATGGTGATGGTGGTGCCGGTGGTGGCTCGTCTGCTGGGGCGCGGCCAGGTCGCGGCGGTGGCGGCCGGGCAGGTCAGCGTTCGAAGTCACAGGGGATCATCCTAATCCAAGGCCAGCCGAGGGCCGGCGACGGTGCCGGTCGCGCAGTTTTGCAGAGAGAACAAGGCTGGAGGGGATCAGTACGCGTCGGTGGGGTGCAGCACTTCGCGGACGGTCTTGACCAGGATGAGCAGGTCGCCGATCAGCGACCAGTTCTCGACGTAGTACAAGTCGAGGCGGATGCTCTGCTCCCAGGTGAGGTTGGAGCGCCCGCTGACCTGCCACAGGCCGGTGAGCCCGGGCTTGGCGTTGAGGCGGCGGCTGGCGGTTGCATCGTAGAGGACGACTTCAGCCGACACTTGCGGGCGGGGGCCGATCAGGCTCATATCGCCCCGCAGTACGTTGAAGAGCTGGGGAAGCTCGTCGATGCTGTACTTGCGAATGAAGCGGCCGATCCTTGTGATACGGGGGTCGTTTTCGACCTTGAACAGGGGGGTATCTCCCCGGTCCTGCTGCTTGAGCAGCTCGGCCAGGTGCTCGTCCGCATCGACCCGCATGGAACGGAATTTGAGTATGGAGAAGGGCTCGCCGTTTCGTCCGATGCGGGTCTGGCGGAAGAACACGGGGCCGCGGTCATTGAGTTTGACGGCCAGTGCGGTGACGAGCAGCAGCGGTGAGGCCAGGATGAGTGCGATGCCGGCAACGACGATGTCGGTCACGCGCTTGATGAGCCGGGCGCGCCGGTCGAGGGTCGGTGTCCCGATGTGGATCAGCGACAGACCGGCGACGGGCTGGGTGGTGATGCGGGCGGAGGTGAAGTCCATGAGGCTGGGCACCATCACCAGGTGCCGATGAGTCGATTCGAGGCTCCAGCTGAGCTGTTTGACCTTCGCCGGGGTCATCTCGGAGCATCCGGTGAGGATCACCGTGCTCGCCCCTTGGGCGGCGGCGACGCGAGGGGCGTCGTCGAGGTCGCCCAGCACCGGAAGCTCGGTTTTGGCCAGGGGCTCATCCTGCTGCATTGCGGGAGTGCAGGCCCCGACTAGGCGATAGCCCGACGTTTTGCCAGCAGGGGCCAGCATTTTGGCAACGGCGGTCACGGTGTCGGCACCGCCAACCAACAGGGCCGTGGCGGTGAATCTTCCTTGAGCTCGCTGGGCCGTGAGCCATTGGCGCCAGCCCCAGTGGTTGATGAGCAGCAGGGCGACGCCGAGGGGGAGGGCGATGAGGAAATACGCGCGTGAGAACCCGGCCTTGAGCAGGTAGCTGAGGATGGCGATTCCCCCGAAATACTCGAGGGCGACGCGGATGATCCGCTGGTACTCCTGCGCACCCGCACCGACGGTGAACGTGTCGTACACGTGGGTGGCCTTCATGAGCCCCAGCCACAGAAATCCCCCGGCAACGGAGATGGGGATGTAGGTGAGCGGGAGAACGCCGGCGAGGCGCCCGGTGAAGGAGAGAGTGGGGTCGGTGCTTGGACTGAAGCTGATGAGGTGGGTGAGAACGAGAGCCGCGGCGAGGACGATGGCGTCGCAGATCAGCAGGTAGCGACTGTAGACCCGCAGCCCCTGCTCGGCGGAGGCCTGACTCCGCTCGAGATTCGCTGGTACGGCCGAGACTGCCACAACACCCCTTACGCGCACATATAAAAAAGAAACGGCCCAGCACGGTACTGCACGCACGGGCAATACCCAGTATTGCGGAGTAAGCGTGCGCGACGCAAGTGAGATGACCCTATTCGGCCCAGAGCGACAGTGACCGGAAACGTGCTGATCGTGTTGGGCTGGTAGATGACCAGCAACCCCAGACCATGCTGTTGCAGGCCAGCGAGCAGGCTGCGCCTTGGCTCCGTCTCGCGGAGAGGCTTTGTCGAAGAGTCGTTTCCTGTCAGTGCTCATGGCAATTGGCGTGATGAAATTTGCGAAGCAGTTGCCATTCACACCTGGGAAGAATGGCGCACCCGCTGACAGACTGGAGTTGGAGGGTCTCCTCCGTGCCCCCCCGATTCGTCATGCATCCTTCACTCAGGCACTGTGCACGCGTCTCCTACCTGGCCGCGGTGAGCCGATTGACCACACATCCCGCGCTGGATGAATAGGTCGGCGACGGCCATCAGGGGCATGGAGAGAATGGTGACGAGTATGCCGGCTGACCAGCCACTGAGCGATTCAGGGCAGCGTGGCACCGTTGACATGCAGGATGTGGAAGACCACGAACTTGGCCACGTTGGGCATCAGCGCGTTGACTGCGTACAGCACGGTGCTGTGCCTGATGGCATATTCCAGGATTCGGGAGCGTCCAGTCAAAGCAGAAGAGGAACACGCCGCTGGCCAGGTCCGTGAACGGATACCGAGCAGAGCGATCCATTCGTCTGGTGTACCGATGCCGGGTTGACCCGGCATCGCGGCCAGGGCACAGACGATGTAGCTGAGGATGAATCTTATGAAACAGCCCCGTGGCTTTCTCCCGTTGTGCCGGTAGCAGCAGGTTCTTCGTGGCCACGCAGAGCAGTATGAAGCCGGCAGTTTCCACGCCGTTGGACTATCTGGAACGGTAGCTGTATGTCGGGCGCGTAGTGGGCTGTGAAGAAATAGCAGACGATGAGCAGCAGACCGATCCATACGTCATAGGAGCGGCTATGTACTAGCTTGACGATGTCGTAGGTGATGAGCTCGCCGATGAAGTATGCCCATAAGAGCCAGAGGCCGTTGCCGTTGATAAGGATGTCGTAAAGGTCGTGGCTCACCGAGTAATCGTGACTCCTCTGGAAGACTCGCGCCAGGCCTGGCACCCATAGGCGCGCTAGCAGTTAGCCATGGCATATAAGGTGGAAATGTCGCAGGGGACCAAATAATGTGCAAACTTTGGGGTGAGGAACTGCGGGAAAGGCCGACGAACGCTGAATACCAGGCTGCTCTGATACAAAGAGGACGGGCGCCGACTCCGCGTATGTCAGAGGCCTTGATAGGCTATGAAGGACCATGGCGGAAACTGACTCCATATTCAATCGAGGCATGATGGGTGATGTGGTACGAATCGATTCTCCCGGATTGGGCCCGGGTCCTCAGCACATTCGTTTAGAAAGGCATCAGGAAATCAAAGCAAATTTCCATATGAAGTCGGTGTTGAGTGAAACGATGGCAGAATTAGCAAGATGATGAGAGCTACGTGTCACGCTAAATCTGAGGATGGGCAGCAGGAGTTAACCTGCTTAGCTGGAAAAATATTACCAATATTTGTGCTGGAGTCGGAATAAATCATGGGTAAGTACAAGACTCTTACAGTAAATCTTGGTCTGTTTACTCTAAATACTGTTGCAACGCGACTTATCGTATTTATTCTGGTTCCTCTTTATACTTATTTCCTGAGTCCAAGGGAATTTGGTATCACAGATATGGCCACTACGGTGCGGATGCTCCTTATCCCACTTGTCACATTGTCTATGGCTGATGCTGCGCTGAGATTTATTATTGACGACGCAAACGATACACAACGTTATGCAACAATTGCCTTCATAGTAACAGTGTTAAGTTGTGTTGTTGTATTTTGTCTCCTCCCCATTTTTGATCTCAGTTTTTTTGGTGGCCTAGGTAGGTATAAACTTCAATTTTTACTCGTGTATGCAAGTGGTGCTTTCCAGACATACTTTAGCAACATCGCCCGTGGGTTAAATCAAATCAAATTGATGACTTGGTCGTCTATTTTCTCATCGCTTATGACGAGCGGTTTAGCCGCGATGTTCATTGCTATTATGGGGTGGGGCATCAATGGTTTTCTATACTCAACCGCTGCGGGCAGTGTTGTTGGGTGTGTAATATATCTGATCTGGGGAAAACAGTTTACTTATATCAGGATATACTCCACTCACACGAGCAAAGACTTGGTCCTTTTTAAGAGGATGTGTATGTACGCCGTGCCGTTGATTCCCAATGCGTTGTTCTGGTGGATGGGGACAAGTATTAATAGGTTTTTTATCACTGGAATGATGGGAATAAGCGCCACCGGATTATTCGCGGCCGCTACGAAACTTCCGAACCTTATTGATGCGGTGTATCAGATTTTTCAACAGGCTTGGACATTGTCTGCATTTCAGGAATATCGAAAGTCTGGGGTCAATCACTTCTTCACCGTTATCTATACTTGTCTCCAAGCAGTCATGTCAGTGGGAACATCGATGTTTATTCTTCTTTCTCCATGGTTGGCAAGTATTATGCTTCAAAAAGAATTCTTCGCTGGTTGGATACTGATGCCGATTCTCGCCTTAGCTGTATACTTTAATGCTTTAAATGCCTTCTATGGGAGCGTCTTCACTTCAAGTATGCGTACAGGGACTCTCATGTCTACCACTCTTTTTGGATCTCTCGTCTGTGTTGGCATCACTTGGGCTCTCATCCCGAGTATCGGGCTCTTTGGGCCGTGCATCGCTATGGCTGCAAGTAATATGGTTGTTCTTATCCAGCGAATGGTACGTGCCGGTTCTATCATGCGGATAAAAGTCAATATTCTTCTCTTGATTTCCACGGTACTGATCCTCGTGGCGCAAAGCTGTGTTATGTCGCTGAGATTCCCCCATTACATCGCGATCAATATCGGACTTGTTTTAGTGGTGTGCGGAGTTCAAGCGGGCTGCGTTTATCCGGTTGCCAAAGAAGTGCTACGACAGCGTCGTGTTTCGAGGTATCTGAACCGTTCTGTTTGACCTGGAAGTGCGAGTTTCGATCGTGGGGGGGGCAGCCCGGCTGGTGTATCCGGGATGACTGCTGATGTTACAAACTGGTGTTCCGTTGGGAGCGATAAGCATTATCGCGAAGAATCCCGGTGGAGCGATCCAAGAGAGTAAGGAGCTCGAGGCTGGCTACTGCGATAGCTGGCGTCTCCGGACATTGGAAATCGCCCTGCTAAGGCGGTAAAAGGTGAATTTGAGGGCGATGAGGGAAATCGCCTTTGGGACAGGGAAGGAGAAGATGTTTTTCCAGGTGAGATATCGTGACACCTCACGATTATGAGTAAGTTCGCGATATCTGGCTCTTCTCTGCTGCTCCTGCCAAGGGGCTTGATCGTTGAAGACGAAATGCATCTGGACCAGGAGCGCATGGAACAGGACGTAGCGCTCGAACGCATCACGGAAGAGATCGGCGTCGGGATTGGAACGAACCTGGTGGTTCATAGCGCACATCGAATCCTCAACGTCAGCGGGGTAACTGTCTTTGAACGACCTTACAGCTGACTTACTGCTTCTGATGTACTCATACACAATTTCGGGTACGCAGCCGATTGCCGCGGCTCTTGTTGAAGCTTGAAAAACAAAGAGGGTATCTTCACCAAGCCGGAGTCGCTCGTTGAATGAGATCGTGTTTTGGCACAGAAACGACCTGCGGAATAACTTACTCCACACGGCGCTCGCCCCGGAATCTGGTTGCAGAACTGCCCTCCGGAATGTCAGTATGGCATCCCCAACCAAAAGGCTTTCCGTAGTTGCAAAGCGGTGTACCTCAGAGGATGTGGCGAGAACTGTGCGATAGCCACCCTGGATAATCTGACAACGATGGTCCGCTCCGTATTGGGTAAGAACTCTGAGTCCATGAGTACTCAATCGATCATCAGCGTCAAGGAAACAAATCCATTCTCCACTCGCAACGGAAAGTCCTTTGTTTCTGGCGCAAGAGACGCCGGCATGGGCGATCGTCTCCACTCGCATTAGGCCTAGCTCACAGTGGGAAACGACCTTCTGCAAATCAGAGCTCGGTTGTCCGTCAAAAACGATGATGCACTCGAGGCGGATATCGTCACTCTGTGCGCTGACGCTCTCTAAACATCGAGATAATATCTGGGGGGCGGTATGGAATACCGGAATAATCACTGAGATCAATGGAAGATCGCTCATGTTGAATCTTCCCTTTTTAGTGGTTGATCAGGTGTGTACGGTGTTCTGATGTGGGTTGACCGGCTAGAAAATCGGTGGATAACTACCTTGATAATGATCAGTGACACTGTGAATTTGAGGAATCCAGTGGAGACGACCGTTTCATAGAACATATTGGAGAAGAAAGAGTAGAAAAGGCTATACCCCAAGTACCCATAGAACAAAACTGAGTATGGAATCCGGGTTGAATGCGTGCCGTGGAGGGCTCTTTCATAGAGCGCCTGCATCACGAATCCGATAATGGCGACCATTACAATAGCGCCCAAATACCCAAAATCTGTCAGTGGGGCCTGGAAAGTAGAATATACATTCCCCAAGAAGTGGCCTTGGAAACTTTGGTATTGTTTGATAGTGGCGAGATTCGATGAGTCTATCGTGCTGATTTTGGACAAGCTGTCGTAAAGTCTGGTGAAGGTGTTTTGTCCGAAAAGTGAACTGGAAGTATAGCCGCTAGAAATATACATATCTAAGTTCTTTAGCGGTGCAGAAAGATAAACCGCGATATATTCGCGAAGGCTAAAAGTGCCAAGATCTCGCCCGATGACCGGCATAAAGACGAAAAAGGCTGCAACCACTGCGAACGCACCGAGCAAGATGGGTAGAACAATCCTCGTTGGAAGTTTCGATAATGATGGAAGCTTCTTCTGACGAATGGCGATCAGAATGAACATAATTCCGAGACCTACAAACGAAGATATGGTGAGGCTTCTGCTCCCAATGAGGAGGAGTCCGAACGAAGAAATAAGGTAGGTAATTGTGCATAACCAGGAAAAACGCTTTGTGTCGCTCATCGCCTGTTTTGCAATCAAGTACCCTAGGACAAAGCAGCTAGCGTACGCCACCTGAAAAAGATAGGAGGGGATACCAGTCAGAGCGACATCGGTCGCACCAAACTTGCTTAAGTCATTATATGAAGAGATAGTATCGGCTAAGGTACCTGATTGCGCCCCTTGTTGGTTCACAAGAATGGCTTCAGATCGATAGACCAGGATGAATGTGAAGCAGTTAAATGCAAGGAGAAGGATGTAGAAAAGGGAAGGAAGCGCCACCGGACTGGGATCGTTCTTTGGTATATACGTTCCTTGTTTTGCCCGAAAGAGGATGTGGGCGAATATGCACGCTAATAAAAATGCCGCACAGCCAATAGCGATCAGGAAGCAGGTTTGTGAAGATAAGGTGAATACGGGAAAGCCGTAAAATAGAAGGCCGTATATAAGAGCAACTATAAAGGGAACGAGAAGAAGTACGTGTGGTGACACGAAGCTTGATTTTGGTATGCCTGAGCCTATAAAGAGCAGGAACACTAAGAATGAAATAAGCAGAACTGTTGACATCCGGTCCTGTGTTCCTCCTCCAAATAATTACTACGCTACCGTAACATCAAGGTGTTTAAGTCAACGACTTAATGGTCGACACGAGCGGCGCAAACATTAAGTTTACCTGGTCTGCCGGGAAAGGGGTCGTCTGCTGGCCTCCCATATGAACGAGTTGGTCCAACAGAGGTGTAACTGGAGAACCCTGACTTGCGAATTTAACCCAACTGACGTCGTTGGCGATCCACTGGTAGACGCCTTCAACCTTTCCGTTGGAATTGGACAGGGCCAAGCAGGGGACCCCCGCAAGCGCTGCTAGGATCATACCGTGTAGCCGGTCTGTCACGATGATTCGAGCAGATCGAAATTGGGCGATCAGGTCAGACAGATATTGGAAGCGACGACTCACAGGAATGAAGTCGGTAGAAATCACGGTATCCGTGCGTTCAGTGTCAAAGTTATGCTGCGTTGCATAGTCCAGAACTTGTGATAGCTGCAAACGCAGGTCTGCCTGCTCGGCGTCGCTTCGAATACAGAGAAGTAATTTGTTTTGTGGCTTTGTGATTGGTCCTTGGAACAGAGGATCAGTTCCTAAACTCAGGACGATATCGGGAACGCACAATATGTCGTTTTTTGGATACACGGCCCGCATTCGCTCATACGAATGGCGTTCGCGCGCTGCGAGATGCAACATCTTGCCATGCTTTGCATACGTCTTCGCACTGTAGCGTAGGAGGCCCCTACCTGACTCTCTGTAATCCATTGTCTGCGGAAAGATGACAATGTGGTTGTTGGGGAACAGTGAGATGATTTCGCAACGTTCAATCTCGAACCACTCGTACAGATTCCCCATGTTCCCTCCCCCTTGGAGCATGATCAAGTCGGAGGGTCTGAGTTCTCGTTTCAAAGCTCGGTAATTCTCCCAGAAATGGCCCGTTTGCACTTCAAATGTGTCCTGAAAGAAGCTATGCAAAAAATGTTCTTGCGCGTAAGAGATCGCTATGTCCCCCAAGTTGCCATAATCGGCTGCTCCGAGAATAAAGCATCGACTCTCTGTGCTAAGTATTGAGAGACGATCCGAAGCATCATCCTCTTTATACACATTTCGAATGTTTCGAAGAAATCCAATTTTTTCTGCACCGAATATGTACTGAAATTGACGCCTAATTGATGACACGTCTTAGCCCCTTGAAGTAAAAAAAATATGACTTGAGGTACTGCAGTGTATGTAGGATGCCAAGGCGCATGAGCCAGTACTTTACGAAGAATGATCCTGGATATCCTCTGATCCCGGTATCGGAGACAATATCGTGGATTAGATGTTTAAGGATATATCTTGATGTGATATTGGCCTTGAACGAGATAGGCCTGACTGTATCTCCGAAATCATTCATTAGCTCTTGGACAAAGTACCGTTGCTGAGCATTTGCCAATGCCGGATACCGGTCAACAATCCAAGAGTACTGTTCGTGATAGGTAGTTACCTCGGATTTGGCATCACCATCAGCAAAGTTTTTTGTGATTGAATCCTGTCGGACGCGATAGTAGTAGAGTGAGCGGGATATGAAGCCGATAGCTTTAGCTCGTCCGACAAGTCGGTATGTCGTGGCTCTATCTTCGTAGTTGCGAGCAAGAGGGAACCTGATCCCGTCATAGAGGTCTCGAAGAGCCATAAAACTCCATGCAAAGTTGTCAAGGTGATGACTAAAAATACTTTGCAGGACTTGAGAACTGTTGCCAGATCGATAGTGGGGAAACCTGTTGTTCGTCCTATGTCTGCCAGCAGCAATGCGATCATAATTGAAAAAGACTATGTCATAGGAGTGAGCCGTTAGCTCAGCTACACAGTCAGCGACTAAGGTCTGATGAACATAATCGTCCGAGTCCAGGAAGAGGATGAATCTCCCGGTTGCTCTTTCTAGTCCACGGTTCCTGGCTGCTGACAAACCTGAATTCCGTTGGTGAATGACAATGACGTCCACTTGTGTTGACATCCTGCCAGCAAATTGATCACAGATCGACGAGGATTGGTCTGTTGAGCCATCATCGACAAGAATTACTTGTATGTCCTTGTATGTCTGCTGGGTAACGCTTTGCAAACATGTGCTGAGGTATTCAGCAACATTGTAGATGGGGATGACGATCGAAACAACTGGCATATTTCAAGACTCACTTAGCGGGTTCTCCGCCGATATCGTCGAAAAGGGATTTCTGCGTTACGAGGTCAAATCGGGTGCCTTGTAGAGATGTATGTTCTAGCGACCGCGTTGTATGAGTTCAGAAAGCGCTTCAGCCCAGATGCTGGGGGAATCTGTGATTCTTCGAGCTTCAATATTGTGGTTCAGAATGAGTGTCTGTGTAATTGAAGTCGAGATTAAGCAGGGCACGCAGTTTGCTTGTGCCTCCAATAGGGCGAACGGAAGTCCTTCAAAAGTTGAAGGAAAGAAGAACACATCCATAGCGCTGTAGTAGGGTGACACGTCATCGACTGCACCAACGAAGTGAATCTTGTCTTCTATGCCAAGGGTCTTGGCCTGTTCCTGGAGTTTTTGTCGAAGATCTCCTTTGCCAATAAACATGGCATGCATTTGGGGGTACTGAACAGATGCAACGGCAATGGTTTGGAGGATCAGGCTTTGATTTTTTTGGGGGTGTAGTCTTCCAACATTCCCGAGGAGGACGGTCCCAGGGGCTAGGTCGAATTGTGTACGGATTTTGACGCGTGACGATTCGTCATAGCGGAATCGTTCCAGATCGATTGCATTATTTACTACTTTGTAATGTGGCAATTGACGGAAATTGGGCCCGTAGAACCAGGCCGACGCCTCATCAGAGACCGACCAAAATCTTGTCGCATAAGTGCGTATACGACGGCGGTTGATGGCATGGAAAGTTCCTCGGATAAGCCCTTCAGAGTTACTTGAATTGTGACAATGAATAATACGCTCTGGTATGCCGTACCGCTTCGCATAGATTAGGTAGTCAATATTCGCCAAACTGTTGGCATTTTCCCAGACCGCAGCATAGTCGCTCGCATGCTTCTCAAAGAACGAATGCATATCCCTGGCAAACTTCAGGCGATTGTCGTGTCTTGGTGTTACGTAGTAAATCCTTGAGTTGTGAGAGAGCAGTTGATTTTTGAAAGCCACCTCTTCGACATTCACTAGAAAATCTAGCTGGGTATCGTGAATATTATCGCTACCCAGAAGGCTCATCATCAGCGCTTCAATGCCACCGGGATTATCTGTCATTCCAACGACAAGGATACGGCTGGGAGTATGCTGTTGAAGTAGCATCTTTTTATTATATCAGATATGAGGACATAATTTTTAGTTCGTATGAAAGATAGTATACTTATGCAATTTAAAAGCTTTTAGTATATTTTCTGTTACCAAACTTCGCCAGAAGAAAACCGGTTGCCTTTTTCCCCCATTGCACGCGTTCGGGGCTGACCACGGGGAGTTCTGCGTAGGCGTACCCCTGTGTCTTCAGCCAAACGTCCAGGAGCATTTCGCTGATGCGGCCTGGGTAGCGTGCATTAAAGGCATCGTAGGTGCTATCGTCAATGCGATGTTCGAGTTCTTCGAGGATGGAGAACAGCCATGAAGAATATTCGCCAAGCTTTTTGCGGCGCATAACAAACATATTGAACATGTGTGCTGTTTTACCTGCCATCACCGCGTTGAAAGCAGGAAGATAGTCAGGTGTGCATTCAGCGATGATTGCGCGTGTAGTGTCTAAGTGTGCACCTGGAAAAGTATGTGCGTAATGACTGTAGATGGTTTCAATGAAATAGTTGCGTTTGTGTGGCAGCACGATATCGCACCTGTACAGAATGTCCGCTAGTTCTGACTCGCCGACGATGCGCTGGAAGCGATCGCGCGAGGAGACCTCTTTTAGAGATCTTACTGAGTGAGATGCTGAACCGAAATGACGGCGATAGTGCACGATGCCTTGGAAGTCAGAATCATCATTCTTCCATAACCAGTAAAGTCCTGTCAGCTCAGAATACTTCGCATTCCGATCGGAGATATTGTCGCCGGTATTATCTTGCGCCCAGTCTGGCAGCACATCGGGATGTAGCGTCGCACCTACGTGCAGAGGGAGGTACATGGGATCTTCGGGCATGCGGTAGGGCTTATGTGAGATCACCGCCACCGTCACTCTTCTTCCCATCTCCGTCCTCCGAATCTTAACTGTCCAGACCTGTGCGCTCCGTGATTGCCCTCAGTAGGGTACGTCACGGGGAGGCAGATTCTACTGACCCTGAGCTACTACGGTGTGCACGTAAGACGGTAGTCAGCAATGGTAGGAGTGTGGTCCGTCCACCTTGCCCGCCAGTTGGGCGCCCGGTCTACGTGATAGCTGGTGACGAGCTTTGCCAGCGCCGGTGTGTCCATGTGGTAGTCGATGCGCCAGCCGGAGTCGTTGTCGAACGCCCTGCCCCGCATCGACCACCAGGTGTACGGGCCGGGGACGTCGCCGGCCTGCTCGCGACCGACATCCACCCACCCCAGTTCGCCGAAGAATTTGTCGAAGTAGGCGCGCTCCTCGGGCAGGAAGCCTGAGTTCTTCACGTTGCCGCGCCAGTTCTTGATGTCGCGCTCGTCGTGGCCCACGTTCAGGTCGCCCAGCACGCAGGCGAGCGGATGCTGCTCCGCCAGTTGCGGCAGTCGCGCCAGCATCGCATCCAGCATCTGATACTTGTGCACCTGCTTCGGGGTGCCCACCCCTCCGGTCGGCACATAGGCGCTCACCACCGTCAGCTCGCGGCCGTCCACCTCGAAGTCGGCCTCCAGCCAGCGGCCCGACGAATCCAGCTCGTCGTCCCCCAGCGCGGTGCGCACATTCTCGAACGGCAGCCGGGAGGCGATCGCCACCCCCGCCCGACCCTTCGCGGACGACGCATCGTGCGCGATGCGCCAATCGTCATCGATGCCCGCGAACAGATGCTCCACATCGTCGGTGGCGGCGCGCACCTCCTGCAGCGCCAGGATGTCCGGCTGCGCCGCCGTTACCCAGCGGGCCATCCCCTTGCGGAACGCCGCCCGGATGCCATTCACATTCACCGTGGCGATGCGCAGCGCACCGTCCGGATGCGGCACCACACTCCACGGCTCGTCCGGGTCTTCATCGGCGTACTTGTCCAGCGGAGGAGCGGCGGTCATGGCACCGAGTCTACGGCAGCCAGTAAGATCAGACACCGAAAGCCGCGCAGCGGGTGGTCTCGGCGTATGAGATGAGAGATGACCCATCGTCGGATAAGGCTGTGTCTCAGTGAGGATGGGGTCCCGTGCCAGAATCAGCGCAAACGCGAATCGCCGTCGCTGGTACCGGATATGTCGGGCTGTCGCTGGCGGTGCTGCTCTCGCAGCACCACGAGGTCACCGCTGTCGACGTGGTGCCGGAGAAAATCGATCTCATCAACCACGGCGAGTCGCCGATTCGCGACGCCGAGATCGAAGACTTCCTCGCTCACCGCGACCTGCGCCTGCACGCGACTCTCGACGGTGCCGGCACCTACCGTGACGCTGACTTCGTCATCGTGGCCACTCCCACCAACTACGACCCCCAGAAGAACTTCTTCGACACCACCTACGTCGAGCAGGTGGTCGACCTCGTGTTGAAGGCGAACCCCGCTGCGGTCATGGTCATCAAGTCGACCGTCCCCGTCGGGTACACCGAGAGCCTCGTCGAGCGCTACCCGCAGGGGAGATTCCTGTTCTCGCCGGAGTTTCTGCGGGAAGGGCACGCCCTCTACGACAACCTGCACCCCTCGCGCATCATCGCCGGGGTGCCCGCCGGGTCTGCGTTCACCGCAGAGCTGGAAGCTGCCGCTCGGACCTTCGCCGGGCTGCTCGCCGCCGCCGCCCAAGACGACGACGTGCCGGCCCTCATCATGCGCTCCACCGAGGCCGAGGCCGTCAAGCTGTTCGCCAACACCTACCTCGCGCTGCGGGTCGCCTACTTCAACGAGCTCGACACCTACGCCAGCGTGCGCGGGCTTGACACCTCCCAGATCATCCAAGGCGTCGGCTACGACCCCCGCATCGGCTCGCACTACAACAACCCGTCCTTCGGCTACGGCGGCTACTGCCTGCCGAAAGACACCAAGCAGCTGCTCGCCAACTACCAGGCCGTGCCGCAGAACCTCATCGCCGCCATCGTCGACGCCAACCGCACCCGCAAAGACTTCGTCGCCGACGAGATCATCAAACGGGTGCTGGGCGATAGCGCCTGGCGCGGGCCGCGCCCGACCGTGGGCATCTACCGGCTGACCATGAAGACGGGCTCCGACAACTTCCGCGCCTCCTCCATCCAGGGCGTCATGAAGCGCATCAAAGCCAAAGGCATCACCGTGATCGTCTACGAGCCCACGCTCGACGCCCCTGACTTCTTCGGCAGCGCGGTCACCCACGACCTCGCCGCCTTCAAGCGCGACAGCGACGTCATCGTCGCCAACCGGTGGAGCGCCGACCTCCGCGACGTCGCCGACAAGGTCTACACGCGGGACCTGTTCAAGCGGGATTGAGCAGGGGTGCGCGTCGTCGTGCAGGCGCTCAAGTGTGCAAAGGCACGCGGTGAATCAAACACTTCGCGGGATTTCTGCCTGAGCGAGGCGGGATTTGGCAGAACCCTCGTGGTGCTGGCAGATCCTTGGGCAGATCTTCCTCGGGCAGGTCTGCCGTCGGTCTCGGCGATACGAGGTCGGATTATGCGAGGTTGATGCTGCAGAGTGAGCCTTCGCCCTTGTCCTCAGAACATGTTCTGAAGTACTGTGAGCGCATGGCCAGTCCCAAGGCATCCGCACCGCGCTTTCACTCTTCAGACCTGAGCCGTGATTCTGCGCGCGTCTTCACGGCGGCGGAGCAGCAGCCGGTGGTGGTCACCCGCCGCGACGCCGAGTCGCTTGTACTGATGAGTGAACATGAGGCGAAGGCCCGCGAGGAGCTCTTCGCGCTGGCCGCCCAACTCATCGCGGTCACCACCGACTCGCACGGCACGCTGAAAGATCGCATGGCCGACCGGCTGCCGTGGATGCTCGCGCTCGGCGATGAAGACCAAGCACAGTGCGCAGACGAACTCGTCCGCTCGGCGCGCGCGGCCTTCGCCACCGGCCAGGCAGAGCGCGCCATCGCCACGCTCACTGCCTGGCGAGAGACTGCGGCGGCCCTGGCCGCGGGTCTCGGCGGCGAGGTCGACTGGCTCGATCGTGCTGAGCCCGTGCCGCGTCCGTAGTCTCGACTCCTCGCGGTGGATCAAGCACTTCTCTGCGGTTCCGCCTGGAGCAGGAAGGGTGTGACAGATTCCTGGTATTGGCGGCAGATCTCTGGACCCGTTGGTGGCATCTGTTAGAGCCAGGCAGCGACACCGCCGTGGCTGGAGCACGTTCCGCGGCGAGATTGGCTGTAGCTGAATGTCCCATCCCCACATTTCACGGTCGCGCCCTGGGGCGCAACGTTGACCGCTGTCGGCCGGCAAATCGTGTTTCCAGCCGAGTTGATGTACGTTCCGCTCGGGCAGTTCTGGGCCGGAGCCTGGGCTGGCTGGGGCGGACCCGGAGCGGGGATCGCCTTCGTGCCGTAGTAGGCCACGACTTGGGTAACCGGCTGTTGAGTGACCTGGCTCGAGATCTCCGTCCGGCCGATCTCGACCCCGTCGGTGTAGGTGATGGGAAGGGAGTCACGCGGTGAGTCTTGGCTGCGATGGCTGAGGCCGAGCTCGTTGCAGCTGGCGTGTGCGTGGATGCTGCATTCTGAGCAGTGCTGGGCGCCGCGATCGCACCGATTGATCCGCCGAGGATGAGGGCGGCGGCGGCGATTCCGCCGCTGATGCGAGATTGCCACGAGAACGGCACGAACGCCGCGACGATGACCGCGCCGCCGAGCACGATAGCGACCATACCCGAGAGGATCTGGCTGTGCACCACGCCATTGTGGCAAGGGACATGTGCCCTCGGGACGGAGGGTGGGGGTCGTCCACTGGAGATACTAGAGCTGAGGAACTAACAATCCCAGTGTTAGTATCAAAGCATGAAATCGCGGAGTGCGCTGAAGAGGCTGGCGGAGGTGTCCGAGGCCCAATGGGGTCTGGTCACCTCCATGCAGGCGCGTGCTCGTGGGGTCAGCCACATGACCCTCACTCGGCTGGTGGAATCGGGGGAGCTGGTCCGCATTTCACACGGTGTGTACCGAGACGCCGGCGCACCGGGTGGGGCATTTGACGATCTCCGTGCTGCCTGGCTTTCCACCGATCCGAGTAGGCTCGCCTATGAGCGCCTCGCCGAGCATCCACCGAGAGCGGTTGTTTCGGGTGAATCGGCGAGCAGACTCTATGGCATTGGCGATCTGCGGGGATCGATAAGCGAGTTCACGACCCCGACGCGCAAGCAGACACAGCGTCGCGATGTTCGGTATCGCACCCGGGTGTTTCCCGAGCAGGATGTCACGGTGAAGGAGGGGCTCCCGGTGACGACGCGTGAGCGCACGATCGCTGACCTTGTCGAAGCCCGGCAAGACCTGAGCATCGTCGGTGATGTACTGCGCGACGCGGCACGGCAATCTCGGCTGGACACCGATCGACTCGTTGACCTGCTGAGCCCGCTCGCCGCCCGCAACGGACATGCCAAAGGTGACGGCAGCGGGCTGCTTGCCGAACTGTTTCGGATCGCCGGCATCGATGCTGAAGGTCTGGCAGCGCAGGCCGTCGGGATTCCCGGCTTCGGTGCCCTGGTAACCGCGAGGTATTTCGAGAATCTCACGAAGAGCGATTTCACCTTTCACGAACTGCTGCAAGCTCTGAAGAGCGTGAGAATACCGAAGATTGAGCCGGTTGCGCTGGCGGCGGTAGCGGGCGTCCTGAGACAGCTGCCGCAGGTTCCCTCCCAAGAGATGTTTCGCACCATTGCCCAGGTGGTAAGCAGCTGGAGCCCGCTCGTAGCACAGCTGAAAGCGAACGACCGAACTGAACTCGCGGCAGAGGTCCCGGCCTCGATGCCGGAAGGAGAGGCTGTGGGGACATGACTGCAGATGAGCGGTACGCCAGCCCGTCTGCCGTCGAGGCGGCCATTGCCGCGGCGGCTCGCCGAGCGTCTGCAGCCGACCCTTCGCTCACCGCTCAGGAGCGCATTCGGCTGGAGTACTTTCACCGTTTTCTCAGTCGGATCTTCTCCGCAGCGGGAGACTCGAACTGGGTGCTCAAGGGCGGCACGAGCATGCTCGCCCGGGTTGCCTCTGCGCGAGCGACGACCGATATCGACCTGTACCGGCGTAGTCAATCGCTCGACGCTGCGCTCGCAGATCTCCGGCGACTCGCTTCCATCGATCTTGGCGATTTTTTCCGATTCGAATACACCGGATTCACTGATGCGATCACAGGCAATCAGCAGACGTACATCGAGGGCTATCAGGTCGACTTCGATGTGTACATCGGTGCGAAGAGGAAAGACCATTTTCACGTCGACCTCGTGGTGAACGTTGTCCTGGCCGGTGAAGTAGAGATCGTTCAGCCGGCCAACACCCTCGATCTGTCGAAACTGCCCAGCAGTCCATACCGGCTCTATCCGGTCGCCGACCAGATCGCCGATAAAGTCTGCGCGACGCTCGCCAGGTACTCGGGCGGGTTTTCGACACGAGAGAAGGATCTCGTTGACCTGGTTGTGCTCGTAGTGACGCAAGATATTGTCGGAGAGAACCTCCGGAAGGCGTTGGGGAGAGAATTCCGAACCAGGTTTCTGCCCGTCCCGTCAACTTTCGGCGTCCCTCCGACATGGGGGAGAAGATACCGGACGATCGCTGCACAAGTTCCGGCTTGCCGGCCCTACCTCGACATCGAGTCGGCGGTGGCGTTCGTGCGATCATTCATTTCCCCTGTGTTCGATGGGAGCGCCGAAGAAAAAAGATGGGACCACTCTCGCCTGGAATGGTGCTGAGTCCGCGGAGGGGTCAGGACACCTCGGCCCGACGCGCCCGGTCCGCGGTCAGCTGCGCCAGCAGGGCGCTGCTGAGCATCACGATCTGGCTGATCAGGTTGAACCAGATGAGCACGCCGATGATCGCGGCGAACGGGGCCAGCAGCGGGTTCGAGCTCGCCCCGCCCAGCAGCCGGGTGCCCAGCACCTGCAGCACCGCGATCGCCGCCCCTCCTAGCAGCGACACCGTCCAGGCGTGCCGGGGCGTAGACGGCACTCGGGTCACGATGCCGAAGATCACCGCCAGCAGCAGGGTGTCGGCTGCGACGGTCACCACGAAACCGGCGATGTCGATGGTGAATGAGGTCCAGATGCTGCCGCCCCCGACGCCGAGCAGGTTCGCCACCAGCTTGGCCGCGCCCGCGGCCAGGGCCATCATCGCCGCCGACACCACGAACAGCGCCCCCACCAGCAGCGCCGCCCCGGTGTCGCGCAGCCGCGCGCGCACCATATTGGGCTCATCGCCGGTGCGATCGAACATGTCGCGCACCCCGCTGCGGGTCGCCCCCATCCAGCCGGTGATCGTCCACCAGAACGCCACCAGCGATACCGCACCCGTCCACGTCAGCGTGGTCGAGGCCTGGGTGAGTGTCGCGGACGAAACCACTCCGTTGCCGGACCCTCCCGAAGACACCAAGCCGGGAACGGCGCGGTTCAGCACCGTGATCAGCTGACCGAGCAGGTTCTGATTGCCGGAGACGATCAGGCCCAGGATGCTGAACAGCGTCCACACCCCGGCGAAGAACGCGAACAGCAGGCTGTAGGCCAGCCCGCTGGCGATCAGCCCGCCGTGGCGCTCGGCGTACCGGGCCAGGGTGCGGCCCGGTAGCGTCCCGTTCCACCAGGCGACGAGGCGCTCGATCCGCTGCTGCAGCTGTTTCATGCGTCCAGCGTACGGGGAGTGCTCACCGACAGCCCTCAGATCGCACTCAGCACGTGTCGGTGACGAAGAACGCCTTGAAGAACGCCCCCGTCTGGTAGGCGTACTGGTAGGCCCAGTCGCCCAGGGTGAGGTCGGTCGGGCGCCCCACCACCTGCACGCCGCTGGGGACGCAGCGGTCCATGACCAGGCGGGTGCGCACCACGTGGGGGGTCGTCGTGATGACAATCGCCCGGTTCCAGCCATGGCGGGCCATCGCCCCCTGGAGCCAGCGGGCCTCGCCTTGCGTCGTGAACGGGGTGACCCTCTGGCAGAACACGGGATAGCTCTGCTGGGCGTGGCAGGCGGGCTCACTGGCCGGGTCGGGCACGGAGATCATCAGGGCCCGGGCATCTCCGGCGGCGATCAGTCGGCGGGCCCAGACGATGCGCCACCAGCGCGGCGGCCCGATGACGAACACCACATCCGCCGGCTTCGGCGCCGACTGCGGGGGGAAGACGTACAACGGCAGCGAGGCGGCGAAGAGCGTCGCCAGGCAGATGACCGCCGCCACCAGTCCGCGCAGCACGGGGTGATGACGGCGGGTCTTCCCAGTGGACATGAAGAGGAGTGTAGGACCCGCCGGTTAGACTCAACCGTTGTGTCGACGTTCCCAGGCCTCAATGGCTCTTGCTTCTATGCCATCATCCCCGCCGGAGGCATCGGCTCCCGGCTCTGGCCGCTGTCCCGGGCCGACTCCCCGAAATTCCTGCACGACCTGACCGGTCAAGGGCGCTCCTTGCTGCAGGGGACGTGGCGACGGTTGCTGCCCGCCGTCGGCCCCGACCATATCTACGTGGTCACCGGCGTCAAACACCGTGCCGCCGTGACCGCTCAGCTGCCCGATCTGCCCGCCGACCACCTGCTGGTCGAGCCTCAGCCGCGCGAATCTACCGCCGCCATCTGCTATGCGGCCGCCGTCATCGAGCGCGACCATCCCGGCGCCATCGTGGGGTCGTTCCCCGCCGACCATCTCATCGGCGACGAGCCCGAGTTCCGCCGCGTGGTGGCCGAGGCCGAGCGCGTCGCGGCCGCCGGGTACCTCACGACCATCGGGATCACGCCGACGGCCCCGTCCACCGCCTTCGGGTACATCCAGACCAACGGGGCGCTGCCGGTCGAGGGGGCGCCGCACGCCCGCAGCGTGCGCAGCTTCGTCGAGAAGCCGCAGGAACGCGTCGCCGAGCGGTACTTCCACTCCGGCGAGTACCTCTGGAACGCCGGCATGTTCCTCGCCCCCGCCGCCCAGCTGCTGGAGTGGTTGCACGAATCGAAGCCGCAGCTGCACCAGCAGATCACCCGCATCGTGTCTGCCGCGCCCGAGCAGCGCGCCGCTGTCGTCGCGGAGGCCTGGCCCGGGCTCGAAAAGATCGCCATCGACTACGCCATCGCCGAGCCGGTGGCCGCCGCCGGCCGCGTGGCCGTGCTGCCCGGCGACTTCGACTGGGATGACGTGGGCGACTTCTCCGCGGTCGCCCGGCAGATCCGCCGCCGCAACCCCGGCAACCTGGCCGTGCTGGGGGGTGCCACTAAGGTGCTCGCCGACTCCAGCACCGGTGTGGTGGTGGGGGAGTCCGACCGCCTTATCTGCCTGGCCGGCATCGACGATGTCGTCGTGGTCGACACCCCCGACGTGCTGCTGGTCACCACCGGGCGCAACGCCCAGAAGGTGAAGGGCATGGTCAACATGGTGCGCACCCACGGCGACGGGGAAGTGCTGTAGTCGCGAGTCGCGCTGCTGGCGCGCGAGGCGCTGCGGGCGATGCCGATATGGATGGCTGCGCTGTCAGCGAATGCCGTCTGCCGCCGCTCGGCGGTGCGATAGCCCTGTGCTGGGCCGCCCGCATCATCTAGGCTGAGCGCATGTCCGCCTATCGCCTCGACGGCGTCGACATCGCCGCCCTGCCCAAGGTCAGCCTGCACGACCACCTCGACGGCGCGCTGCGCCCGTCCACCATCATCGACCTGGCCTCCGCGGCTGGAATCGAGCTGCCCGCCGCTACTCCGCGCGGCCTCGCCCGCTGGTTCGTGGAGCAGTCGAGCCGCAGCGACCTGCCCTCGTATCTTGGGACTTTTGACCTCACCGTCGCCCTGCTGCAGGATGCCGCCTCGCTGCGCCGCGTCGCCGGCGAGTACGTGCAGGATGCCGCGGCCGACGGCATCGTGTACGCCGAGGTGCGCTGGGCGCCGGAACTCTGCACCCGCGCCGGGCTCGGCATGCGGGAGGCGGTGGATGCGGTCGCCGACGGCCTCGAAGACGGAACGCGCCGGGTGCACGCCGCCGGGGGCTCCATCCAGGCCACCCAGATCCTGTGCGCGATGCGGCAGAACGACCGTGCCGACGAAGTGGCCGCGCTCGCCGTCGACCTGATCGGGGACGGCGTGGCCGGCTTCGACATCGCCGGCCCCGAGGCGGGGTACCCGCCGGCGCGGCTGGCTACCGCCTTCGACGCTCTGGCCGCCGCGTTCGTCCCGGTCACCGTGCACGCGGGCGAGGCGGCCGGCCTCGACTCCATCGCCTCCGCCATCGTCGACGGGCGCGCCCTGCGTCTCGGGCACGGCACCCGCCTGATCGACGACATCGAAGTGGACGACGACGGCTACGCCACGCTCGGACCCGTCGCCCAGTGGGTGCTCGACCGGGGGATCGGCATCGAGGCCTGCCCGACATCCAACCTGCAGACCGGCGCCATTCCCCGACCGGCTGCGGAGCTCGCCGACCACCCGCTCGACCTCTTCTACCAGCTGGGCATGAACGTCAGCGTGCACGTCGACAACCGCCTGCAATCGGGTACCACGCTCACACGCGAGCTTGCGCTGGTCGCCGATACGTTCGGGTACGGGATCGACGACCTGGAGACGCTGACGCTCAACGCCGTTGACACGGCGTTTCTGCCCGCGGAGCAGCGCCAGCAGCTCACCGAGAGCGTGCAGGCCGGGTACGCGGAGCTGTGCAGTGGCTGAGGGCCGCGGTGTCGCCTGCCTGGTGCGTTGCATCAGCTGAATGCGGGCTGACAGTTGGCCGCATCTGTGCACGTCAACTGGACAACCGAGGTGCGCAGCCCGATACTTGTATGTGCAAGTTTTGACGCCGCGCCGCGGCAGACTCCAGGAGACAACATGACCTACACTGTTGGAACCATCGTGGGCAGTATCGCCCAGCACTCCATCAACCGCCGCTTCGCCACCGCCCTCACCGGGCTGGCCCCCGCAAACCTCAAGTTCGTGGACATCGACATCGCCTCGCTGCCTTTCTACAGCTACGACTTCGATGCCGACTACCCCGACGTCGCCCTGCAGCTCAAGCAGTCCATCGCCGATGTCGACGCCCTGCTCTACGTCACCCCCGAATACAACCGGTCCGTCCCCGGCGTGCTGAAGAACGCCATCGACTGGGCCTCCCGCCCCTACGGCGCCGGCGTACTCGGCAAGCCGTCCGCCATCGCCGGCATCTCGCTCGGCCCCATCGGCACCGCGCTCGCGCAGGCCCACCTGCGCAACATCCTCAACTTCTTCAACGCCCCCCTGTACTCGCAGCCCGAGCTGTACATCCAGCAGACCGACACCCTGTACACCGGCGAGACCACCTTCAACCCGGGCACGCAGCAGTTCCTGCAGGGATGGATGGACGGGTTCGCCGCGTTCGTCGCCAAGCAGGTCGGCTGAGGGGTTTCCCCGGCTGCGAAACTCAGGGGATTGGGCTGGTCTTCGCCGAACTCAGGGGCTCGGGCACCGGAGTTCGGCCGATCCCCTGAGTTCGGCAGCGCGTGAGCGCCCGAGCTGCCGGATCCCCTGACTTCGGACGGGCGGCTTGGCAGTGGCAGTAGATCCTGCTGCCAGCGCGCTAGGACGCTACGCCAGCCGCGCGTGCCAATCGGCCTTGAGAGCGGCGAGTCGTTCCTGGGCCAGGCGCGCGCGGTCGGCGGGGTCGCCGTCGGCGGCCACCACATCCAGATACACCTTGAGCTTCGGCTCAGTGCCGCTCGGGCGCACGATGACCCGCGTGCCATCGTCGAGCCAGTAGCGCAGGATGTCGGCCGGGGGCAGTTCGCCGCCGTGGGCCAGGTCGTCGTGGCGCACCACCGGGTGGCCGGCGATCTCGGTCAGCGGCGTCTCCCGCAGCCCGGCGGTCAGGGCGGCGAGCGGCGTGCGGTCCTCGAAGCGTACCGACACCTGGGCGGAGGCGCGGGTGCCGTACTCGCGGGCCAGGCCATCCAGCGCATCCTGCACCGTACGTCCCTCGGCGGCGAGCCGGGCGGCCAGCGCGGCGAACACGACCGATGCCGAGACGCCGTCCTTATCGCGCACGAACTGGGGGTCCACCAGGTAGCCGAGCGCCTCCTCGTAGCCGAACACCAGGCCCGGCACCCGGTTCACGTACTTGAACCCGGTCAGGGTCTCGGCGTACTTCAGGCCGTGGCGCTCCGCGATCTGCTGCAGCAGCGGGCTCGACACCAGCGAGCAGGCCAGTGTGCGCTCCGACTCGCCCTCGTGCGCGGCCGCGATCGACTCGGCCAGCAGCCAGCCCACCTCGTTGCCGGTCAGCTGGCGCCACCCCTGCGGCGCGCTGGCGTCGGGGACGGCCGCCGAGAATCGGTCTGCGTCGGGATCGTTGACGATGATCAGGTCGGGATGCACCTGGTCGGCCGCGGCGAAGGCGTGGTCGAGGGCGCCCGCCTCCTCCGGATTCGGGAACGCCACCGTGGGGAAGTCGGGGTCGGGGGAGATCTGCTCCTCCACGATCGCCGGCGTCTCGAAGCCGGCCGCCGCGAACACCCGGGAGGTCATCTCCCAGCCCACCCCGTGCATCGCCGTGTACAGCAGACGGATGCTGCGGGGGCCGTCGATGGGGCCGGCCAGGCTCGCGGTGTCGTGCACGTACTGGTCGACGATCGCCTGCGGCAGCAGCTCGTAGTCCTCCGAGCGCGGCAGCAGCGCGACCTGCTCCTCGGCCGCCACCTGCTCGATCAGCGCCGAGATCTCGGCGTCGGCCGGGGCGATGATCTGCGACCCGGCGTCGACCCCGCCCAGGTACACCTTGTAGCCGTTGTCGGCGGCGGGGTTGTGGCTGGCGGTCACCATCACGGCCGCGTCCGCATCCAGCGCCCGCAGCGCGTAGGCGGTGACCGGGGTGGGCAGCGGACGCGGCGCCAGCACGGCGTGCACCCCTGCGGCGGCGGCAATCTCGGCGGTATCGCGCGCGAACACGGCCGAGTTGTGGCGGCCGTCGAAGCCGATCACGAGCGTCGGCGTCGAGCCCTCGGCGCGCTGCCTGAGATACCGGCTGAGGCCCAGGGCGGCCTGGCCGACCAGCACCCGGTTCATCTGCGCCGGGCCCGGGCCCATGCTGCCGCGCAGGCCGGCCGTGCCGAACTGGATGCGGGCGTCGAACCAGGAGTGCAGCAGGGCAGTGGCGTCTTCGTCGCCGGCGGCTGCGGCCTGAATGGTCTCGCCCAGGGCGCGGCGGGTGCGGACATCCGGGTCCTGGTCGCGCCAGTGCTGCGCGGTGGAGATGAGGTCGGGGGAGGTGGAAGAAGTCATAGGGCGATTCTACGAGGGGTTACCTGTGACTTCTGGACCTTCAGCGCAGCGCCAGGACGATATCGGCGAGCAGCTTCGAGCACCGCGGCTCGGCGGCGCGGCCGGCGGCCATGACTTCGGCGTGGCTGAGCGGCGCGTCCTGCACCCCGGCCGCCGAGTTGGTGATGAGCGAGAGCCCGAGCACCTCCAGGCCGCAGGCGCGGGCGGCGATGGTCTCCAGCGCCGTCGACATGCCCACGATGTCGGCGCCGAGCGCGCGGGCCATGCGCACCTCCGCCGGGGTCTCGTACTGGGGGCCGCGGAACTGCGCGTAGACGCCCTCGTCGAGCGTGGGATCGACCTGGCGCGCGATGACGCGCAGTCGCGCCGCGTAGGCATCGGTCATGTCGACGAACTCAGCGCCGTGCAGCGGGGTGGCGGCGGTGAGGTTGACATGATCGGAGATCAGCACCGGGGTGCCGGGCGTCCAGGCCGGGTCGATGCCCCCGGCGCCGTTGGTGAGCACCAGCACCTTGACCCCCAGTGTGGCGGCGGTGCGCACGGGGTGGGCGACCGCGTCCACGCCGAGCTCCTGGTAGAAGTGCGTGCGGGCGGCGACCAGCAGGGCGTGGCGCCCGTCTGGCAGCCGCACGGCGGTGAGCGTGCCCGCGTGCCCGGGCACCGGGGAGGCGTGGAATCCGGGCACCTCGCCCGCATCCAGCACGGCGACGGTGCTGCCGAGGTGCTGCCCGGCGCCGCCCCAGCCCGACCCCAGCACGATCGCCACGTCGAATCGGTCGACGCCGGTGCGCTCGCGGATGACGCCCGCCGCCTGGGCGGCCAACAAGGCCGGGGCCGGGGCGGCGGGCACCACCCAGCCGTGGGTGCCGGGCTGGGGGGGCAGGCGGGCCGGGCGGGGGGGGGAGGCGCGCATGCGGCCGTTGCGGGAGACGACGGCGCCCGACGGCTATTTCAGGCTGCCGAGCGTCAT
>JBDNYM010000008.1:23381-59145 GCA_047722305.1 Pseudoclavibacter sp. | reverse complement strand
CCGGCCGGGGCAGTGGCGGGGACGGTCACCGCATCCGCGTGGATGTGGATGTGGTGTGGCGGGTGCGGGCGGGGTGGGCGTGATGCTCGTCGTGCCCGTGATCGACTGGCGACGTGGCCTCGTCCTCGGGCTCCGGTTCATCCTCTGGCCCCGACTCGGGCTCGGCCAGAAGGGCGGCGAGCGGCAGCTGGTCGTCTGGCTGGCCGAGGCCTGCGACGTCGAACACGAGCGTCGGGTCGATGCGCGCGTGGAACGTCTGCACGATCAGGGCGGCGGGATTGCGGGCGCGGATGCGGGCCGTGATGCGGGCGACCACCTCCTCGCGCTCGGCGTCCGCCAGCGCGTCGACCTTATTAATGGCGATCAGTGTGGCGGCGGCGAAGCGCGCCGGGGGTACCACCCGGACGTCGATCGTGCGGAAGTACTCGATCGCATCCACCACCTCGACCAGACCGCCGGGGCGCACCCGGGGCACTGAGCTGCGGCGCACCAGCCGTGCCAGTGCGAGCGGTTCGGCGACGCCGCTCGCCTCCACCAGGATCGCGTCGAGCCGCAGCCTCGGGTCGGACAGCCGGCGCAGCGCTGGGTCGATCCCGTTCTCCGGGGGCAGACAGCACAGGCAGCCGCCGGCGATCGAGGCCGGCTCGTCCACCTCCCCGGTGACCAGGGTGGCATCCACATTGATGTCGCCGAAGTCGTTGACCACCACGCCCAGCCGGGCGTCGGGGCTGCGCAGCAGATGGTTCAGCAGCGTCGTCTTGCCCGCTCCGAGGAAGCCGCTCAGGACGATGACCGGCACCCGCCGCGAGCCGCGTGGACGTGGCTGGCCGGAGGGGAGACTCATCGGGTTGGGTCTCCGGGGCACGAGATGCCAGGGCTTGAGATGAAAACGGTTCTCATTCGACGTCTACCGTACCGCACGCTGAGATCTGTGTCGCGGGAAGTCTGGGGTGCCCAAAGGCGGGGCGGACGCTACCGCACACTGATCGGGGCAGCCAGGCGTGAAGCGGGGGCGGAGATCCCCATAACTGGGCCGATCGTGTTCGCCGCGACGTCGCAGGCCCGGCGATCGATGTGCGGGAGCGCACGGTGGCCGCGCAGACGGCGAGCCGCGGGCGTCCAAGGGGCGCTTGAAGCCCCTCCGAGCCCCCTGTCGGCCCTAGACTGCTCTGCATGAGCGCCCCCATCGTGTACCTGGTCCGGCACGGCGAGGTGGACAACCCGGAGGGCGTCCTCTACGGGCGCCTCGATGGGTTCGGGCTGACCTCGCGCGGGGCCCGCATGGCGCAGGCCGCGGCTGATGCGCTCGCCGCGGCGGATGTGCATCCGGTCGCCCTCTATGCGTCGCCGTTGCTGCGGGCGCGGGAGTCGGCGCAGCCGATCTCCGATACGTTCGGGCTGCCGATCGGCACCGAGCCGCATCTGATCGAGACGGCCAACGTGTTCGAGGGCCGCCCTCTGCAGGAGGTGCATCGTGCGTGGCGCTACCCGCGCAACTGGCGTCACCTCGTCCGGCCGTGGGTGCCGAGCTGGGGCGAGCCGTACCAGCAGATCGCCGATCGCATGGTCGCCGCGATGCGCGATGCGGCCCGGCGCTCCGGTGGCGGCGACGTGGTGATGGTCAGCCACGAGCTGCCGATCTGGATGGCGCACCGTCGCCTGGCGGGGGAGCAGCTGCGGCACAATCCGGCGCTGCGGCGGTGCGCGCTGTCGAGTGTGACCGGGTTCCGTTACGACCCCGAGGCCGACCGATTCGAGGAGGTCTCCTACCTCGACCCGGGGCGGCCGCTGCGGGGCTGAGGGGCTGAGGGGCTGTGCATAACTCTGCTCCGTCGGGGCCGCTTCGATAGGATGATCCCGACAGCGCCTTCCAGCGCCGGTCACCACCAGTGCCAGTCACCATGATGGCCGGTCGGAAGGGGCGGGAATCCGATGAGTACGATCGGCGGCACGGCTGCGGCGCCGGGGCGCAGCGCAACCGTGACGGTCACGTGCGGCGATCGTGGACTCGACCTTTCCCTCCCGCTCGACGTGGCAGTGGTAGAGCTCCTGCCCGTCCTCGCCCGGCGGCTGGGGGTGCTCGACCCGACGCTCGCCCACGGCGGCTACTCGCTGGCGCGCTCCGACGGCCGGATGCTGCGCGACGATGTCCCGCTGGCGCCCCAGCGCGTCGCCGATGGGGACCAGCTCCACCTGCTGGTGGGCGCGCTGAGTCCTGACCAGGTGGTCTATGACGATGTGGTCGAGGCGATCGGCGATGCGGTGGAGCGCTCGCAGCGGTCGTGGACCGCGACGGACGATGCCAACATGGCGTTGGCCTGCTGCCTGGGGCTGATGCTGCTGGCTGCCGTGGCCCTCGCCCTGCTGCCGCCGAGCCTCCTGGTCGCAGCGGTCGCCTTCGGCGCTGCGGCGGTGGCGATGACCGTGGCCGGGGTGCTCTCCGCGCAGCGTCAGCCCGCGGCTGCCCTGGGCATCTCTCTCGTCGCGTCGCTGCTCGCGTCGGTCGGCGGCTTTCAGGGCATGCGTGCCGTCCTCGCTCCTTCTGGTCCGGCGCTGCTTGGCTGGCCGTTGGCGGCTGCCGGACTGGGCATGGCGCTGTTCGGCGCCGTCGGGGTGCTCGTGGCCTCTGGACGGCGCATCTTCGCGGCCATGCCGGTGCTGGCCGGAGCCCTGATCGTGGTGCCCGCCGTGGTGGCGGCGCTGGTGCGTCCGGGCGCGGTGTGGCCGATCGGGCTGGCCGTGGTGGCGGTGGCGGCCAACGGCATCCCCTGGGTGTCGCTCACCTCGGCGCGGATCACCGTTCAGAGTGCGCAGACCGAGCAGGAGATCTTCGCGCCTCCGGTCGGCATTGACTCGGCGGATGTCGAACGTCGCTACCGCGCCGGGATGCGGCTGCTGCTCGCCTTGCGGCTGTCGTGCCTGGTCGTGCTGTGCGTGGCGGCGGTTCCGACCGCGATGGCGCCCAGTCCGGCGGGGGCGGGGGCGTGCGCGCTCGCCTTCCTCGGCATGATGCTCACCACGCGGCAGTGCTACGCCCGCGTCGAGGTGCTGTTGCTGATGGGCGGCGGCCTGGGCGGTCTGGTGCTCACCGCGGTGGTGACCGCTGCGGCGCATCCCGACTGGCGGGTCGCCTTGGCGGCGCTCGCCGGCGCCGCGGCGGTGGCGGTGGCAGCCCTGACCCTGCTGACCGCGCAGCAGACGGTGCGCTTGGCACGGATCGCTGACTGGTGCGCGCTCGCCTGCCTGGCCCTGGTGCTGCCGCTGGCCGCGGTCGCTGCGGGGATCGTGTAGGCGGGCGGCGGATGGCGACCAAGAAGGATCTCCTCGAGGCGCAGAAGTACAGCCGCAATCGGCTGCTGACCGCTTTCACCAGCGGCATCCCGGGCGGCATCGAGCTCGAGCCGCGCAATCCGTGGACTGCGGTGGTTTTCGGGGTGGCGCTCACGGCGCTGCTGGTGGTCGGCAGCGCCATCTTCGGCATGATTCGGCCGGGGCTCCCGCAGGGGTGGCAGAACGGGCGGCTGCTGATCTCGCAGGACACGGGCGCCCGGTACGTCTCGCAGAAGGGCGTGCTGTACCCGGTCATCAACGCCACCAGCGCCCGGCTGATGATCCCCTCCGACCAGTTCGCGGTGGTCAGCGTCTCGGAGGACAAACTGCACGACGTGCCCCGGGGGCAGACGATCGGCATCCTGGGCGCCCCGGACACCCTGCCCGGAGTGGATGAGCTGATCGGCACCGGCTGGACGAGCTGCGTGGTGAGCGGGCGGACCATCACCGTGGTCGATCGGACCCGCACGGCGGAGGCGGTCGGGGCGGACGACGCGATGCTCGCGTCCCAGGACGGCCACGCGTATGTGATCCGCGGCTCCCGCCGCTTCGCCGTGCCGGACGACGCGGCGACGCGGGCCGCGGTGCTGCGCGTGGTGGGGATGCAGAACGCGACGGCCGTCCCGGTCTCGGCGGAGTGGCTGAACCTGTTCGGCAAGGGCACCGATCTGGGGCCGGCGCGGGTGCCGGGTGCCGGGAGCCAGGTGCAGACGTCCGCGGGGGCGCTGACGGTCGGGCAGGTGGTCTCCGCTCGGGGAGACGCCTCCCACCGGTTCGTGGTCATGCAGGATGGCACGCTGGCGCGGCTCTCGGACACCGGGTTCTCCCTGTACGGGCTGGACAACCCGGTCGGCCTCGCCACCCCGGCGCAGCTCAGCGCGGAGCAGATGTCCGGCCTCGGCAACGCGCCGGAGCCCATCGGCGGCGCCGATTGGCCCACGGGCGATCTGCACGGGATCGACTGGGCGGGCACCCGCCCCTGCGTGACGCTGCAGGGCTCCGACGGGGGCGGGGTGCCGGTGCCGCAACTCGCTCAGGCGGTGCGCGTCTCGGCTCTTGACGACGACGTGCAGAAGGGCGAGAGCGCGGTGCTGCCCCCGTCCGGCGGGGCGCTGGTCCGCGCGGTGGGCGCGGGGCAGAAGTCGGTCGGGGTGGTCAATGTGATCGACTCGTCCGGCCGCGCCTATCCGGTGCCGGACGCCACCAACGAGACCATCAAGCGTCTCGGCTACACGGCCCACGAGGTCTCCCCGGTGCCGGCGGCATGGCTGAGCCTGTTCGCCACGGGGCCGAAGCTCACCGCCGCGGCGGCCGCCCGCCCGCCGGACAGCTCGACGGCTTCGGCCTCGTCCGGTGGAGTGCAGTCGCTGCCGGGCGCCACGGGGTCGGGGGCGGACGCGGGGGCCTCTTCGGGTCCGTCCACCGGCGCAGAGCCGCAGGCCGCCACCGACGACCAGTCGTGCACGCCTGGTTCGATCTCGTACGAAACGGCCGTACCAGCCGGGCTCACCCAGATGCAGGGATCCCAGACGGGCGCGCTGGCGACGGGTCGAGGGGTCACCGTGGCGGTGGTCGATTCGGGTGTCGACTTCGGCAACGCCCACTTGCAGGGGGCGAGCGCGGGCGGGGTCAACCTGGTGCCGGACGGCACCGCGGCCGACGGGTCGACCGACCTGTACGGCCATGGCACGGCGGTGGCCGGGATCATCGCGGCCCGCCAGGTGCAGGGGTCGGGGGTGGCGGGACTGGCCCCGGACGCCCGCATCCTGTCGGTGCGCGTGTACCGGAGCACGGACGACCAGTCGAAGCAGGCCGGGTTCGGCCCGTCCGTCCCGCGAATCGCCCAGGGCATCCGGTACGCGGCCGACCATGGGGCGAGCGTCATCAACGTCTCGCTGAGCGACTCGTCGGGCAGCGGCGAGCTCGCCGATGCGGTGGCGTACGCCACCGATCGTGGTGCGCTGGTGGTGGCCAGCGCCGGCAACGTCGACACCACGGGGGGTGCGCAGTCGGGGCCGAGCCTCGAGGCGAGGTATCCCGCGGCGTACCCGCAGGCGCTCGGGGTGACCGGGCTGGATGCGCGTCTGCTCGCCTCCGATCAGGAGGTGCACGGTCCACAGGTGGGGGTCTCGGCGCCGGGGATGGATGTGCTCACGGCGGCCGCGGGCGCCGGGGACTGCATGTATGCGGCCAAGGCGCCGTCGAGTTCGTTCGCCACGGCGTACACGAGCGCGGCGGCCGCGCTGGTGGCCCAGGAGTTCCCGGCGGATGGGCCCGACCAGTGGAAGTACCGCCTGCAGCTCACGGCGGTGCGCGCCGACCCGGATAACCGCGACGACGTGCACGGATGGGGCATCGTCCGGCCGGTCGAGGCGCTGTCCGCGGTGATCGGCAACGGGGTGCGGGGTCCGTTCCAGGAGGGCATCGTGCCGTTCCGCCCGTCGCAGGGGCGTGTGACCCAGCTCACCACCGACGGCTGGACCGACCCGATGGCCACGGTGCGCCGCGTGGTGCTCTGGACGGGGACGCTCGGCGGCAGCGCACTGGCTGTGCTGCTGCTGGTCGCCTGGGTGCGGCGGCAGCGCGCCGACCGGGCCGCCGCTGAGCGGCCGGGAGCGTGAAGGAGATGGCCATGTGCGTTCATCTGGCTGCCGTGGAGTTCATCTGGCTGCCGTGAAATTGTCTTGAGCTGTTCCTGTGGAGAACTTATGTTCGGCGGTTTTCGCACGATAGATTCGAAGATGAATCGTTGTGTCGAGAGAGAAGAGGCTGAACGATGGGGGACGTCAAGCTCGATGCGGAAACCGTGCAGCAGTCGCTGCAGGTGGTGACGCGCACGTACCAGGACACGCAGGTGCAGCCGTTCCGGGTGGCGGACTCGGCGCCGGCGGGTGGTGCGGACCCGTCGATTAAGCAGTTCAATGCAAGCTTGCAGCGGGTTTTTGATACCGCCGAGGCGACCCGGGCGGCGGCGGCCGAGAGCCTGGTGGCGGTGGGGCAGGGCATCAGACAGTCAGCTGAAGACTTCTCAGAGGTCGATGCGGAGGTGCAGGCCACCTGCTATCAGCTCGAGTCGGATGTGAGCGCGAAGCAGGCTTCCGCGCGGTCGGCTGAACCCAGTACGGCATCCCCGTCTCCCACCCAGGCCACGGGCCGCACCCCGAGAGCGCTGATCGGCTGATTCGATGGATGCGGCAGGAGGGGTAAGCCGGCGGGTTCTCCGTCGGCCATGGCGGTTGGCGCGAGTGATGTGCGCTGTTCTGGTTGCCGTCGGGTTGGCGCTGGCTGGTACTGCGTCTGGGGCGCTCGCTACTCCTGCTCATGCCGATGATGGGGATGGCCTGTGGTATGTGAATCTGCCGGGGGTGCAGCAGGCTCATACAGCGGGTATCACTGGAAAAGGCATCAAGATCGCGGATATCGATACCCCAATTAACCCGGATGCGCCTTTCTTGAAAAGTGTCTCGAATATCGTTGTGCCACATCGCTCATATTGCCAGGACGCGACGACCGGAAAATGGGTTCCGTCAACGTCCACTGACCCGGACGAGGCGAATCATGCGACTGAGATGGTTGGTCTCCTGAAAGGTAACGGGCAAGGAGCCGTCACAGGGCAGGCTCCGGTTGGTCTTGTGCCAGATGCGACAGTGTACGTGTATCCGGTTGGGCTACTTGATGGATTGAGCCGGTGTACGCAGACTTCTGGTGATCCGGTGGCGAATGCATTGCGTTCTGCGATCTCTCAGAAGGTAGATGTGATTGTCATGCCCATGGGTGGCTTTGCGAATACTGACGTAGTCTCGGCTGTGCTAGATGTGGAACGGGCTGGAATACCAGTATTTATTAGTCGCGATAATGATGATTTCTCTATATCAAAAGAAGACCCAGCGGGTGTCTCCGGAACCGGATATATCAGCTCCATTCCTGGGGCAGAGAAGGATCTTAAAGATACAGGAGACTTGACCTATCTCCCTGGCCTGGTTACGGTGCAGGCAGTTGGATACGACGGGGCTCTTCAATCGTCGTCAGCAGTCATTGACCGTGGTGTAGATATTGTTTCCCCTGGTGTGGGCGTGACGAGGGCCGATCCTCAGCCTGTATATGATGAGGCTACTGCTAATTCAGCATGGGGAACGTTTACTTCGTCTGGAAGCGGTGGCACTTCGTCGGCAGCCGTGATCTCAGCTGGGTATTACGCGTTGGCGAAGCAGAAGTGGCCGCATGCGACCACGAATCAGTTGCTGCAGTTGATGGCGCGGACGACGCCGGCCAATGTGGCGAAG
Source organism: Pseudoclavibacter sp. (assembly GCA_047722305.1). Lineage (GTDB taxonomy): Bacteria > Actinomycetota > Actinomycetes > Actinomycetales > Microbacteriaceae > JAKVJE01. The sequence continues at coordinate 51,532 of JBDNYM010000008.1, read as the reverse complement.
CTTTCCCCTGATCGGGATGCGCAGAAGTATCTGGGCTGGGGGTTCGTCTCGGTGAAGAACATGCTGGCGACGGACCCGGCGAAGTTCCCGGATGTGAATCCGGCGTTGCAGTCGGATGTGACCAGCCAGCCGTCTCTGTACCAGTCGGGCGCGGGGAAGAAGTTCGCTGATCTGCTTCGCGCGCAGGAGTCGGCGAAGGCTTCCCCGAGTGCTGCTGCGAAGAAGACGCCGGTCGGTGGGGTACTACCGGTCTGGGCGATCGGTGGCGGGGCCTTGGTCGTGCTCTGCGGCATCGGGGTGCTGCTGCTCGTCCTGCTGCGGCGTCGGCGCCGAGGCCCGGCACCGCGTGCCGACGAGGCGCTCAGTGGCTCTGCACGTCCACAGCTCTCGTCATCCTGGCCGCAGCCCGGAGCATTCCCGAGAGACCCCGGGCCGATTCCGCCTCGGCCGCCGCGGCCATCGGAGAAAAGCTAGCAGCGCCGCAGAGCGCATCGGATATGAGGACTACTGAACTGGAGGCGCAGCATGGGGACATACGAGAATCAAGTGGCCAGGATCGCAGCCCAGCCGGACTGGGAGGTGCAGTCTGGGATCACCCGCTACCGCGAGGCCGCTGACGGTCTAGTGACGGGGGCGAAAGCCATCGGCAAACAGCCCGGGCTCGAGGGGAAGGCCGGGGACGCCTCTGCGGAGCAGGCCCACGCCGTCGTGAAGATGGTGCAGACCGATGGTCTTGGGACCGGTGGCGAGAATGATGCGCTCAAACAGGCAAATGCCAGCGCTCGGCAGGCGAACGCCGCCTTGCAGCAACTGCGGGACGACTACCGCGCTTTACCCGGGGTGCGGCTTCCGGCGCACGTCGTGGATGCGATTGCTACTGCCACCAGCCCCATCGCGGTCGCGGTCAGCGTGCTCGGTGGCCCAGTCACCGTGGCCGGGGAGGCCGGCCTCCAACTGTTGAATGGCCTTCTGATAGATAATCGCGAACGGGCAGCTGAGCAGGCGCTCGCAAAGTTCAAGAGTGCGCTGCAAGAAAATATCCAGCGTCTTCCGAGCGAAGGCAGTGCCCCAACTCCCCTCCAGGTCAAAGAGCCCAACCCCAGCGACTTCCCCCACGTCGACGCATCCGGCGCGGCGGCGACCACCGGCGCGTTCAACGTCGGCGGTGCGTCGGGCTCCGGTTCGTCCAGCCGGGTCTCGGCGGCGGGTCTCGGTGCGGGGGCCGCGGTCGGTGGCATCGCGGCCGGTGCCGCGGGCATCCTCGGGCTGAGCTCGGGTGCCGGCGCGGTGGGCTACGCATCGAGCGGAGATCAGGGGGCGTATCCCCGTACCTCCGTGTCGGACCCGGGGCTGGGGTCTATCGGCCGAAATGGTGACCGGGAAGCTCAGCGCCCGGACTCGGGGAGTACCGGACCCGGAACCAGCGGTCCCACCCGCAGCGGAAGCGACTCGCCCACGGGTATCGGCTCCGGGAACCCCAGCACCGACTACGACATGGGACTCGGCGGTGTGCTGCCGGGCAGGGCGCGCGGCGGGCGGGCCGCCGGCGGCGGCGCCGCGGGCGCCTCCCGACTGAGGGGCGCCGCCGCGGCCGGCACCGTCGACGCCACCATCCTCGGCTCGGCGGCCGGGGGCGCGGCCGGCGGTGCCGGAGGGGTGGGCGCGGGCGGCATGGGCCGCGGTCTTCTCGGCGGGCTTTCGGCCGACGCGAGCAAGGCCGGCGGAGCCGGCACGCCTGAAGGCCTCGCGGGCAAGGTCGGCATGGCCGGGGCGAAGGCCGGCGGCGCTGCGGAGGCCGCCGGTGCCCGCGGCGGCCAGCCGGGCATGCTCGGCGCGCCCGGTGGCGCCGGCGGCGACCGGCAGAAGGGGCGCCGGCACGGCGCCGGCCTCGGGCTCATCGCCCCCCAGCTCGAGGAGGAGGCCGGGCCCCGCATCCGCTCCGTCGGAGCCATGAAGGGCGGCCGACACCACCCGGGGCCAGCGCCCCGGGGCCTGAACTGACCGACCCGAACAGAAATCGGTCGCCCCGCGAAACGGACGAAGAGAGGAGGATCACGATGACCCGCACCAGCACCGCACTGCAGCTGCAACGGCAGCGCAACGCCCTGCTGCGCGACGGTCTCTGGATGCTGCTCGGCCTCGCCGCCATCGCCGCGGCCGTGCTCGACCCCGCCGCCGCATCGCGGCAGCGCGTCGTCCTCTCCGGTCTGTGCGTCGTCCTCGCCCTCGGCGCCCTCGGCGCGGCCGTCGCGGCGGGTCGGACGGGACGCGCCGGCCTCGGCATCACCACGGCCTCCATGGTCGTGCTCGGCGTCAGCGCCGGTGCCCTCGCCGTCCCCGCCGGCCTTCCCGACCGGGGAGGACTCTCCGTGTTCCTCGGCGCCGCCGTCGTCGCGCTCCTGCTGGCCGTGCTCATCGCCGCCGACCCGGGGCGTGCCCTGCGGGGCGCGCACCGCCTGCTGCTGGCCGTCGCCCTCGCCGTCGTCGCCCTCACCGGGGCGGCCCTGCTGCTCGACTGGCCCGGCTCGGTCGTCGCCGCCGTGCTGGTCGGAACCTCATCACTGGCCCTGCACGCCCTGCCGGCCACCAGCATCTCCGTCCCCGACGGGCAGCTGCTCGAATACGGCGTGCTCATGCGGGCCCGATGGACGGTGCGCGGCGTCATCCCCTCCAAGTCGCACCCCCTCTCGGCCGGAGACGTCGATCCCCTGCTCGAGCAGGCCCGCCGCCGCCTCGACGTCGGCACCGTGGTCTTCTGCGTCCTCCCAGCGGTCGCCTTCCCCGTGGTGCTCGCCCGGGCCGCCGGAACGCTGGAACAGATCTCCGCCCTGGTGCTCGTGGCCTTCGCCATGCTCTCTCTCCTCCTGCTGCCTCGCACCCACAGCGGAGTCCTGCGGCGTACCGTCCCCCGGGTCGCAGCCGGTGTGCTGGCCCTCGAATACCTCGCTGCGGCGGCCCCCGCCCAGCCGGCTGCCGTGCTCGGCGTGGTCGCCGGACTGCCGGTGATCGCTCTCGTGGCCGCGCTCGCCGTCGCTCCGATCCGAAAAGGGTTCCGGTCCCTCGGGCTCTCCCGCGCCGCCGACCTCCTGCAAGGTCTCTCCCTCGCGTTCGTGCTGCCCGCCGCCCTCGTCGCCGGCGGCTGCATCGACGTGATCAGAGGGGTGATGGCATGAGCGCTCCCATCCCGCCTCGTCCGCCGCGTCGTCGGCGGCAGGACATCCCCGACCGTCCGGCCGCCACCGCTCGGACCCAGCCGCTGCCGCCCCCGTCGTCCTCCCGCACCGCGCCTGCGCTGGTATCGCCACCGCTTCGGCAGCCGGTGCCCCAGCAACCGGCGCCCCGAACCGTTCGCCGTCGAGACCGGCGGTCGGCGCTCCCCGCCCCGCTCCCTGCTTCTCCCGATGGCCCGGACCTCCGGCTCATCCCCTCCGCTTACGTCCGCACCGGTACCCGGCTGCTCTCCCTCACCATCGACATGCTGCTGCTGATCATCGCGGCCCTGCTCGTCTGGGCGGGCACGCGCAGCATCCCGCTCGCGCTCATCGCGGCTGCGGAGGCAGTGATCGGCGCCTGGGGGATGGAGGCGCGCACCGGAGCTACCGTCGGCAAGCTGCTCACCGGCACGCGCTCCATGCGGGCCGAGGCCAGGCTCCCGCTCGGTCCCGCCCGGGCCGCCCGGAAGTACCTCGTTCTCGCCGCCAGTGCACTGGTCGCCTTGATCGGCGCCTGGGCGCTCACCCTCACCGCCAGGCGTGACCGCACCCGCCGCGGCCGAGGATGGCACGATCAGGCGGCGCGCGGTATCACGGTCTACGCCGGTGTGATGCGGTCGCTCTCTCCCGCCGCTGCCGATCCCGCGCACCGGCTGATCGAGGTTTCGTCCGCTGGCCCCGTCGGTCCCGGCGCCGCCATCCAGGCCAGGCCCGTCTCACCGGACACGTCCCGGCCCCAGGCTGTCGCCGCCCCGGTGCCGCTCCCCGCGGTCGTCGCGCCGTCGGACGTCCCGATCGCTCCAGCGGTCCCGCTTCCGCCCGTTCCCAGTTCGTCCCCGCCGTCCCGGAGCGTCTCCACGACCGCTGGTCGTCGTCGGTCGCACGCGGCCGGGAGCGACCTTCCGCCCGTGCGTCCCGCTCGGTCGGTCCCGCCCCGTCCCGAGGCGCCGGAGCGCCCATCCGCTGCGGCGGCGCCCCGGCAGAGCCTGCTGATCAGTCTCGATAACGGCCAGCGTGCCCGGGTGGGCATCCCCGGCGTCATCGTGCTCGGCCGCCGTCCCCCCATCCGCGCCGTCGGCGAGCAGCAGGTGCAGATCGCCGACACCACGGGGACGGTCTCCAAACAGCACCTCGAGATCCGGGCGGAAGACGGACGCATCGCCGTCACCGACCTGGACAGCACCAACGGGACCCGTCTGCTTGACGACGAGGGCCGCTCGCACGAACTGCACCCGGGAGAGCCCGTCGAGATCGACAGCGGTACCAGGCTCGAACTCGGCGACCGCACCCTCAGCATCGCGGCGGTGCAGGGATGACCGCCGTGCAAGAGACGACGCCCACCGCCCGGCTCGACCGGCCCCGGGTGCCGAAAGGGCGCATCGAGATGCAGGCCCCGCCCGAGATCGAGCCCTCCGACGGGGTCAGCACCCTGCTCAGCTCCCTGCTGCCGATGCTCGGCAGCGTGGGGGCCGTCGTCATGGTCAGCATGTCGAACACCGGCATTACCGGGCTGCTCACCGGTGGCCTGTTCCTGCTCTCCGCGGTCGGCTTCGTCGCCGTCAACGGCTGGCGGCAGCGCAGTCAGCGCGCCGCCAGCATCCGCGAGAATCGTCGGGAATACCTCGTCTACCTCGCCGGCCTGCGCACCACCGTGCGCACGGCCGCCCGGCAGCAGCGCCGTGCCGGCACCTGGACGCATCCGGACCCGCGTGCACTCGTCGCCGTCGCCGAAGACCGCACGCGCATGTGGGAGCGGTCCGTGACCGACGAAGACTTCATGCAGATCCGGCTCGGCACCGATCAGCAGCCGCTGTGCCTCAAACTGGAGGCCCCGGAGCTGCCACCGCTCGCGCAACTCGACCCCGTGGCCGCCTCCGCCGCCCACCGGTTCATGCTCACCCACGAGACCCAACGGCACCTGCCGGCTTCCGTGCGCTTCGGCGATTATCGCGCCGTGGAGCTGACCGGTCCCGAATACCCGGTGTGCAATCTCGCCCGAGCCGTGGTCGCCCAGGCCGCCACCTGGCATGGCCCCGAAGTGCTGCGGATCGCCGTGCTGGCGCGGCCAGGCGGGCTGCATCGGTGGGAGTGGGTGCGCGGGCTGCCCCACGTCGCCTCTGAGAAACGGCTCGCCGACGGCAGCCCCAAGCCGATGCTGGTCAGCGATCCCGACGAACTGCTCGATCTGCTCCCCGCCGAGCTCTCCGAGCGGGGCGAGTTCCGGCGTGGGGCGAGGCCCGTCGTCCCACACATCATCGTCGTCGATGACGGCGTGCCCCTGCCCGACGCCAACCCGCTGGCCTCGCCGGCAGGGATCGCCGGGGTCACCATCCTCAACCTGCCCGAAGACTGGGATGAGCTGCGCGACGAGAACGTGCTGCGCTGCTCATTCCCAGACGCGGAGCCGGTCCCCGCCGTCCCTGGGCTCGACGCGCAGTCCGCCGCCGACGGCGAGCCCGTCGAGATCAGTCTGCTGGAGGTCGGGGTGCCGGAGCACATCATCCTCGTCGACCAGCTGAGCATCGTCGAGGCCACCGCGATCGCCTCCCGCCTGGTGCTCCCCGCGGCCGAAGAAGAAGCGGGCAGAGGCGTTGGTGCCGTGTCGTCCGAGCTGGTCGACCTGCTCGGCATCGGCGACATCCGGGCAGTCGATCTCGATCAGACCTGGGCCCCGAAACTGCACCGCGACCGCCTCAACGTGCCGATCGGGCTCACCCCGGACAACCGCCCCGTCAACCTCGACCTCAAAGAGGCCGCGCAGCACGGCATGGGCCCGCACGGCATCATCATCGGCGCCACCGGGTCGGGCAAATCGGAGGTCCTTCGCACCCTCGTGCTCGCGCTGGCCCTGGAGCACTCCCCCGAGCAGCTCAACTTCGTGCTCGTCGACTTCAAGGGCGGCGCCACCTTCGCCGGGATGGCCGGGATGCCCCATGTCTCCGCCATCATCACCAACCTGGGCGAGGAGATCGCCCTGGTCGACCGCATGCAGGAGGCGATCCAGGGCGAGATGGTGCGCCGGCAGGAGCTGCTGCGCGCCGCCGGAAACTTCGCCAACGTCACCGAATACGAGAAGGCCAGGCGGGACGGGCGCACCGATCTGGCGCCGCTGCCCGCGCTGCTCGTCGTCATCGACGAGTTCTCGGAACTGCTGGCCGCCAAACCCGAGTTCGTCGAGACGTTCGTCAACATCGGTCGGCTGGGACGATCTCTGGAGGTGCACCTGCTGCTGGCCTCCCAGCGCCTCGAGGAGGGCAAGCTGCGCGGGCTCGACTCGCACCTCTCGTACCGCATCGGCCTGCGCACCTTCTCCGCCACCGAGTCGCGGGCGGTGCTCGGGGTGCCGGACGCGTACGAGCTGCCGCCCGTGCCCGGCGTCGGCTACCTCAAACCGGACAACAGCACGCTCATCCGCTTCCGGGCGTCCTACGTCTCCGGTCCGCCGGTGCAGAACCCGGACTCGAAGCAGTCCACCTTCGACCTGGCCGTGGACGCGATGCGCGGCCGCGGCCCCCAGGCCCACGCGGTCTGGCTGCCGCCGCTGGTCACGCCGAACTCCCTCGACGAACTGATGGACGACCTGGCCGAGGACCCACAGCTCGGGCTCGTCTCGGCGAAGTGGCGTGCCGCCGGTACCCTCCTGGCCCCGGCCGGCCTCGTCGACAAGCCGCTGGAACAGCGCCGCGACATCCTGCAAATCGACCTGAGCGGAGCAGGCGGGCATCTCGCGGTGGTCGGCGGCCCGCTCAGCGGAAAGAGCACCCTGCTGCGCACCGTGGTCGCCGGGCTCGCCCTCACTCGTTCACCGCTGGAGGCGCAGTTCTATGTGCTCGACTTCGGCGGCGGCGCCTTCACCCCCTTCAAACGTCTCACCCACGTCGCCGGGGTCGCCACCCGCACCGAGCCGGAGACGGTCAATCGCACCGTCGCCGAGGTCGTCAGCATCATCGCCCGGCGGGAGGCCTACTTCCGCGAGCACGCGATCGACTCGATCGAGACCTACCGCGCGCGACGCGCGCGCGGCGAGGTCGACGACGGCTACGGCGACGTCTTCCTCGTCATCGATGGCTGGGCGGTGCTCCGCGCCGAGTTCGAGGCGCTGGAGCCCACCGTGCAGGCCATCGTCTCGCAAGGCCTCACCTACGGCGTGCACGTGCTGCTCTCCGCAGCCCGCTGGATGGAGATCCGTCCCAGTGTCAAAGACCTCATCGGCACCAAGCTGGAGATGCGGCTCGGCGACCCGGGCGACTCGGAGCTCGCCCGCAAGGCCGCCCGCAACGTCCCGCAGGCCGTCCCCGGGCGCGGGCTCGACCAGGCCGGACTCCACATGATGGCGGCGCTGCCGCGTATCGACGGCGGCACCGACCCGGCTGACGTGGCCAGCGGCGTCGAAGACCTGATCGACCGCGTCGCCGCGGCCTGGCACGGACCGCGGCCGCCCAAGCTGCGTCTGCTGCCAGAGCAGATCACCACCGCGGAAGTGGTGGCGCAGGCGCCGGCCGAGCAGCGTGACACGACGTTCTGGATCGGAGTGGACGAGGCGGAGCTGGCTCCATTCGGCTTCTCGCCGGCCCAAGAGCCGCATCTGTTCCTCTACGGCGACTCCCAGTCGGGCAAGTCGTCCTTCCTGCGGCAGGTCGCGGCCCAGATCGCCCGGGTCTACCCGTCCAATGGGGCCAAGATCTTCGCCGTCGACATCCGCCGCTCCCTGCTGGGGGAGCTGCCCGCCGCCCATCTCGGCGCCTATCTCACCTCACACGACACGGCCACTGGGGGCATGGCGGAGCTCGCCCAATATCTGCGCGGCCGGATGCCGGGCCCCGACGTCACCCCCCAGCAGCTGCGGGAACGGTCGTGGTGGAGCGGTGCGGAGGCCTTCGTGCTGGTCGACGACTACGACCTGGTGGCCACTTCGGAGGGGAACCCTCTCAGCGCGCTGGTGCCTCTGCTCGCCCAGGCCCATGACATCGGTCTGCACCTCATCCTCACCCGTCGTGCCGGCGGTGCCAGCCGGGCGTCGTACGACTCGGTGCTGCAACGGCTGGGCGATCTCGGAACCACCGGGATTCTGCTATCCGGAGACCCGGAGGAGGGGCCCCTCATCGGGCGGGTCAAGGCGAAGCGCTCGGTTCCGGGGCGGGCGCAGATCGTGAGCAGGGAAGCCGGCGTCGTCGTGGCGCAGCTCGCCTACGAGCCGCCCACGCAGCAATGAATTCGGCGCCCCGATGATGGAGCGCCTTCAGGAGAGAGAAACGCAGCAATATGGGAGACACGGCGAGAGAACGGCAGCAGCGGGCGCTGCATTCGGCCATGGCCACCGAAGAGATCAACCGGTACTCGTTCCGGGAGCTGGTGGCCGTCGCGAACGCCCGACTGTCCAAGACGTGGGCGCTGCACTCGGCGACCTGGAACTTCGGGCACGAGATCTCCTACCGGCTTGACCCGGCCCGAGGGTGCATCGTGTTCAACTTCGAAGGCGGTGCCCAGGTCACGGCCCCCGCCCAGCTGATCGGTACCTACACTCGGTCCACGTCGAGTTTCCTCTGGGCGTGGGCGGACCCGGCCTTCGCCGGCAGCGCGCTCGCGGCCGTTTCGGTCTCGCTCCGCCGGTTCGGGGCCAGACGGCGCTGGGAGCCGATGACGTCGCCGACCGTCGAGTGCTCGCAGCACATCGCGTGGGCGTTCAACTCCCTGAGTTTCTTACTGACGCGCGCCGATGGTGCTTTCGAGGAGGCGGTGGACGACGACGTCTTCCGATACATCATCTTCTCCTCGCCGAGCATCACTCATGGCACGGGTTCGGAGCAGGAGCAGGTGTCCGACTGAGCGGGAAAACACGTCGGTCGGATTTCTGTGGAGAACTCCGATTCGAATGGAGTGGTCTCGTAGTCTGTGAATGTCGAAGGATGTATCGGCCGCGGTCGGATCCGGCGATGGAGAACAACTGAGAACAGATATCTGCTCGTTGTGGGTAGATGAGGAAAGAGGTGCGATATGGCTAATCAGATTTCTGCTGAAGCGGGTGCGCTGAAGAAGGGCGCTGATGCGGTGCGCGAGGCGAAGACGGGTATTGATTCACAGATCGGGAATGTACGGGGCCAGATCGAGCAGTTGTCTGGGTACTGGACGGGTTCGGCGGCGACGGCGTTCACCTCGTTGATGCAACGCTGGAATGAAGAGACCACGAAGCTGAATAACGTGCTCGTGAACCTGGAAGATTCACTGCGGGCGACTGAGCGTGATGAGGCGGCGACGGAAGAGCAGCATCAGTCGGTGATCAAGAACTTGGGATCGATGCTGGGCTGAGTGCTGCGGTATTCAACATATATAACAGTGTTTCTTTCTTTCGAAAGGTAGTGCAGATTATGGAATCGTTCGCAGTTACTCCGGAACAGGTGAATTCACTTTCGGCCGAGATCGCTCGGGGAGCGGATGGGATTCGCAATGAGCTTGAGACCCTGGATTCGCAGGTCAAGCAGTTGATCGGGTCGTGGGATGGTGCGGCCCAGCAGTCGTATCACGTGGCCCAGGTGGAGTGGAACAAGTCACTCAGTGAGATTCAGCAGCTGTTGCAGACGATCTCGCAGAAAACCGCGGAGATCTCCTCCACCTACGTCAGCAGCGACAACAGTTCGGCCAAGCGCTTCTCGTTCTGACCCATTTCGCGGGAGAGCCTCCCTGTGCTGGTTTCGCCCTCGTTCTGCCGTGAGAGGTGAATCATTCTCCGGCAGTTGCCGAGGGGGAGGCGTCTGAACGGGTAGTGCATAGCTGCGCAGAGGAAAGGGTCATGATGCCAGCAGACGTGGATGCATTGCATGAGCTGCGAGAGAGCCTCGATAGCACGTTGCAGTTGCTCTCGGCGGCAGCGGAGGCCGACCGGGGAGTCCCGCAGCCGGCTCCGCAGGAGACCGATACGTTTCGGACGATCGCGGTGACGGTCTCCTCTCCACCGGAGAAGGCTGCCACCGTGCGGGTGACGGAGGCCTGGCGCGACCACTACGAGCCGGTCCAGTTGGCGGACGCCATCCTGAGTGTCTATCGGCAGGCGGAGTATCGGCCCCTGCAAGACTGGGCCGAGAATCTGAAGCGGCTGGAGGACGGCCCGGCGCCCCGTGCCCGACCGACGTCATTCGCCCGGGACTCGCTTCCGGACCGAATTGAGGACGAGTTCGACCGGCAGCGAGAGCGGGGTGCAGATCTCAGCGGTGTGGCTGAGAATCTCCAAAGCCTGGCCGGTCAGGTCACCTCGGCTCTGGACGAATTCCTCTCGGATCTGCATCGGGTGCGAGTGGCGCGCTTCCGTTCCGCCAGCAGTACCGGGGTGACGGTCGAAGTCGACGCCGGTGGGCGGCTGACCGACGTGTCCTTGGACGCGGCGTGGGTCGACCGGCAGCCCTCCTCACGGATATCGACGGTCGTCACGCAATCCATTGCCGAGGCGCAGAAACGCGCGCGCGAGGCACGGTCCGACTCGCCTCTCGCCGGTTCTCGGTTGCAGCGCATCGCCGATCTCGTCAGTGATCCTGAGGCGCTCATCCGGGCCATCGTCCCGGAGGCGTAGCGGGCAGAGCAAGGCATACAGGAAAGGAAGAACATGTGTGGTGAGTTCAAGGCGAATTTCGATGCGCTCTCGAGCGATGCCGGGCAATGGGATAGTGCCGCCTCAGACACGGCGAAAGCCGTATCCGGGATGGCCGACGTCGCAGTGGTCCCATCCGCGTTTACCGGACGTGCTGCTGAGGTGGCGGAGAAGTATCAGAACGTGTGCACACTCTTCGGCGATTACCTTCGGGCGGGGAAAGACGTCGTCCAGACCGTGGGGGACACCCTCCGTGAGGTCCGCCGAGAGTACGAGAGCAACGAGCAGGATATCGCCGGCACCCTGGCCCATACCTGGAGTCTCTCCAAATAGGTGAAAGTCGGTCGGCAGGAGAGGAAGATGCAATGTCTGCGCCTGAGGTAGTGCAAGAAGTAGTACGAGAAGTTCAGCGTACCGAGCAGTTGTTCGATGAGTTCACCGATGCCATCAACTCGGTATTGCAAGAGCTTCCCGAAGCGATGCGGTGGGTCGCGGACCAGGCTCGCGAATTGTGGTCGACACTGACGGCGAAGGTCGAAGAATTCTTCGCGAAAGTCGACGAGGCCCTCAAATACGTCGGCGATTCCGGTGCGCTCCGAAGGGCGGAACAGACGTGGCTCGACTCGGTCGTCTCCCGGACCAAGGCGGCCGGGGAGGAGATCGGCACCGATCAGCTGCGTGCGAACTATTACTGGAGTGGTCGCGGTGCGGAGGCATACAAAGATGGGATCGCGGGCCAGCGAAAAGCTCTGGCCGGTGTCGGCCCGCTTGCCGATACGGTGCGGGGTTCGCTCGAATCGATGGCGGCGGCGATCGACACCTACTGGGCGACGGCATTCGGAGTCATCACCGCCCTGGCCGTGGAACTCGCGGCCGCCGTCGTCTCGGCAGAGACCGTCGTCGGGCCGATCATCGCGGTGATTGCGGCGATCATCACCGCCGTCGCCGGCCTGATCAAGATGATCACGGCGTTTGACAACTCCTGGCACGCGCAGGTGAGTCAGCTCGCTTCCGTCGAAGAGGAGATCCCGGGCAGATGGCCGCATCTCGTGTCCGTTCGGTGAAGGTCGTCGTCGCCATCGTGGTCGCGGTGCTCGTCCCGGTGGTGTTTTTCTGTGTGATCTTGATCCCGCCCCACCTCCGGGCGCAGCGCGAGAAAGACGATCGGGCTGCGGCGGAGCAGTTGGTGACCGAGTTTTTCGCCGATCTGCGGGCAGGAAAAGTCCAGGCGGCGGTCGCCCTCACCGACTACCGGTACGACGGCTCGCCGCAGCAGCGCTTCCTCACTGATGATCTCTACCGGCACGTCGAGGACCGTCCGGGCTCGGTCCGTATCGACAAGGTGCAATCGTTTGATCAGATCGATCGAGGGCGCTACTCGGTGTCGGTCTCCTACCGCCTCGGGGGTCGGGACGTGCAGCAGTTGCTCTCCGTGCGCAAGGCCGCCACCGGCGATACTTTCACGATCCAGAGCAGCGATAATGCCACTGGGAAACCGCTCGGCATGGACGTCACCGAGGTGAGGTGGCTGCCGGAGGGGACGACCTGCCGCTACGCCGGGGTGGATGTGACGCCGACGATCGCCGCGCTCACCCCGCGCGCGAAAAAACCGTTGCAGGGGCGGTACGTACTGCCGGTACTCGGCGTGGCCACCCTGCAGCTCACCTGCATCACCCCTGCGACCCCGGAGCAGCCGCTCGAGGTGGAATTGCAGAACCCGGATATGGCCGTCGTGCCGTACGGTGTGGAATCCATCGACCCCTATTCCCCCCTCGTCGCCTATCTCCGCCAGCACGATCTGCTGCGCGCCCATCTGGGGTAGTCGGGGTGCACCGGGAGTTCGCCGACGGCATCACGAGAGGTTGACGACGCTGCGCGCGCGTCCGTGTCCTCTCTGACGGTTTGACGGGAGTGGGTCGGCCGGCATCGCGCTGGGGCTTACCGCGGTCCGCACCGTCGATCTCACCCGCGGCGGGTGCGCAGCTCGTCGAGGCAGTCGGCGATGCGCCGGGCCCACCACATGCGGCGGTCCGGCGACGCGGCGGCGGCGGCCAGCGCTCGCGGAGCGGGCGCGCACCGTCCTACCGGCAGCGTGCCGCGGTCCGGCCGCAGCGGGGGCAGGGCGACATCGCGCTGCAGCAGCGTCCCGGTCGCCAGCCCGCACGCGTGCCACAACTCCGGCAGGGCCCCGGCCAGTTCCGTCCCCATCCCCAGACCGACCGACGTGTCGAGGGCGCTGGAGACGATGGCGGGCAGCCCGCACCGGGTGGCGGTCTCCAGTGCGCGGCGGATGCCGCCCAGGGGCTGCGCCTTCAGAATCATGAGGTCGGCGGCCCCCAGCTCGGCCACCCGCTCCGGGTCGCCGGCTTTGCGGATCGCCTCGTCGGCCGCAATCGGAATGCCGACCGCGGCGGCGCGATGGTGCACTTCGGCCAGGTCGGCCAAGGCGGCGACGGGCTGCTCGATGTACTCCAGGCCGAACGGGGCGAAAGCCTCCAGCGCCGTCGTCGCCTGCGCCACGGTCCAGCCGCCGTTCGCGTCGATGCGAATGCGCACCTCTGCGCCGGCCGCACACCGCACGGCGGCGACCCGCTCCACATCCTGCTGCAGATCCGAGCCCGCGCCGGCGACCTTCACCTTCACCGTCCCCACCGGGCCGTAGGCGGCGAGCACTCTCGGCACCTCGGCGGCGGAGACGGCCGGAATGGTCGCGTTCACCTCGACGCGGTCGCGCCGGGCAGGCACCTGCGTCCCCCAGCCGTAGTCGATCGCGCCCGCCAGCCAGTTGGCGGCCTCCGCCGTGCCGTATTCGAGAAACGGCGAGAACTCGGTCCAGCCCGCGGGTCCGCGGAACAGGGCCGCCTCCCGGCGCTGAATGCCGCGGAAGCGCACCGTCATCGGCAGCGAGACGACGTGCAGCGACGAGAGGATGTCAGAGAGGCCCGGCAGCTCCACGTCGTCCGGCACGGTGATGCGGGCCGGTGGACGATCGGGGTCGAGTGGGTCGGGGACGGCGGGTGAGGACACGCGGCCCAGTGTAGGAGAGCCGGGCGCCGTCGGGCAGTGGCGGGGCTGGCGCTGGTGCACAGCGCTCGTGGCTCCCGGCCCGGTGACGGCGAAGCTCGCACGGCTGTACATACGCCAGCGCATGTCGGTCGACGAGGTGCGGCAGCGTCCGTACCCGTCCGCACACCGTCCAGGAGCCCGAACCCGCGCCTCCCGCGACCTCCCCCAGTACAGTGGAGCGCATGAGCACGACTTCCCGGACCCCGGTGTCCGCACTGTTCGACTCGGCGTCGTGGCGAGCGGTTCCGGGCTTCGACGATCTCACCGACATCACCTACCACCGCCACGTCTCGCTGGGCATCGTCCGCATCGCCTTCGACCGTCCGGAGGTCCGCAACGCCTTCCGTCCGCGCACCGTGGACGAGCTGTACCGTGCGCTCGATCACGCGCGGTGCCAGCCGGATGTGGGTGTGGTGCTGCTCACCGGCAACGGCCCCAGCCCGACCGACGGCGGTTGGGCGTTCAGCTCGGGCGGTGATCAGCGCATCCGCGACCGCGACGGCTACAAGTACGCGGAGGCCGCCGATCACGTGGACGCCTCGGAGCGGGCCCGCGGTGGGCGCCTGCACATTCTGGAGGTGCAACGGCTGATCCGGTTCATGCCGAAGGTGGTCATCGCGCTGGTGCCCGGCTGGGCGGCGGGCGGCGGGCACTCGCTGCATGTGGTCTGCGATCTTTCGATCGCCAGCCGCGAGCATGCCCGGTTCAAGCAGACGGATGCCAACGTGGGCTCGTTCGACGGCGGGTTCGGCTCCGCCTACTTCGCCCGACAGGTGGGGCAGAAGCGGGCGCGCGAGGTGTTCTTCCTGGCGCGGACCTACGACGCGCAGCGCGCCTACGAGATGGGGGCGGTGAACGCGGTGGTGCCGCACGCCGAGCTGGAGCGCACCGGCATCGAGTGGGGCCGCACCATCCTGACCAAGTCGCCGACGGCGATCCGCATGCTGAAATTCTCCATGAATGCGGTGGACGACGGCATGGTCGGCCAGCAGATCTTCGCCGGCGAGGCGACCCGTCTGGCGTACGGCACCGACGAGGCGGTGGAGGGGCGGGATTCGTTCCTCCAGAAGCGGGACCCGGATTGGAGCCCGTTCCCATGGCAGTTCTGAATCGGCTCGGCCGGTCGGTGGATGTGGTGCTCGCGCAGCCGGAGGTCGTGCAGCAGCGGCTGCGGGCGGCGATCGTGGGGGCGGCCGAGACGGCGTTCGAACCGACCCCGGTGGAACTGTTCGCGGTGGAGCAGCGGGCGGTCGGCACGGTACGGGTGCCGGAGACCACGGACCTGATCGTGCGGACTTCCGGTTCGACGGGGCATCCCAAACGGGTGCTGCTGTCGGCGTCGGCGCTGCTCGCCTCGGCGCGGGCGACGGCCGAGCGTCTCGGCACCGGCCAATGGCTGCTGGCGCTGCCTGTCAACTACATCGCCGGCGTGCAGGTGCTGGTGCGGAGCCTGCTGGCCGACACGGAGCCGGTGCTGTGCCGCCCGATGCACTTCACCGCTGAGGCCTTTGTTCATGCTGCTGCAGGCATGAATGCGCACCGACGGTATACGGCGCTGGTCCCAGTGCAGCTGGGGAAGCTTTTGGACGATACGGAAGCCAGTCGGCTGCTGGCGTCCTTCCAGGCGGTGCTGGTCGGCGGGCAGCGGTTGTCCCCCCGGCTCGCGCAGCAGGCGGCGGATGCGGGCGTCAACGTGGTCACCACCTACGGCGGCACCGAGACGGCCGGCGGCTGTGCCTATGACGGGGTGCCCCTGCCCGGAGTGGAGGTGCGCGTCGTGGATGAGAGCATCCGCGTGGCGGGCCCGACCCTGGCCGAGGGGTATCTGAGGGCGGACCACCAGTCGCGGTCGCGTTTCTTCGCGGAGGACGGCCGCCGGTGGTTTCGCACGGGAGACCGGGGTCGACTGGAGAACGGAGTGCTCACGGTGATCGGAAGAGAGGATCAGCTGATCATGACCGGCGGGATGAAGCTCGACCTGGAGGAGGTCGAGCAGGCGCTGCACGAACTGCCGGGGCTCAGCACCGCGGTGGTGGCGCCGTTCGCCGACGAGAAGTGGGGGACCCGGTTCGCCGGGTACGCCGACGGCAGTCTGCGGCAGCACCGGCTGCCGCTGGAGGCGATCAACGCCCACCTGCATCAGTGTCTCGGGCGTCACGCCACGGCGGCCGCATTCACGTACATCGACTTCGGGCTGCCCCGGCTGCCCAACGGGAAAGTCGATCGGCGCTCGTTGTCCCGCACGGCGGCCGCGCTGGCGGCGACGACCGCCCAGGCGAGCCCGACCACGATGGGCGCGGCCGGGGCTTCCCTGCCCGATTTCCGTCCCGACTTCGGGGCGGAGCGCGAACTCGGCGCCCGTCCCGACCTCGACATCCAGCCCGGCCAGGGGAGCGAGCGATGACCGGGATGCTGGACGACTCGCTGGTGCGCCGCGCCACGTTCGCCGACTGGGTCGAGGGGGCGCGGCTGCGGACGCTGCCCCTGGCCGTGGCGCCCGTCCTGCTGGGCTCCGGGCTGGCCGCTTCCCTGGACGCGGCGCACGTCGGCCGCGCGCTGCTGGCGCTGGCGGTGGCGCTGCTGCTGCAGATCGGGGTGAACTACGCCAACGACTACTCCGACGGGGTGCGCGGCACCGACAACGGCGAGCGGGTCGGGCCCGTCCGCCTGACCGGCAGGCGCCTGGCGCGGCCGCGGACGGTGCGGGCCGCGGCGTTCGCCTGCTTCGGTGCGGCCGGGCTGGCCGGGCTGGCGCTCGTGGTGCTCACCCAGCAGTGGTGGCTGCTGGCGGTCGGGGCGGCCGCCGTGCTGGCCGCCTGGTTCTACACGGGCGGCCGCCATCCGTACGGGTACGCGGGGCTGGGAGAGGTGGCCGTGTTCGTGTTCTTCGGCCTGGTCGCGACGCTCGGCACCGTCTACGTGCAGACCCTGCGGCTGACCGGGCTGTGCTGGGTGGCGGCCGTCGCGCTGGGTCTGTTCGCCTGTGCTGTGCTGATGATCAACAACCTGCGCGACATCGACACGGATGCGCGCAGCGGCAAGCACACGCTCGCCGTCCGGCTGGGACGCCGCCGGGCCCGCAGCGCCTACGCCGCCATGATCGTCGCGCCCTATCTGCTGCTGGTGGCCATGGCCGTCGGCGCTCCGGGTGCCTGGGCGGGGCTCGTCTCGCTGCCGCTGGCGGTGCTCGCCCTGCGTCGGGGCCTCCGGCCGGCCACGCCCCGGCAGCAGGTCGAGGCGCTGCGCTGGACGAGCCTGGCCGCGCTGGTCTTCGCCGCGGCCGCCGGTCTCGGGCTGGCCCTGACGGCCGGGCTGTGAGCGTCGGGACGGCATCATGATCATTCGCGTGCTGCTCATCGCCGCCGGCGTCGTCCTGCTGCTGACCGTCGTGTCGCTGGTGGACGTCCTGGGCTCCCCCCGGGGCACCGTGCGCATCCTGCCGCGCTGGGCGTGGGGCGGGCTGGTGCTGATCCTGCCGGTGCTGGGCGCGGTGCTGTGGTGGACGATGGGGCGGCCGTGGGGGCGCGCCGCGGCGGCGCCGGCGGAGGCTGCCGGTCCGGGGCCGGGGAGCGCCGGTGGCGCTGGGACGCCCGCGGGTGCTGGCGGGCCCGGGAGGAAGCCCCCGGCCGGGCCGTTCGCGTCCGACCCCGACCGCTTCCTGCAAGGTCTGAGCCCGGAAGAGCGCATCCAGCGGTTGGAGGAGGAGCTCTCCCGCCTCGACCACGAGGACGAGGAGGACCGGCGCCGCCGCGACGGCGGGGACGCGCGCGATGCCGGCTGACGGCGGGCGTCCTGCGTCCGACCTGTCGGACGGGGATGCCGGCTGGCCGGATTCGGGATGGAACGCGTCCAGCGGGTTCGCCGCGCTGCTCATCCGAGCGCTGGGCGAGGTGGGCGTCCGCCGCTTCGTGGTGTGCCCCGGGTCCCGGTCGCAGGCGCTGGCCCTGGCGCTCGCGGCGGCCGCCGCGGCTGGCGAGGTCGAGCTGGCGGTCCGCATCGATGAGCGGGCCGCCGGGTTCCTGGCGCTCGGCGCGGCGAAGTCCAGTGGACGGCCGGTGGCGATCGTGACCACGTCCGGCTCGGCGGGCGGCCACCTGCTGCCGGCGGTGATGGAGGCCTGGCACGTCGGGGCTCCGGTCATCCCGATCACCTGCGACCGTCCTGACGAGCTGCTCGGCATCGGCGCCAACCAGACCACCTGGCAGCCGGGCCTGTTCGGCCGGTTCGTCGCGGACTGCGTCGAGGTGAACGCCGATGCGTACCAGTCTGGGCCGCGCGTCGCCGCCCGGGTGGCGCGTGGCGTGGCGGGGCGCGTCGGACGGTGGCCGCTGCAGATCAATGTGCAGTTTCGCGACCCGCTGTCGGGTGCCGCGCCGGAGGCGGCGGAGGTCGCCCGGTTGCTCGCCGCATCTGACGGGTCGGGCACGGGCGGGGTCGTGGCAGGTGCGGGGGCTGCGAGATCGATGGAGGCGAGGACCCCGATGGGCGGGGTGCCGGCCGCGGAGGTCTTCTCCCCTGGGGCGACGTCCGCGGTGGAGGCGACTGGCGCCGACCCGGCCCCCGTCGCCGTCCCCGCGGCCGGCACGGTGGTCATCGCGGGTACCGGGGCGCCGTGCGGGGTCGCCGAGCAGTGCGAGCGGGCGGATGTCCCTCTGTGCGCGGAGATCGTGAGCGGCGAGCGGCGTGGCACGGCTGTCGTCCCCGCCTATGCGCAGGTGCTGGCGGATGGCCTCGCGGGCGGTGCCCGGCGTGGTCCGGCGGCCGAGGCGACCACGGTCGTGGTGTACGGCCGCCCCACACTGACCCGGCCGGTGCAGGCCTACCTGCGGGAGCCGGGGCGCCGCGTGATCGTGGTCGATCCGTCCCCGGTGCCGTTCCGGCCCGCGGGGTCGCAGGCGGCTGCGACGGTGCAGTTCGATGGGCGTGCACCGCGGGAATGGCTGGAGCGATGGATCGCCGCGGGGGGTCGGCTGGCCGAGCCTGCTGACGACGCTGACCAAGTCCGTCGCGACCTGGTGGCGGCGGTCTGGAACGTCACCGGCCCCGAGGACGCGGTGGCGTTCGCCGCCTCGGAGCTCGTGCGCGTTGCCGACCGGGTCCTTCCTCCCCGCGATGCCGAGGTGTACGCGAACCGCGGGCTCGCGGGCATCGACGGCACCCTGTCGACGGCGATCGGCGCGGCCTGGGCGCGCCCCGGTATCCGGCCGGGGGCAGCCTCGGCGCCTTCCGCTGCCGGTGCCTTCCACCCGCGCCGTCGCGGCCTGGTGCGGGTGCTGACCGGCGACCTCGCCTTTCTCCACGACGCGGGCGGGCTGTGGCGACCTCGCGGCGAGGCGCTGCCGCCGGTGCAAGCGGTGGTCGGCGACGACCAAGGCGGCAGCATCTTCGATCATCTTGAAGTGGCGGACACGGCCCCGCCGGCGGCATTCGACCAGGTGATGCGCACGCCCCACGACGCCGACCTGGTCGCGCTGGCCGCATCATACGGATGGCCGGTGCGGCGGGTCCCGGTCTCAGGGCTCGAGGCCCGGCTGCGGGAGTCCGGCCCCGGAGTCTTCGTCGTCGCGCTCGGCGGCTGACAGCGCGTCGCGCATGGGCCGCAGTTTCAGCTCGGTCTCGTCCCACTCCCGGGCGGGGTCCGACCCGGCGACGATGCCGCAGCCGGCCCAGGCTCGCACCTCTCCGGCGGGGGCGAACTCCGCGCAGCGGATCGCGAGGGCCCACTCGCCGTCTCCGGCGGCGTCGATCCACCCCACCGCGCCGGCGAACCGGCCCCGATCCGCATCCTCCAGCGCGGCGATGAGGTGCAGCGCGCTCGCGGCGGGGGTCCCGGCCACGGCCGCGGTCGGGTGCAGCGCGGCGACGGCATCCAGCACGCCCGCCCCCGGGCGCAACCGTCCCGTCAGCTCGCTGGACAGATGCCAGACGTTCGGCAGCCGCAGCAGCTCGGTGTCGCGCTGCAGTGCGATGTCGGTGCAGAGTCCGGCGAGGGCAGACTGCACCGAGTCGCGCGCGAAGGCGTGCTCGGCCCGGTCCTTCTCGCTGCGCTCGAGTTCTCGCCCGGCGCGGCGGTCGGAGGCCGGGTCGGCGCCGCGGGCGGCGGTGCCGGCGAGGACGCGCGAGCGCACCTGCCCCCCGCTGACGGTCGCGAGACGCTCGGGGCTCGCCCCGATCAGGCCGTCCACCGCGAATATGCAGCAATCGGCATACACATGCTGCAGGCGGCGTATGAGGTGGCGCAGGTCCGCGCCGAGCGAGACGTGGCCCGAGACCTCCCGGCCGAGCACGACTTTGCGGCAGTCCCCGGCGTCGATCCGGGCGATCCCGGCGGCCACGGCGCGCTCGAAGCGGGTGCGTCCGTCCGGCGTGCCGTGCAGCTCCGTGCGCGGCGCCGGACCCCAGGGCAGGGGATGGGCCGACCCCGCTGCCTCGACTTCCGCGAGCGTGCGCCGGTTCTCCCCGGCCCGGCCAGCGGGGGCCGGGCGCGCCGGGCCGGCGGGACCGGCTGGACGACTCGGATCGGTCGGACTGGTCGAATCCCTCGAACCTGCCGAACCGCCCGCATCCTCCCCGCCCACGGCGAGTTCCGGCACGATCAGCCGGGCCCGGGCCTCCGACTGGATCGAGAACGGCACCCAGCCGAACGCGATCAGCCGGTGCGGGTCGGCTCCGGCCTGCACTCTGGGCGTCGAGTAGCGGCGCCACGCCTCGGCCAGCCGCCCCGCCGGCGACGCATCCGCAGCACTCGCATCCCAGTCGGCACTGCCGGCTCCCGGCGTCCCGATCAGTTTCAGATCCCCCAGCCCGACCAGCTGCCGTCGTCCCGACGACCAGACCAGCGGCCGGCGCGCCTCGGCGAGCCTGAGCACCGCATCCAGGTCCGGTGGCGTCGGCTGCGGCTCGTTCTGCATCACGTCCGCCATCATTGCAGAGCATTGCCCGACCCGGGCAAGCCCACCACTGCTCCCGCGACATCCTCCGGGTAGACTCGGGCGTTGTGACCACAGCTGACCTGACCAAGCGCCCCGCCTCGGTGGCGGAGATGTTCGATCAGACCGCGCCGGCGTACGACCGCATGAATACGCTGCTGTCGCTGGGGATGGACGCCGGCTGGCGCCGCGCCACGCTGCGGGCGCTCGACCTGCACGCGGGCGAGCGGGTGCTCGACGTGGCGGCCGGCACGGGGGCGTCGAGCATGCCGCTGGTCGCGGCCGGCGCGCACGTCACCGCGGTGGACTTCTCGGCCGGCATGATCGCCGAAGGACGCCGCCGCTTCCCAGACCTCGACCTGCAGCAGGCGGATGCGGCGGACCTGCCGTTCCCCGATGCGAGCTTCGACGCGGTCACCATCTCGTTCGGGCTGCGCAACGTGCAGCACCCGGAGGATGCCCTGCTGGAGATGCGCCGCGTGCTGCGCCCGGGCGGGCGGCTGGTGGTGTGCGAGTTCTCGCACCCGGTGCTGCCGGGCTTCGCGCAGGTGTACCGGGCCTACCTCCGCTATGCGTTCCCGCTGGCGGCGCGGGCCAGCAGCAACGCCCCCTCCTATCGCTACCTGGCCGAGAGCATCCTGGACTGGCCAGACCAGTACGCGCTGGCCGGGCGCCTGCTCGATGCCGGATTCGCCGATGTCGAGTACCGGAATCTCACCGCGGGGGTCGTGGCCCTGCACCGGGCGGCGAACCCGGGGACGGGTGCGGAGACCCCGGCCGCCGCCCCAGACGGGGTGCAGTCGTGAGCGAGCACACCGACCCGACCGGGGCGCGGCCTGCCGCATCCTCGACCCCCCGGCGCCTGGTGCGCCGGTTCTTCCTGAACCGCGCGGACCGGCAGCTCGCGATCCGCATGGAGGCCGGCCTGGCCGAGGTCGAGCGCAGCGTGCTCGAGCAGGCCGGCAGCGCCGATCCGGTCGTGGATGCGGTGGGCCGCTACCTGGTGAGCGCCGGCGGCAAGCGGGTGCGGCCGCTGCTGACGCTGCTCGCCGCCCAGCTCGGCGACGGGGCGACCCCCGACGTGGTGGCTGCGGCCACCGTGGTCGAGCTCACCCACGTGGCGTCCCTCTATCACGACGACGTGATGGACGACGCCGACCTGCGTCGCGGCGTCCCCACCGCCCAGCGGGCGTGGGGCAACAGCGTGGCGATCCTGGCCGGAGACATCCTGTTCTCGCGGGCGTCGCAGCTCATCGCACCCCTGGGGCAGGACGCGCTGCAGCTGCAGGCGTCGACCTTCGCCCGGCTCTGCCAGGGCCAGCTGCACGAGACGCTCGGCCCCGCCGACGGCGCCGACCCGATCGAGTTCTACCTGCAGGTGCTGGCCGATAAGACCGGGTCGCTGATCGCGGCGGCCGCGGAGTTCGGGGTGCTGGTCTCCGGGGCGCCGGTCGAGTACCGCCGGCCGCTGCGCGACTTCGGCGAGGCGATCGGCGTGGCGTTCCAGCTGGTCGACGACGTCATCGACATGCGCTCCACCGAGGATGAGTCGGGCAAGGTGCCGGGCACGGACCTGCGCGACGGCGTCCCGACCATGCCCTGGCTGCTGCTGCGCCGCGAGGCGGAGCACGACTCG
Organism: Pseudoclavibacter sp.; assembly: GCA_047722305.1. GTDB lineage: Bacteria > Actinomycetota > Actinomycetes > Actinomycetales > Microbacteriaceae > JAKVJE01. Next base: position 29,110 of record JBDNYM010000008.1, on the reverse strand, counting down.
CATGCGGCGGACACGGTGAGGCGGGTCGAGGCGCTGCTGGCCGATGACGTCACGCTGCCGCAGGCGTTGGCGGTGCTCGCCGCCGACCCGGCCACCGATGAGACGCTGCGCCGCGCCCGCGAGTGGAAGACCAAGGCGACCGACGCGCTGGTTCCGCTGCCGGCGGGGCCGGTCAAGCAGGCGTTGGTCGAGCTGGCCGAGTACATCGTCGATCGTTCGAAGTAACCGGCCGCCCCGCGCGGCCTGGCGTCAGGGCACAGACGTGCCGGGCGCCCGAGGAGGAAACAGCATGACCCACAACGCCGCCCCCGCGATGGGCGACCCGAATCTCGGCGCGCATTCAGCCGTGCCCGGCGTGCATCCGGCCCCGGCCGCGCCCGTCCCGGAGAGCGGTCGCCCGGTCCGCCGCATCGCCGTGATCGGGGCCGGTCCGGCCGGCGTGTATGCGGCCGACATCCTGCTGCGCGCCGAGCGCCCCTTCGACGTGGGCATCGACGTGTTCGAGCGCCTCCCCGCACCATACGGGCTGGTGCGCTACGGCGTGGCGCCGGACCATCCCCGCATCAAGCAGATCATCGACGCGCTGCGCGACACGCTCGACCGGTCCGGGGTGCGGCTGTTCGCCAACGTCGACTTCGGGCGCGACCTCACCCTGGCGGACCTGCGCCGCTGCTACGACGCCGTGATCTTCGCCACGGGGGCGGTGGACGACGCGCCCCTGTCGATTCCGGGCGCCGACCTGCCCGGGTCGTTCGGGGCGGCCCGGTTCGTCGGCTGGTACGACGCGCATCCCGATTTCCCCCGCACCTGGCCGCTGGACCAGTCGCAGGTGGCGGTGATCGGCAACGGCAACGTGGCCCTCGACGTGACCCGCATCCTCGCCAAGCCGGTCGATGCGCTGACCGTCACCGAGATCCCCGCCGGGGTGGAGGACGGGCTGCGTGCGTCGCAGGTCACCGACGTCCACGTCTTCGGACGCCGGGGCCCGGGCGCGGTGAAATTCAGCCCCCTGGAGACCCGGGAGCTCGGGCAGGTGCCCGACGTCGACATCCTGCTCGACGAGGACGACTTCGCGCCGGAGCCGTTCTCCGACGCCGCATTCGCCGCCACCAACCAGAAGAAGGTGCTGCGCCGCATCTTCGACGAGTGGCGCCGCCGCCCCCAGACGGGCGCGGCGCGGCGCATCCACTTCCACTTCCGGTGGCGCCCGGTGGCCGTGCTCGGCACGGACCGGGTGACCGGCCTGCGGATGGAGCGCACCCGCACTGAGCCCGACGGCACCCTGGTCGGCACCGCCGAGCTGCGCGACTTCCCGGTCGGGCAGGTGTACCACGCGATCGGCTACCAGGGCTCGCCGCTGCCCGAGGTGCCCTACGACGCCGCGCGGGGCGTGATCGCCAACGTCGAGGGGCGGGTGGTCGCGGATGCCGCGGCTGTGGATGTCAGCGCTGCGGATGCCAGCGCTGCGGCCGCCATCCCGGGCGAGTACACCACCGGGTGGATCAAGCGCGGCCCGGTCGGCCTGATCGGCTCGACCAAGTCCGACGCGCGCGAGACGGTCACCCACCTGATCGAGGACCTCGCGGCGGGGCGGGGATGGCGCCCCGAGTCGCGGGATGCGGAGGCCGTCGTGCGCCTGCTGCGCGAGCGGGGCGTCCAGTTCCTCGATCTGCCGGCCTGGCACCGCCTCGACGCCTACGAGCACCAGCTCGGCGCCGATGCGGGGCGCGAGCGCGTCAAGGTCGTCTCGCGCGAGGACATGGTGCGCCACTCCCGCGGCGAGTGAGCGGCGCGCGCGGTTCTGTCAGGGGGAAGGATCAGCTGTCCCGGAGTGCTGGCTGATCAGAGAAGTTCGTCGTGGCTGCCGGTGCGGGCGACGGTCAAGGTGTCGCCGTCGAGAGCGTAGAGAAGTAGCCAGTCGGCTTGGATGTGCAGCTCCCGGTAGTTGCGCAGACTGCCGATGAGTTGGTGATCGCGGTGCTGGCGAAGCCAATCCGCATCCTGACTGGCGACGGCCCGGAGTGCGGCTTTGAGCGCATCCATGTCGTAGTGCTTGCGCTTGAGGCGCTTCACATCCCGCAGGAACGCCGGCCGGTAGGCGATCTCACGCACGGTCGATGAGGGTCGTGAGCTCGTCGAGGTCTTTCACCTTGATCGCCGGCTCGGCCTCGGCGGCGCGGATCGCCTCCTCGTACGGCGGCAGGCTGGGTTGAAAGGGCAGCGCCTGGTCGTGGACGACCTGGTTGAGGAACATGTTGATGGCGGTGGGCATGTCGATGCCCATCCGGTCGAGCGTCTGCGTGGCCTGATCTTTGAGCTGTCTGCTGGTGCGCACCTGGATGCGGGTATCGAGTTCCATCATCCCATCCTCTCCGATTGTGAGCTGTTTGTGCGCTCATTGTACTTCCGAAGGGGGGGCGGAGGGTATTCTTCTGGACTCTGACAGCCCGGCCCGCGCCCGTTACGGCAGCGAGTCGGGGATGTACTGGTCGAGGTGGGGCGCCAGCCGCTGGATGGCGGCGTGTGCGGCGGCGCGGTACTGCTCCGAGTCGTGCAGGATGACCACCTGGTAGGCGGTCAGCGCGTCGGCGAACGGTGCATTGGCGGGGTCGGCGATGCCGGCATCCAGCCACTCCAGCGCGGCGGCCACACGGTCGATGTGCCGCAGGGCACTGGCGAGTTCGAGGTAGGCCTGTCCCCGGACGGGGGCTGCGAGCCCCTTCTTCAGCGCGAATTCCAGGAAACTGGACGCGGCGACCGGGTTGCCGGCCTGCGCGTAGGCATGCCCGAGGTAGTAGAGCGTGCGGGGGTCCTCGGCGGGCATGAAGCCGAGCAGTGCCGTGAACAGTCGCAGCGTGGCGGTGTGATCGCGGGGACGACCGGCGCTGGCCGCCTCGGCGATCTGCAGCCAGAGCGGCTCCGGCGCGCCCGCCTCGGGGACGCTGTGGAGGTGACGTTGGGGCTGCGCATTCATCGCGCCCAGTCTAGGGGCGGCGGTCGGGCGGGTGCCGTTTCGGACGGCCCGGGGCCCGAGCCTCGGCGTGTCGTCGTCGGGCCCAAAAACTGGATCGGACGGAGTGGTCGGCGCGGCCTCGGAGTGTTGCTAAGATCGACTCTTGGCGTTCTTGATCAGGTGTCGGCACGTGGTCGAGGGCGCATGGCGGGTTACCCAAGTGGCCAACGGGATCTGACTGTAAATCAGACGGCTCAGCCTTCGTAGGTTCGAATCCTGCACCCGCCACAGCGAGCGGACGACAGTGCCCCGGTCACGGAGCGTCTTGGTGGTTCGCGCTCGCGTTCGTCGATGGTATCCTCGTACGGTGCCATTTCGGCGGCATGTGCCTCGATAGCTCAGCGGTAGAGCACTTCCATGGTAAGGAAGGGGTCCCGAGTTCAATCCTCGGTCGAGGCTCGGATGCACTCGTTGCGTTCGTGGCGGGGTAGCTCAGGTGGTTAGAGCACACGGCTCATAATCGTGGTGTCGAGGGTTCGAGTCCCTCCCCCGCTACTGTCTTTTTGACCAGGGGATCGGCTCAACCGGGCCGATCTTCTGGTTTTCGTTCTTCTTCTGGCTCGCCCCGTCGCGGTGGCCTCGCCGAACTCAGGGTTTCCGCCGAGCTCCGGTGACGTGTCCCCTGACTTCGGCGGCGTAGGCCTGGATGCCCTGAGTTCTGCGAGCCCGAGAGCCCCTGCGGTCCTGCGCCCCGACGGCTGGTCGCTCCCGGCCCGTCCGGCAACGGCGCTTACGCTGGACGGATGAACGCCTCCGCCTCCGCCCGCCTGCGCCACCCCGCGGCCCTGATCGACCACACCCTGCTGAAGCCCGACGCCACCGCCTCGGCCATCGACCGGCTGTGCGACGAGGCCGTCGAGCACGGCTTCGCGTCGGTGTGCGTGAATCCGCGCTGGGTGCCGCGGGCGGCGGTCCGGCTGCGCGGCACCGGGGTGGCGGTGTGCACGGTGGTCGGCTTCCCGCTGGGGGCGACCACGACGGCCGCCAAAGTGTTCGAGGCGCGCGACGCGCTCGCGGCGGGGGCCGACGAGATCGACGCGGTGATCGACATCGCCGCCGTGAAGGAGCGCGACACCGACCGGCTGCGCGCGCAGCTGGCCGCGCTGGTCACGGCGGTGCATGGGACGTCCGGATCCGCCGCTGAGGACGCCTTCGCCGACGGGGTGCGCGGGACGGGCCCGACGCTCGCCCCGGATGCGCAGGATGCTGCCGCCGGCCCGGCCCACATCCTCAAGGTCATCATCGAGGCGTGCCTGCTCACGGATGACGAGATCGGCTACGCGAGCCGGCTGGTGGCCGAGTCGGGCGCCGACTTCGTGAAGACGTCCACCGGGTTCTCGACCGGCGGGGCGACCGTGGCCGCCGTGCGGCTGATCCGGGCCGCGGTCGGACCCGACCTGGGGGTCAAGGCAGCGGGCGGCATCCACACGCCCCAGCAGCTGCGCGACCTGGTCGAGGCGGGGGCGACCCGCATCGGGGCCAGCGACGGCACCGCGCTGATTCAGCTCTGATCCCTCCGAATTCGGCGTCGACCCGGTACTGGGCCGGCCTTTGATCCAGCCCTGGGGGTCATCTCCCGACCAGACCCATCCCACCAGCCTGCCGAGCCGGGAAGTCCGTCCCCCAACCGAGCCGAGAGCCCATTTTGACAGGCTCCTCCTATGAGCCGTCCGGCCGTGCTTGGTAGGGTGTGCGCGTGATCACCGTCGAGCATCTCTCCAAGCGCTACGGGTCCCGTCTGGCCGTCGACGACCTCTCATTCGTCGCCCCGGCCGGGCAAGTGACCGGGTTCGTCGGCCCCAACGGCGCCGGCAAATCCACCACCATGCGGCTCATCCTGGGGCTGGAGCGCGCCACCGGCGGCCGGGCCACGGTCGACGGGGTGGCTTACTCGTCGCTGCCCGACCCGATGCACCACGTCGGGGCGCTGCTGGAGGCGAAGGCGGTGCACCCGGGTCGCACCGCCTCGGCGCAGCTGCGCGCCCTGGCCGCCACGCATGGCCTGCCGAAGGCGCGCGTCGACGAGGTGCTGCAGCGCGCGGGCCTCACCTCGGTGGCGAATCGACGCCTGCGCGGCTTCTCGCTGGGCATGTCGCAGCGCCTCGGGCTGGCCGCCGCCCTGCTCGGCGACCCCACCAACTTCATCTTCGACGAGCCCATCAACGGCCTCGACCCAGAGGGCGTGGTCTGGGTGCGAGACATGCTGCGCTACCTGGCCTCAGCGGGGCGCACGGTGCTGGTCTCGAGCCACCTCATGAGCGAGATGGCCCTGGTGGCCGACCGGGTGGTCGTCATCGGGCAGGGGCGCCTGATCACCCAGGGACGAGTCTCCGATGTGGTCGCCCAGGCGTCGCGCAGCTGGGTCCGAGTGCGCACCCCGCAGCCCGACGCGCTCGCCGCAGCGCTGACGGCGCGCGGCGCCCGGGTGCAGCCCACCCAGGATGGCGCCCTGCACGTCGAGGGCGCCGCGGCAGCCGAGGTCGGCGACCTGGCCGCCGGCGCCGCCATCCCGCTGCACGAGCTCGTCGAGCAGCGCCCCAGCCTGGAGGAGGCATTCATGCGGCTCACCCATCACGCGGTGTCGTATCGGGATGACGGGGTGGCTCCGATTTCCGGCGCCTCGGCCCCCCCCCGCCCCCCCCCCCCCAACCCCCCCCCCCCCGGGGGCCGGCGCTGGCCCCCAGTAAACCCCCCCCCCCCCCCCCCGGCGGGGCCC
>JBDNYM010000008.1:0-23371 GCA_047722305.1 Pseudoclavibacter sp. | reverse complement strand
GTCCCCGCCACCCCATCCGCCACCGAGCAGGAGGCCGGACGATGACCACTTTCAACCCCGCGACGCCCACCGCTGCGGTCGCCCCCGTCCTCGCTCCGCGCTCAACGGGCCGCCTCTCGTTCGGGCGGGTCGTGCGCAGCGAGTGGATCAAGCTCTCCACCCTGCGCTCCAACTGGGTGACGGCCATCATCCTGTTCGTCGAACTGGTCGGCATGCCGCTGCTGCTGGTCTACGCGGTGCTCACGGTGCGCAACAGCGCCCAGGGGGCGGGCCAGGCCATACAGATCGGCGTCGGCGACCTCGCCGGCGGCGGACAGTCGTTCGGGCTGCTCATCGCGGCCGTGCTCGGCATCCTCAGCATCGGCGGCGAATTCAGCACCGGCTCCATCCGCACCAGCCTGGTGGCCGTCCCGCGCCGGGGGATGCTACTGGGCGCCAAGTCGCTGGTGGTGGCCCTGTTCGTGGGCGCGATCAGCCTGGTCGGAGTGATCGTGGGCGTGTTCGGCGGCGTGCTGCTGGCGGATGCGGGCGGCATCACGATCGACCCGACCGCCGACGACGGGCTCGCGAAGGCGGGGCTGGCCGTGCTGTCGATCATGTTGTTCGCGGTATTCGCGTTCGGGGTGGGGCTGCTGGTGCACTCGACGGCGGGGGCGATCACCATCGTGGTGGCCGTCGTCTTCATCCTGCCGCTGGTGCTGCAGATCCTTGACTCGCTGCTGCGATCCGAGTGGCTGGCCCAGACCATGAACTACCTGCCGTCTTCGCTGGCGTCCGGCATGGTCACCTGGCCGACCGACCCGTCGCAGCCCGCGTGGTGGGTGTCGACGCTGGTGCTGGCGGCCTGGGCGTTCGTCCCGCTGGTGGTCGGCATCGTGATCTTCCAGGGCGGCGGACGCGCCGCGCGCACAGGTGCCGCCCGTCGGCTTGACCCCTCCCAGCCTGCCGCGTAGATTCGCCCTGTGCCAAAGCAAGTCGGCGGCGAGCCCCGTATTCCTGAAGTGCCCCAGGGCGATAAGCCCGAGGTGCCCGTCACCCGGCGACTGCTGATCGGCGAGCCGCTGCCCTCCCAGGAGATGGAGGGGCAGCTGCTCCCCAAGCGCTACGCGCTCCCCATCTTCGCCAGCGACCCGCTGTCGTCGGTGGCCTACGCTCCGCAGGAGATGCTGCTGCTGCTCATGCTCGGCGGCACCGGGATGCTGCAGTACGCCTGGCCGGTGGGCCTGGTCGTGGTCGGGCTGCTGGCGATCGTCGTGCTCTCGTACCGGCAGGTCATCAAGGGCTATCCCAATGGCGGCGGCAGCTACGAGGTGGTGCGGCAGAACCTCGGGCATCGGGCGGGTCTGGTGGTCGCCGCCGCGCTGCTCGTCGACTATGTGCTCACCGTCGCCGTGTCGATCGCCAGCGGCGTCGACAACATCGTCTCCGCCATCCCCGTCCTGCAGACCTGGCGCGTGCCCCTCGCGATCGGCTGCGTGCTGTTCCTGCTGGTCATCAACCTCCGCGGCACCCGCGACTCGAGCAAGACGTTCGCCATCCCCACCTACGTCTTCCTGGTCGGTCTGTTCGCGATGATCGTCGTCGGGCTGGTGCGCACCGGCCTCGGGGACGCCCCGGTGTCCGAGTCGGCGCAGTACACGGTGCATGGCGGCACGTTCGAGGGTGCGGCGCTCATCCTCCTGCTGCTGCGCGCGTTCGCGAGCGGATGCGCGGCGCTGACCGGCGTGGAGGCGATCTCGAATGGCGTGCCCGCGTTCCGTGAGCCGAAGATCCGCAACGCCCAGTCGACGCTCACCGTCATGGGTGCGATCGCGATCGCGCTGTTCCTCGGAATCACCACGCTCTCGCTGATCTCCGGGGTGCACTACGTCGACAACCCGTGCCAGCTGCAGGGCCTCCAGGGGTGCGGCACCGCACTGCAGCGCAGCGTCATCGCCCAGCTCTCTTCGGCCGTGTTCGGCGACGGGTCATTCATGTTCTACCTGATCCAGGCCGCCACGGCCGTGGTCCTGCTGTTCGCCGCGAACACGGCGTTCAATGGCCTCCCGATGCTCGGGGCGATCCTCGCGAAGGACCAGTACGCGCCGAAGTCGATGGCGATGCGCGGCGACCGGCTCGTCTACTCGAATTCGATGATGGGCCTGGGTGCGGTGGCGATCATCCTGCTGCTGGTGACGGCGGCGAACGTGAGCGTGCTGATCCAGATGTACGTCATCGGGGTGTTCGTCGCGTTCACCCTGGCGCAGATCGCCATGGTGCGCCATTGGCACGGGCAGCTGTCGAGGAGGATCCTGCTCGGCCGCGCCGAGCGCCGGTCGATGCGCGCCTCCATGGTCATCAACCTCGTGGGGGCGACGCTCACCGGCATCGTGCTGGTCATCGTCACCATCACGAAGTTCACCCATGGGGCGTGGGTGGTGTTCATCGCGATGCCGCTGCTGGTGGTGCTGATGATGCGCATCAACGCCTACTACGCCCGGGTGGACGAAGAGCTCGCCCCCGACGCCCAGACCGTGTTCGGCTCGGCTGGCGACCACGCGGTGGTGCTGGTCGACTCGCTCAGCAAGCCCATCCTGAAATCGCTCGACTACGCGATCGCCTCCCGCCACGAGAGCCTGGAGGCGGTGCACTGCATCATGGACCCGGCCGCCGGCGACGATCTGCAGAAGCAGTGGAAGGCCCAGAACATCAAGGTGCCGCTGCGGCTGATCCCCTCCCCGTATCGGGATGTGGGCTCCAGCGTGGCCAAATACCTGCGGCTGCGGCGCGAGGAGAAGGGCTCCGAGGTCATCACCATCTACATGCCCCACCTGGTGGTCGGGCACTGGTGGGAGAACCTGCTGCACAACCGGCGTGCGCGACACATCCGCGATCGGCTGCTGCTGATCCGCGGCGTCGAGGTCACCCTGGTGCCGTGGCTGCTGGCCTCTTCGGAGCGCCTGTACACGCGCATCCCCTGGGCGGCGCCGCTGCAGACCCGCGCCGGCATCCCGGTGCGGCGGCAGCCCATCCGCCCCCCGGTGCGCAAGCCGCTGCCCCCGGCCGCCAGCGCGCACAAGAAGCGCCGCGGCGGGCGCCGGCACCGCTGAGGCGTCCGGCTCAGACCGAAGCGACCAGCGCGGTGGAGACGCGGGCCGCGAAGCGCAGCGTCTCCAGCGGCACGCGCTCGTCCGCCCCGTGAACGAGCGGCCCCGGGTCGAACCCGTCCGGGTACCGGGCCGGCGCGAAGCCGTAGCCCTGGATGCCCAGCGGCCGCAGCGCCTTGTTGTCGGTGCCGCCGGAGGTGACGAAGGGGAGCAGCGTCGCGGTCGGGTCCTCCCGCTGCACCGCGGCCGCGATGGCCTCCGTGGCGGGGGCGGGGAACGGGGATGCCGTGCCCCGGTCGCTGCCGATCGTCTCGACGTCGATGCCCTCGCCGATCAGGCGGCGCAGCTCGGCGTCGGCCTCGTCCTCGAACCCGGCGGGGATGCGGACGTCGATGGTCCCCTCCGCCTCGGACGGGATCACGTTCGGCTTGTACCCGGCGGTGAGGCCGGTGGGGTTGGACACGGTGCGCAGGGCCGCCGACAGGGTGGAGGAGAGCGGGCCGGTCTGCTCGACCAGTCGCTGCACCCTGTCTTCGTCATCCAGGTCGAGGGGCAGGCCGGAGAGTTCGGCGAGGCGCGTCAGCAGGGCCGTGGTGACCGGCGTCGAGCGCAGCGGCCACTGGTGCGTGCCGATGCGTGTCAAGGCCGCGGCCAGGCGGGTCACCGCGTTGTCTGTGTTGCGCAGCGAACCATGGCCGGCGGTGCCGCGGGCCCGCAGCCGCAGCCAGGAGAACGCCTTCTCGCCGGCGACCACGGTGTAGACGGGCCGGCCGGCCACGTCGAGCCGCTGCCCGCCGCCCTCGGTGATCGCCTCGCTGACCCCGGCCAGCACCTCGGGTCGCTGCTTTGCCACCCAGTGGGCGCCGTAGCCGAGCGCGCCCTCCTCGTCGGCGAAGAGGGCGAGTACGACGGTGCGGCGAGGGCGTCGCCCGCTGCGCGCCAGCTGCCTGAACGCCGCCACGAACGCGGCGACGGTGCCCTTCATGTCGAGGGCGCCGCGTCCCCACAGCACGGGGACGCCGGCCTCGTCGGCGATCTCCCCCGAGAACGGGCCGCGGCTCCAGTCGGCGGCCCGGGCCGGCACCACGTCGAGGTGGCCGTGCAGCAGCAGGCCGCCCAGCTGCGGGTCGGAGCCCTCGATGCGTGCCACCACGTTCGCTCGCCGAGCGCCGCTGACCAGGATCTCGGGGGAGGCACCGGCCTCGGAGAGCAGGTCGGCGGCGTATTCGGCGGCGGGTCGCTCGCCGGTGGCGTCCTCGCTGCCGTCGTTGGAAGTGTCGATGCGGATGAGGTGCTGGGCGATGTCCACCACCTCTTCGGCGGCGCGAGTCTCGGCGGCGGCGAGGTCGTCCGGCTCGAAGCCGGTGAAAGAATGATCAGAAGCGATGGATGGCATGGCCTCACGGTAGGGGTCCGTCCGCAGCCACCGCTGCTGGGTTGCGGACTGTGACCGGTCGCCTGGCGCGGTGGGCTGTGCCGGAGCCGCGCCCTGCGCTGACCCGCGCCCCGCGGCGGCGGCGCCCTGCGCTGACCCGCGCCCCGCGGCGGCGGCGCGACAGAACCCCGCGTTCATTCTCGCCACCGGTGGTGGGCCCAATTAGGATGACGACGTGCAAGCAACCAGTGAGCCCTCCATGGCAGGCCGCGTCTACGGCCCGACCGAGCCATATCTCGTCGGGCGGGAGAAAGTGCGCGAATTCGCGGCTGCCGTGCAGTCGCGCTCGCCGCTGAGCCTGGACCCGGCCGCAGCCCGCGCCGCCGGGTACACGGACGTCGTGGCGCCCCCCACGTTCGCGGTGATCGTCGCCCAGCGGGCGGAGGCGCTGTTCCTGTTCGACCCCACGGCCGACATCGACTTCGCCCACCTGGTGCACGGCGCCGAGCATTTCGAGCTGCGCCGTCCCATCGTGGCGGGGGGCGCGCGCGGGGCCCAGCACCCCGGGCCCCCGGGGGGGCGGCGGGGCGGGCCCCCCCAACAACAAACCCCCCCCCGCGGGCCCCCCCGCCTCGCGGTGCGCGCGCCGCCGCCCCGCGGGGGGGGGCGCCGCCCCCCCCCCCGAGACCCGGGTCACCCGGGTGCGGACGCTGGCCGGAACCACCATGATCGACACCGAGACCGGCGTGCAGACGGCCACCGGAGACGAGGTCGCGGTCGTGTCGGCGGCCTTCGTCATCGGGAAGAGGGACGCTTGAACGAGACAGCGAAGCAGACGGCAGCCGCAGAAGCGCCCGTCTACCCGGAGATCGCGCCGGGGGCAAAGTACGGACCGGTGCGCATCCACCTGGAGCGTGAGTCGATGGTCCGCTATGCCGGGGCATCCGGCGACTTCAACCCGATCCACTATCGGGACGACATCGCCCTGGCGGCCGGGCTGCCCGGGGTGCTGGCGCACGGGATGCTGACCATGGGGGCAGCAATCGATCCGCTGGTGGGCTGGCTGGCCGCCGGCGACCCGGGGCGGGTGGCCGACTACCAGGTGCGCTTCACCCGGCCGGTCGTCGTGGATCCGCAGACCGGCGCCGACCTCGACGTCACCGTGGCGGTGACCGACTGCTCCGCTGATGCCATCTCGGCCGCGCTCACCGTGGTGTGCGCCGGGGTGACCGTGCTCGGCCGCGCCCGCGCGACTGTGCGGCGGTGACCGCATGGGGCTGGTGAGTGCGGGTTCGATCTCCCGCCGGGGCGGCTGGACGTTCGCCGAGCACACCACGATGGGCGTGGGCGGCACCGCGGCGCACGTGATCGTCGCCGACGACGACGACGTGCTGCAGGGCGCCGTGAGCCGCTTCGCAGCCGAGCGCCTGGTGGTACTGGGCGGCGGCTCGAACCTACTCGTCTCCGATGGCCCCTACCCGGGCACCGTGCTGTGCGTGCGCACCCACGGCCTGGAGGTGCTGGATGAGCACGACGGGCGGGTGCGCATCCGGGTCGCCGCCGGCGAGGTCTTCGACCTGGTGGTGGCCGAAACGGTGCGCCGCGGCTGGGGCGGGCTCGAAGCGCTGTCCGGCATCCCTGGGCGTATCGGTGCCACGCCCATCCAGAACGTCGGCGCCTACGGACATGAGATCGGCGAGAGTCTGCGGCAGGTCGAGGACATCGCCTACGGTACCGGTGCCCGGACCGTCCGGCCGGCAGCCGACCTCGGCCTCGGCTATCGCACCAGCGACTACAAGCGGGGGCTCGATGCCGTGGTGTCGTGGGTCGAACTCGAGCTGACCACCGACGGGCTCGGTCTGCCGGTGCGCTTCGGCGCCCTGTCGGAGGCGCTGGGGGTGCCCGCCGGAGGCCGGGCCCCGGTGGCGGAGGTGCGTCGCGAGGTGCTGCGCCTGCGTCGCTCCAAGGGGATGGTGTACGACCCGGCCGACCCCGATACGCACTCGTGCGGCTCGTTCTTCATCAACCCGATCGTGGCCGACGCCGCGACCATCCCGGCCGAGGCGCCGCGGTGGCCGGCCGCCGGCGGGGTGAAGCTGTCCGCCGCCTGGCTCATCGACCACGCCGGGGTGCACCGCGGGTTCAGCCTGCCCGGATCGCGGGCGGGCATCTCCACGCGGCACACCCTGGCGATCACCAACCGGGGTGGCGCCTCCGCGACCGAGGTGCTGGCGCTCGCCGCGCACATCCGGGACCGCGTGCAGGGCGCCTTCGGGGTCGAGCTGGCGCCGGAGCCACGTCTGATCGGGCTGGCGCTGCCGGCGGCCTGACCGGCCTGGCAGCCTCGCCTCAGTTGGTGCCGAACAGCCGCTGCAGTCGCTGGAGACCTTCCAGCATGGCCTCGTCCGACAGTGCGTACGACAATCGCAGCGACCCGCTGGCGCCGAACGCCTCGCCCGGCACCACGGCGACGTCGAGTTCGTCGAGCAGCAGGTCGGCGAGTTCGAGGGTCGAGTGCGGGGTGCGCCCGGCCCAGGTCTGGCCGAGCAGGCCGGTGACGTCTGGATAGACGTAGAACGCGCCCTTCGGGGTGGGAACGGTGACGCCGGGGATGCGGGCCAGCTCGGCCACCATGGTGCGGCGGCGGACGTCGAAGGCGGCGCGCATCTCTGCCGCCGCGTCCTGCGGCCCGGTGAGAGCGGCCAGGGCGGCCACCTGGCTCACATTGCCGACGTTCGAGGTCAGGTGCGACTGCATGTTCGAGACCGCCTTGGCGACGGTGGCCGGGCCGACCAGCCAGCCGACCCGCCAGCCGGTCATCGCGTATGACTTGGCCACACCGTTGACCAGCACGGTGCGCGCGGCCGCGGCGGGGATGACCGACGCGATGCTGGTGGCCTGCATACCGTCGTAGGTGAGATTCTGGTAGATCTCGTCGGACAGCACCCACAGGTCGTGCTCGACGGCCCAGCCGGCGATGGCGGCGGTCTCGGCGCGCGTGTAGACGGTGCCGGTGGGGTTGGAGGGCGACACGAACAGCAGCACGCTGGTGCGCTCGGTGCAGGCCGCCTCCAGCTGGTCGACGGTGACCTTGTAGTCGTTGGCGACGTCTCCGGGCACAGGCACGGGGATGCCGCCGGCCAGTTTGATGGCCTCCGGGTAGGTGGTCCAGTAGGGGGCGGGGACCAGCACCTCGTCGCCCTCGTTGATGAGGGCAGCGAGCCCCTCGAACACGGCCTGCTTGCCGCCGTTGGTGACCACTACCTGGGCGCGCTGCACGTCAAGCGCTGAGTCGCGGGCGGTCTTGGCCGCGATGGCGTCTTTCAGCTCGGGCAGCCCGCTGGCGGGCGTGTAGTGGTGGTTGCGCGGGTCGTGGGTCGCGGCCGCCGCGGCCTCCACCACGTGGGCGGGGGTGGGGAAGTTGGGCTCGCCGGCGGAGTAGCTGATGATCGGGTGGCCCTCGGCGCGCAGCGCCTTGGCCTTCTCGGTGACCTTCAGCGTCGCCGACTCGGCGATCGAGAGGATGCGGGACGACAGTGGTTTCGGCATGGGCCCAATGCTAGTCGAGGGAGGTCCCGGGCCCCGGGGCTGGCACCCTACACGTGCGCGAGCAGGTCGGCGATCACCCGGGCGCCGAAGCGCAGGGTCGAGACGGGGATGCGCTCGTCCACGCCGTGCACCAGTCCGGCCGTCGAGAAGCCGTCGGGGAACTGCGCCGGCGAGAAGCCGTACCCGCGCAGGCCGAGTGCGGAGAGGGCCTTGTTGTCGGTGCCGCCGGACATCGTGAAGGGCAGCAGCACGGCTCCCGGGTCCTGACGCTGCAGCGCGTCGGCGACGGCGTCGACCGTGGGGCCGGAGAACGGCGACGAGATGCCGTCGGCGGCCGCGATCGACTCGATCTCGACGTCGGGGCCGAGCAGCTCGCGCAGGGTGCGCTCGTCTTCCCGCTCGAACCCGGGCGGGATGCGCACGTCGATGGTGGCCTGGGCGGCGGACGGGATGACGTTGGGCTTGTATCCGGCGGTGAACCCGGTCGGGTTGGCGACGGTGCGCAGAGAGGCGAGCGCGCCGGGCCCGATCTCGCCGGCGGCCCCGGCCAGGGCGACCAGCGAGTCCTCGTCGGCGGGGTCGAACGGCAGCCCGGACAGGCCGGAGAGCCGGCGCAGCAGCTCCTCGACGGTGGGGGTCAGTCGCAGCGGCCAGTGGTGGGCGGCCACGCGGGCCAGGGCGGCGGCCAGGCGGCTCACGGCGTTGTCCTGGTTCTGCAGCGAGCCGTGCCCGGCCGTCCCGTGGACGGTCAGCCGCAGCCAGGCGTACGACTTCTCGGCGGTCTGCAGCACGTAGGCGCGGCGCCCGCCGATGGTGAGCGACTCGCCGCCGCCCTCGGTGATCGCGTCGGTCACGCCCTCCAGTGCCTCGGCGTGGGCGGGGGCCATCCACTTGGCGCCCTGGTAGCCGCTGGCCTCCTCATCGGCGAACTGGCCGAACACGATGGTGCGGCGGGGCCGGCGCCCGGAGCGGGCCAGCTGGCGCACGGCGGTGAGAAAGATCGCGTCGGTGCCCTTCATATCGAGCGCTCCGCGACCCCAGAGCACCGGGCCGACGCCGGGCTGGTCGATGATCTCTCCCGAGAACGGGTCCACCGACCAGTCGGCGGCCTGCACCGGCACCACGTCGAGGTGCCCGTGCAGCAGCAGCGCGCCCTGCGCCGGGTCGGTGCCCTCGATGCGGGCGACCAGGTTGGCGCGCCCGGGACGGTGCTCGAAGATGTCGGCGTGCACCCCGGCCTCGGCCAGCTGCTCGGCCACGTACTCGGCGGCGGGGCGCTCGCCGGGCTGGATGTCGGAGCCGTCGTTGGCGGTGTCGATGCGGATGAGGTGCTGGGCGACCTCGACCACCTCATCCTCGGCGGCGGGGGTGCCGGGTGCGGCGGGAACAGAGGCGAGCGGCGTGGCGGTCATGCGCCCACGCTAGACCGGCGGCGGGGCCGACGCCGCCGTATGTCGCCGTGTTGCTGGACGTCGCCGGGCCCGTCCGGCTTTACAGCGCGGGTCGCCTCCTCTAGACTCGGCTGTCGGTAGTTGAAATCTGCCATGCTTTCCTGCGCCCGAAAATGCAGTGGATGCCTGGTGTCATGGGGCCGATCCCCTGGATTTCGATCCGTAGAGGGCGGTGGCTCAATTGGTAGAGCAGCGGTCTCCAAAACCGCAGGTTGCAGGTTCGAGTCCTGTCCGCCCTGCGAAACCCGATACGGGTCAGAACGAAAGGTGTGCACGTGTCGCCCACGTCTGATGACGCGGCTGAGAACGTCGTCGAGCGGGCCGAGCGCGATCGCAAGAGCGCGCGCGGACCGTTTGCCCGCATCTGGCTGTTCCTGAAGCAGATCGTCGCCGAGTTGCGGCAGGTGGTGACCCCGACGCGTCACGAGCTGCTCTGGTACTTCGTCGGCATGCTGGTCTTCATCGTCGTGATGGTGCTCATCCTGGGCGGCCTCGACTTCGGGTTCGGCAAGCTGGTGGTATTCATCTTCGGCAAGCCCTCGTCCTGATCGCAGGGCAGGGCTGGCCGGACGGGTTGTGGTGAGAAAGGCGAGAGCAAGTGGCTGAGACAGAACCGGAGAACCTGGACGGCATCCAGGTCGAGGCCGAGCCGACGGCGGATGCCGCGGCTGCGGCGACGGACGAGTCCGCCGTGCCCGCTGGTGGGGAGGCTATCGCCCAGGCTGACGGGGAGGCTGCCGCGGCCGAGGAAGAGGCTGTCGATCCGCTGGTGGCCTTCAAGAAGGAGCTCCGCAAGCGGCCCGGCAAGTGGTACGTCCTGCACTCCTACTCGGGCTACGAGAAGAGCGTCAAGCATGCCATCGAGACCCGGCGCGACAACCAAGCCGGCGGCGAGGACATCTACGAGGTGCAGGTCCCCCAGGAAGAGGTCCTCGAGGTCCGCAACGGCCAGCGCAAGCTGGTGCGCCGCGTCCGCATCCCCGGCTACGTGCTGGTGCGCATGCAACTCAACGAGGACTCCTGGTCCCTGGTCCGTCACACCCCCGGCGTCACCGGATTCGTGGGCGTCAACGAGGAGAGCCACATGCCCACCCCGCTGCGGTTCCGCGAGGCGTTCGACATGCTGAAGACCACCGTCGAGCAGGCCGCGGAGCAGCCCGCCGCCGGGGCCGCCAAGGGTGGGGCCGCCAAGGGCGGCGCGAAGGCGAAACCGCTGCCCACCGAGATCGATTTCGAGATCGGCGAGACCATCACCATCAAGGAAGGCTCGTTCACGGGCCTGCCCGGCACCATCAGCGAGATCAAGCCCGAGAGCGGCAAGCTCACCGTGCTCGTCTCGCTGTTCGAGCGCGAGACGCCGGTCGAGCTGTCGTTCGACCAGGTCACGAAGCTCTGAGACTTGGCGGACTCGTCCGCCGCAGCACGTCCCCGCTCAGGCGAGGCCGCATAGGTTAAAGGAAAAGAAGGAATCATGGCGAAATCCAAGAAGAAGGTGGCCGGGTTCATCAAGCTTCAGATCGAAGCTGGAGCCGCGAACCCCGCCCCGCCGATCGGCCCTGCCCTGGGCCAGCACGGCGTCAACATCATGGAGTTCTGCAAGGCGTACAACGCGGCGACCGAGTCGCAGCGCGGCAACGTCGTGCCGGTTGAGATCACCGTGTACGAGGACCGCTCGTTCACGTTCGTGCTCAAGACTCCGCCCGCCGCCAAGCTCATCCTGAAGGCCGCCGGGGTGCCCAAGGGCTCCGGTGTCCCGCAGTCGGACAAGGTCGGCTCCATCACGCCCGCTCAGGTGCGCGAGATCGCCCAGACCAAGCTGGCGGATCTCAACGCGAACGACCTGGACGCCGCGTCGAAGATCATCGAGGGCACCGCGCGCTCGATGGGCATCACCGTTCAGTAGTTCAGTTTCAGGAGTTCGAAAGAACAGAAGTAACGATCGGGCGCCCAGATGACGCCGCGATCGGGTGGGAGGGCCACGCCGGCCCGAACAACCACAACTGCAATCGACAGGAGAAGCAGATGAGCAGGCGATCCAAAGCCTATGTGGCCGCGGCTGAGAAGATTCAGTCCGGCAAGCTGTACAACGTCGCGGAAGCGGCGGAACTGGCCCGGGAGACCGGGTCGAAGAACACCGACTCGACCGTCGAGGTCGTCCTGAAGCTCGGCGTCGACACCCGGAAGGCCGACCAGCTGGTGCGCGGCACCGTCACGCTGCCCCACGGCACCGGCAAGACGGCGCGCGTGATCGTGTTCGCCACCGGTGAGCAGGCCGAGGCCGCGCTCGCCGCCGGCGCCGATGAGGTCGGCGACGACGACCTGGTCGCCAAGGTGGCCGCCGGATACACCGATTTCGACGCCGCCGTCGCGACCCCCAACATGATGGGCAAGGTCGGTCGGCTGGGCAAGGTGCTGGGCCCCCGCGGCCTGATGCCGAACCCGAAGACCGGCACCGTGACCCCGAACGCGGCCAAGGCCGTCACCGAGATCAAGGGCGGCAAGATCGAGTTCCGCACCGACAAGCACGCCAACGTGCACTTCATCGCCGGCAAGGCGTCGTTCTCCGCCGACGACCTGGCCTCCAACGTCCAGGCCGCCCTCGACGAGATCAACCGCCACCGCCCGTCGGCGGCCAAGGGCCGGTACATCCAGAAGGCCACCGTGTCGACCACCTTCGGCCCGGGCATCCCGCTCGACCCGAGCACGCTCTGATCTGAGCTGGTCGCGCGGTCGCGCATCTGAGCTGGTCGCGCGGTCGCGCATCTGAGCTGGTCGCGCGGTCGCGCACAGTGTCGGCTGGTCGCGCGGTCGCGCGAAACGGGCCGGTTCCATCCTGCGGGACGGGGCCGGCCCGTTTCGCGTCCCCGGGGCCCCGCCTGCGGACTCAGGGGAGGGGGATGGCGCCGAAGGCCGGGATGGTGACCAGGGCGAGCACCGTGGTGGCGACGATCGTGGTCGCCAGGAAGCGGCCGTCGCCGTCGTACTCCTGCGAGAGCACGAACGCCGTGGCCGACACCGGAGTCGCCGCCATGATGACGGCGGCGCGGCCCCACAGCCCGGGCAGGGAGGCGCCGCAGAGCCATACCGCGGCCACGGTCGCCGCGGGCAGGACCAGCAGCTTGACCGCAGCCACCACGCCGATGCCGAGCGGGGGGATTCCGCCGCGGCGGATCTCGGTGATCGCGCCGCGAAACGTGAGTCCGATCGCGAACAGCGCCCCGGGAACGGCGGCCTGTCCGAGCATGGCGATACTGCTGCCCAGTACCCCGGTGACCTTGATGCGAGCGAACGCGACGACGAGGCCGGCGGCGACGCTGAGCGTGACCGGATTGCGGAAGACGGCCGCATCGAGGATCGCCAGGAGGCGCGACCGGCCTGCGACGGCCCCATCCCGCGGCGCGGCGACCGACCGGATCAGCGGGTAGCCGACCATGAACATAGTGTTGTGCAGCAGTTGCCCGAAGGCGGCCGCGAGGGCGCCGGCCGGGCCCAGGAGCGCGAGGACGATGGGGACGCCCAGGTAGCCCACATTCCCGTAGCCGGCGGCCAGGGCGACGGGCGCGGGGCCGAGGCGTCGCAGCTGCGGCACCAGGGCGGCTAGGGCGTAGGTGCCGACGGTGATCCCGGCGGTGACTCCGAGGGCGACGAGGAAGAAGCCGGCGGGCACCCCGCTGCCCGGGCTCGTCCCAGCGATGGTGCCGAACAGGAACGCCGGCATGGCGATGTCGTAGACGAAGGCGTTCAGCGCCGGCTCGACGGCGGCGAACTTCCGCGTGTATCCGGCGATGATGCCGACGAACAGGACGATGAAGAACGGCAGTGCCGCCGAGAGCAGGCCGCTCGTCATGCTGCGGCGCTGCCGTCGCCCGGAGCGCTGCCGTCGCCTGGGATGCCGCTGTCGGCCGGGGCGTTGCCTGCGGCGGCGTCGCTCGCGGCCGCATCCGCCCGCTGCCGCTCGCGGAACGCGCGCACCCGCTCCCGCGTCTGGCAGCGGGTGGAGCAGTAGGCGCGGTTCTGGGTCGGAGACTCATCTACGAATACGTCCGCGCAGTCTGTGGCCGTGCAGATGCCGAGTCGGGAGGGGCCGTCGGCGGCGATCGTCATGAGCAGGGGCACCAGCATCGCGGCCAGGAGGCGCTCGCGATCGCGCGATACCTGCCAGGACAGGCCGCCGTCGGGGTCCCGCAGCTGCGGGGTCAGTCCGGTGCGGGTGCAGAGGCGGTTGAGCACGCGCGTCCGCGCCGGCGCATTCGTCATGGCGAAGACGTGGTAGAGGATGTCGGCGGACTGCACGATCGTGTCGTCGGTCACCGCGGCGGCATCCTCCCCCCAGGCGGCGGCGAATTCCTGCCGGAAGGCCGAGTCCGCGGCCGGATACCCCGCCCAGGGTTTGACCGACACCATCGCGGGCATGCTGCCCCACTCGTTGATCAGACTCACCACCGTGGAGAGCGGCAGAGCCGGGACCGGAAACGCCATGGCCTCAACGTAACACACATATCAGAATATGAACGTTACTCGTATTGCGTGCGGGACTGCCGGGAGTGCTGCGGAGAGGCGGCGCTCAGTCGATCCGCACCACCAGCTTGCCGCGGGTGTGTCCCGACTCGATGTCGCGGTGGGCGGCGGCGAGCTCATCGAATGCGTAGGTGTGCGCGATCTCGACGTGGATGTCGCCGGCGTCGATGAGCCGGCCGATGACGGCCAGGATCGCCCCCGACGGGGTGAGTCTGAACGTGGAGGCGCGCACGCCGGCGGCGGCGGCCTCCTCGCGCAGTGTGGGCCAGGTGCCCGACGGCACATTCACGATCAGCCCGCCCCGGCGCAGCACGTTCAGAGAGCGGCTGGAGGTGCGGTCGACGCCGTTGCCCAGCAGGTCGATCACCACGTCGACCTGGGCGACGGCGTCTTCGAACGGCTGAGCCTGGTAGTCGATCACCTCGTCGGCCCCGAGCTGCTTGACGAACGCGCGGTTGGCGGCCGAGGCGGTGGCGATCACGTAGGCGCCGAAGTAGTGGGCAAGCTGCACCGCGAAGTGCCCCACCCCGCCGGCGCCGGCGTGCACGAGGATGCGCTGGCCGGCGCGGGCTTTGGCGAGGTCCACGACGGCGCCCCAGGCGGTCAGCGCCGCGACGGGGACGGCTGCGGCTTCGTCGTCGGTGAGCGAGGCCGGTGCGGGGGCGAGGCTGGTCATGGGCACGGCCGCGTATTCGGCGTACGAGCCGCCGGCGCGGGGGACGTTGGCGACGCCGTACACGCGCTGCCCGGCCTTCACCGGGGCCAGCTCGTAGGGCGGAGTCACGACCTCGCCCACCAGGTCGCAGCCGATCACGGCCGGCCATGACGGGATGGCGGCACTGGTGCCGCCCCCGGCGCGGGTCTTCGCATCGATCGGATTGACGCCGGCACCATGGACGCGCACCAGCGCCTCGGTATTGACGATGATGGGGCGGGGAATGGAGCGGAACGCGAAGGCATCCGGGGCACCTGGGGCGTCCAGCACGGCGGCGTGCATGAGGTTCTGGGTGGTCGCGGGGGAGATCAGCATGGTGGGGTGGCGTACTTTCCGGAGTCTCGAAGTGATGGCTGGTTCTGATACTCAGTACAGCCGGTGATTACTACGAAGCTGTTACGGCCATGTAAGGGTTCGCCGAGAGAACTTCCGGTTCGGATGCGGACGCCAGGATGCTGTCGTGAGGCCGGCGCCCTGCTGCCCGGCGGTCGCCGGGACCAGGCGTCCTCACACCAGGGGCGCGGGGCGGAAGTCGAGGTCCAGCTGCTCCAGCACCAGGTCGGCGAGCCGGACGAGGTTCGCGATCTGGGCGTCGTCCCGGTCGATCCAACGCACCTGCGGTTCCGCATCCACCGGCTGGAAGCCCTGCTGCTGCTCCCATACCAGCAGGGTGCGATCGGCGCCGAGCACGTACTGCTGCCACCAGATCTGGCGCAGGTAGGTGCGCGGCAGGGCCGAGATGGGGCGAGTGCTGGTCTTGATCTCAGCCAGCAGAAACGGCTGGTCGGGCGGGGTGATGCCGTCGGGGGTGGCCAGGTGGCGCTCGTTGCGGGGCGAGCAGAACAGGCGGGTGTTCGACTCGATGCCGTAGTGCTCGCGCATCCAGGCGGCGATGACCGGCTCGCGCTGGCGCCCGTACTCGGTGTAGGCGTTGCCGTTGAAGCGCCAGGCGTTCGTCTTGGCGCGCACCACCGACGCCACCGACCGCGGAGTGCACAGATGGGCGGCGTCGGTGGCGGTGATGCCGTAGCTGCGGGCTTTGAGCCACGCCACCCGGTCGTGGCTGTCGGCGATGCAGCAGTCGGCGAGCTCGGCGGGCAGCGGGGGATTCACGCCGCCAGCGTAGTCGGCCGCCAGGCGGGCTCGGGGAGCCGGTGCGGGGTGTCCACTTCGACGGGGTAGCCGATCAGCAGGTAGCGGAACCGATCGATGGTCTCCGCGACCTCGAAAGCGCTCCAGGCGTGGCTCAGGTGCACGGCGATCGCGGTGATGTCCCAGGCCAAGTCCTGTCGGCAGCAGCGCAGGTCTCCCTGCAGTGCGGGCAGGTGATGCCGCCGGCCGTACGACCGCAGCCGATGGGCCACCTCGGTGGCGTGGCGGGGGAGCGGTTCGTCCCAGGACCACCGGAAGCCGGCGTCGTGGCGGGTGTAAACGCCCAGCGACTGGGCGGGGAGCAGGACGTCGGCGCGGTTGCGGCGTCGCAGCAGCAAGGCGCCCCGGGTGAGATCGAGCCGGCAGGAGCTCTCGGATCCGTGCCCCCAGCGGGTCAGCAGCAGGGCGGTGCCCCGGCGGATGCGGTCGTATCCGGGGGCCATCAGGGCCGCCATCTGGGCGGAGGCGGACTCGTGGACGATGGGCATGTCTTCCTCTCTCACTCGTGCAATGGGATCGAACGGGCAGTCTGCCCATCCAACCCGCAACCCGGGCACGGCGGGGAGGCCGGGGCGCCGGCTGGGATGACTAGCGTCATCTATGTCGCCCTGGATAGGTCCCGGACGCCGGAATCGCCGTCGGGTTGCGCTCGGCCGGCAGTCGGTCGTAGTCTGATAGACGGCCTTAGACCGCCGGTTCCCGCTCCCAGAGCGGGCGAAGGACGTACGCGTCGCCTGCGCAGGCATCGTTTCGGCAGTTTTCTGCCATGCTCCGATGCTCCGCGCTCGGAGCATTCGTCGTTTCGGGCCGCCGGCACAGTTATTGAGGAGTGCCATGGCGAACAAGGAAGCTGCAGTCGCCGAGCTCACGGACAAGTTCCGCGACTCGACCGCTGTTCTGCTCACTGAGTATCGCGGCCTCACAGTGAATGACCTCGGCGAGATCCGCGGGGCCATTCGTGAGAATGCCAGCTTTGCCGTGGTGAAGAACACGCTCGCCCGAATCGCCGCCAAGGCGGCCGGGGTGGATGCGTTCGAGGATTCGCTGGTCGGACCCTCGGCGCTGGTCTTCGTGCATGGCGATGTCGTCGCCGTGGCGAAGGCGCTGCGTGACTTCGCCAAGCAGAACCCCCTTCTCGTGCTGAAGAACGGCTACTTCGATGGAGCCGCCCTCAGCGCTGAAGAGGTGCTCAAGCTGGCCGACCTCGAGAGCCGCGAAGTGCTCCTGGCCAAGCTGGCCGGGGCGTTCAAGGCCTCGCTGTTCGGAGCCGCGTACCTGTTCAACGCGCCGCTCGCGAAGGCGGTTCGCACCGTCGACGCGCTGCGCGTGAAGACCGAGCAAGCCGCCTGAGGCGTTCAGCCTCAGCAGTGATCACCGCAAACCACCGTTCATTCAGCAGTTCAGAATTCAGAAACGAAGGAAACCAAAATGGCAAAGCTTTCCACCGAAGAGCTTATTGACCAGTTCAAGCAGCTCACGCTGATCGAGCTCAACGACTTCGTCAAGGCGTTCGAGGACGCCTTCGAGGTCACCGCGGCCGCCCCGGTCGCCGTCGCCGCCGCTGGCGCCGCCGGTGCCGCCCCCGCCGAAGAGGCCGAGGAGAAGACCGAGTTCGACGTCTCTCTCGACGAGATCGGCGCCAAGAAGATCCAGGTCATCAAGGCGGTGCGCACCTTCACCAGCCTCGGGCTGAGCGAGGCCAAGGCGCTCGTCGACGGCGCCCCCTCGATCGTGCTCGAGGGCGCGAGCAAGGACGACGCCGAGAAGGCCAAGGCCGCTCTCGAAGAGGCCGGCGCCAAGGTGACCCTCAAGTAGTTAGCGGGTTTTCTCTGCGCAGGGGCTCGTCGGCTGCGGCCGGCGGGCCCCTGCGCTGTTTGTGGGGACAGGCGAGCCCGCCGTACTCAGGGGATCGGCCGTACTCAGGCACCCAGGTCGGATGCGGCTTGCGCCCGCCTCAGCGGCGGCGCCGCGCGTGGCGGTCGAGACTGAATGAGACCACGCCGAAGGCCACCCCGAGCGCAGTCAGCACGACCCCCACGTTGAGGGGGGCCAGGAAGCCGTAGCCGGCGGCGACCACCAGACCGCCGAGGAAGGCCCCGAGGGAGTTGGCGATGTTGAACGCCGCGTGGTGGCAGGCGGCGGCGATGGTCTCCGACCCGGGGGCCACGGCCATCAGCCGCGACTGCGCGGGCGGGCCGATCAGCTGCGAGAAGCCGCCCAGCAGCAGGGCCCAGGCGAACAGGCCGGGTACGGAGTGCAGCATCAGGTTGCCGGCCAGCAGCAGCACGCCCACACCCGCGTAGCCGGTGAAGAGGGTGGCGGGCAGGCTGCGGTCGCCGAAGTAGCCGCCGGCGAAGTTGCCGATGGTCATCCCGATTCCGGCGGTGACGAGCACCGCGGGGACGGCGGCCTCGGTGAGCCCGGCCACGTGCGTCGCGATCGGGTTGATGAAGCTGTAGGCGGCGAAGAACCCGCCGAACCCGAGCGCCCCCATCGCGATGGTGAGCCACACCTGCTTGCGGCGGAACGCCCCCAGCTCGGTGTTGATGGAGGCGTGGCGGTTGCCGGGGAACATCGGCACCGTGAGGCGGATGCAGATGAACGTGAGCGCGAACAGCATCGCTACCGTCCCGTAGGCCCAGCGCCAGCCGGCGTTCTGCCCCAGCCAGGTGACGCCGGGCACGCCGACGACGTTGGCGATGGTCAGGCCGCCCAGCACCATCGCCACGCCCTTGGCCTGAGATCCGGGGCCCATGATGCGGGCCGCCAGCATGGTGGCGACCCCGAAGTACACGCCGTGGGGCATCCCGGCCAGGAAACGCGCCCCCATCACCGGCAGGAACGAGGGCAGCAGAGCGCTGGATGCGGTGGCGATGACCAGCCAGGCGAGGACGGCCAGCAGCAGGCGCCGCTTGGGCCACTTCGCGGTGAAGGCGATGATCAGCGGGGCGCCGATGACCACGCCAGCGGCGTACGCCGAGACCAGGTGGGCGGCGGAGGCGTCAGCCGCGGCGGGGCTGGCGCGGTAGAGGTTCGGCAGCAGCCCCGAGGCGAGGTTGGGCAGCAGCCCCATCGTGACGAACTCCTGCACCCCGATGGCGAAGCCGCCGAGGGCGAGGGAAAGCAGCGCGGCGATCTTGCGGAAGCCCATCGGGATCGGGACGCGTAAAGCCGCGGTACCGAGAGCGCTCACAAGTCTCCTTCCACCGACGGGGCCGGCACCGATCCAGCGTAGCCGCCCGACCGCGGAGCCTAAAGCCTCCGGCTGCCGAGCGCGGCCATCCCAAGGATGCCGCACCCGGCATACATCTGGGCAGTGGGCCGGGCGGGGGCTCGGGTCGCGGGCTCGGCCGGCTCCCGGTCAGGGTGGGCGCCCGGCCGCACTCCGGTTCAGCGGTGCAGCGCCACCCGCGCCAGCCGGTTGCCGAGGAACTGCACCAGCTGCACGATGATGATGATCACCGCGACGGTGGCGTACGTGACGCCCCAGTCGAAGCGCTGGTAGCCGTAGACGAGGGCGTAGTTGCCCAACCCGCCGGCGCCGATGGCCCCGACCATCGCCGACATGTCGACGATGGCGATGAACACGAACGTGTACCCGAGGATGAGCGGCGCGAGCGCCTCCGGCAGCAGCACGGTGGTGATGATGCGCAGCGGGCTGGCTCCCATCGCCTTCGCCGCCTCCAGCACGCCCGGGTCGGCGGAGACCAGGTTCTGCTCGACGATGCGGCTGATGCCGAACGTGGCGGCCACGCACATGGCGAAGATGCCGGCCGCATCCCCGATGGTGGTGCCGATCACGATGCGGGTCAGCGGCCCGATGGCGAACACCAGGATGATGAACGGCACCGGCCGGATCGTGTTCACCAGCAGATTCAGCAGGGTGAACACGGCGCTGTTCTGCAGAATGCCGCCCGGACGCGTGGTCGAGAGCAGCACCCCGATGATGAGGCCCAGGATGCCGGCGATCACCAGCGTGATCGCCACCATCACCAGCGTCTCGAGGGTGGCCTGCAGCAGCTGCGGGCCGACGTTGGTCGTGAAGTCGTTCCACCAGCTCATCGGGTGACCTCCTGGAGATGCGCGGACTGGGAGACGGCGTCGAGCAGCGCCTGGGTGCGGTCGGGCGGGCCGTCGAGGGTGAAGGTGAGCGAGCCGAACGGACGGCCCTGCAGCTCGCCGATGCCGCCGAACACAACGGCGACGTCCACGCCGAACTCGTGGGACGACCGCGACAGCAGCCCGCTGGTGCGGTCGTCGTCGCGCACATCCACCGTGAACAGCCGTTGCCGCGGGTAGCGGGACCGGAGGGTCGAGAGGACCTCCGGGGTCGGCACCTCGGTCAGCACCGTGCACAGGAAGCGCTTGGTGGTCTCGGCCTGCGGGTGCGAGAACACCTGGTAGACCCCGCCCAGCTCGACGATGCGGCCCGAATCCATGACGGCCACCCGGTCGGCGATCTCGCGCACCACGTGCATCTCGTGCGTGATCGCCACGATGGTGATGCCCAGCTCGGCGTTGACGCGCTTCAAGAGGCCCAGGACGTCGTTGGTGGTCTCCGGGTCGAGGGCGCTGGTGGCCTCGTCGGCCAGCAGCAGTTTCGGTTCGGTGGCCAGGGCGCGGGCGATGCCCACCCGCTGCTTCTGCCCGCCCGACAGCTCGCCCGGGTAGGCGCCCGCCTTGTCGGGGATGCTCACGAAGTCGAGCAGCTCCGCGATGCGCTGGCGGCGCCGGTCGCGGTCCCATCCCGCCAGTTTCAGCGGGTACTCGATGTTCGCGGCCACCGTGCGCGACTCGAACAGGTTGAACTGCTGGAAGATCATGCCGATCCCGGAGCGGATGCGTCGCAGCTGGGCCCCGGACTGGGCGGAGAGGTCGTCGCCGTGGACGATCACGCGCCCCGACGTCGGGGTCTCCAGGGCGTTGATCAGCCGGACCAGGGTGCTCTTCCCCGCCCCCGAATACCCGATGATGCCGAAGATCTCGCCCGCCTTGATGTCGAAGGCGACATCGTCGACGGCCGTGTGATCGGGCTTGCCCCGCTGGGCGAAGCGCTTGGTGACGTGATCGAAGCTGACTGCCGTGGGCACTGCCCCTCCTCATGAGCGGGTCCGGTGCGCAGAGGACGAACCTCCGCGCACCGGACCGGGATGACTGCGATTCTACAAACTCAGGACGATCAGCCCTGTGCTCTCTTGATCAGCTCTGCGCCTTGATCTTCGACACCAGGCCGTCGAGGATCTTCTGCAGGCTGGCCTGCGACTTGTCGAACTTGAACACTGCAGTGCCGTCGGACTGCTTCTGCACCTCGTTCTGCACCTCTTTGGAGTTCTTGTAGATCGAGACGAGCTTCTTCAGGTTCGGGTTGTTCTTGTTCTTCGCCGTCGCGGCCCAGATGTTGATGTACGGGTCGGAGAGGTTGCTCTTCGCGTCGCTGTAGATCGCGTCGCTGGCCTTCAGCCCGGCGTCGGTGATGTAGTTCTGGTTGATGATCGAACCGTCCACATCCTGCAGCGAGATCGCCGTCTGGTTCGCGTTGACCGGCTTGACCGTGACCTTCGACTGGTCGGCGATGATGTCCGCCGGACTCGAGAACGCATTGCCGCCATCCTTGAGCTTCAGGAGGCCCGCCCCCTGCAGCACCAGCAGGGCGCGCGACTGGTTGGTGGCGTCATTCGGGATGGCCACCACGCCGCCCTTCGGGAAGTCCGACACCGACTTGTGCTTTTTCGAGTACAGGCCCAGCGGGTAGACGGCCGTCGCGGCCACCGGCACCAGGCTGCCGTTCGCCTTCGCGTTGTAGTTGGCCAGGAACAGGATGTGCTGGAACTGGTTCACCTGCAGCGACCCGTCCGTCACCGCCGGGTTCGGCTGCTGGTAGTCGGTGAAGGTCTTCACGACCAGCGTGATGTGGTCCTTGGCGGCGAGCTTGGTGAGCGTCTTCCAGTGCGGCTGCGACCCGTCGGTCACGCCGACGTTGATCGTGACCTGGTTGGTGGCGGAAGCCGGCTTGCTGAAGTCATGGGTGACGGCGGCGCTGCTGGAGCTGCTGCCGCTGCTGGAGCACGCGGCCAGGCCGAGCGCCAGCGGCACGGCCAGGGCGGCCGCCAGGATGCGAGTCAATTTGGTGTTCACGATGAGGTTCCCTTC
Source organism: Pseudoclavibacter sp. (assembly GCA_047722305.1). GTDB lineage: Bacteria > Actinomycetota > Actinomycetes > Actinomycetales > Microbacteriaceae > JAKVJE01. The sequence continues at coordinate 1,375 of JBDNYM010000008.1, read as the reverse complement.
TTCGGCCCGGCAAGATGCTGCCGAGCTGATCAACAGGAAGATCCTACGGAGAAATATTCCGGTGTTTCGCTTGTGTTACGTCCCGTTGCGAAGGGGCTGCGGGGACGGGGCGTCGTCCCCGGGGTGCGGGGCGGAGCGGTTCTTGGCCGGCCGTCGACGTTGCTCGGCTCATCCGTCCCAGACCGGCGCCGCTCGCGAATCCGGTTAACCCCCTCCCGCTTTGCTGGGGAGGCGCACAAATTCGTTGAGTGCGGTGTGCCGAGGTTGGTACGGTACCCGTCGTTCGTGCAATGTCTGCGAGGCCTCGACGACGAGCGCCTTCCACCACGAGAGGAATGCAGCGATGCCATACATCACCACATCAGACGGCGTGGAAATCTATTACACCGATCAAGGAACCGGACAGCCGGTCATCTTCAGCCATGGCTGGCCACTGAACTCGGACGCGTGGGCCCTTGAGCTGAAGGTCTTCGCCGATGCGGGGTATCGCGCCATCGCGCACGATCGCCGCGGACATGGACGGTCGAGCAAGACGTATACCGGCAACGACATGGATCATTACGCGAAGGACCTGAGCGAGCTGGTGGAGGCGCTCGATCTCCATGACGCCATCGTCGTCGGGCACTCGACGGGCGGCGGCGAAGTCGTCCGCTATGCCGCGCAATACGGCAGAGGACGCGTGGCGAAGGTCGTCACCGTCGGAGCCGTGCCGCCGCTTATGCTGAAGACCGATGCGAACCCGGAGGGCACGCCGCTCGAGGCGTTCGACGAGATCCGCGCCGGCGTGCTCAGCGATCGTTCCCAGTTCTTCCAAGATCTGGCCGTGAAGTTCTACGGGGCGAATCGCGACGGTGCGGAGGTGTCACAGGGGCTCAAGGACGAGTTCTGGCGCGAAAGCATGGAGGCCAACGTCGCGGCCGCATACGACTGCGTCGCCGCATTCTCCGAGACCGATCTCACCGGGGACCTCACGGCGATCGATGCGCCCGTTTTCCTCGCCCACGGCGACGACGACCAGATCGTGCCGATCGAGGCCGCCGCGAACAAGGCCATCAAGCTGCTGAAGCATGGAACGCTCAAGGTCTACCCCGGCGCTCCGCACGGCATCCACGGCGCCTACCAGCAAGAACTCGACCAGGACATCCTCGACTTCATCGCGAAGTGACGACCGGTGCCGAATCGTGGCGGTACATCCTTCGCTCGATGCACACCACGGTATCGGCGTCCACCGACACCAGCACTTCGGGCGGGAGGAGCCGGATGCGCATCCTGAATGGGGGGGCGCGCCACCGGCGCCCGGGCCCCCGCCACCCACCCCGCACCGCCGGGGCGGGCCCGCCCCGCCCCGCCGGCGCGGCCGGGCGGGCGGGCCGGG
>JBDNYM010000007.1:0-59626 GCA_047722305.1 Pseudoclavibacter sp. | reverse complement strand
GGGGCCCCGGCCCACCCCTGCCACCGCCGGTCCGGGGCGGCCCGCCCGGGGGGGCGGGGGTCGGGCTCCGGGGGGGGGAGGCGGGGGGCGCCGGCCGCCGCCTCCCCCTCCGGAGGGGACAGGGCGGTGACCGCGCATGGCGGCGCGCAGCCAAGCGCGAGCAGCTCACGCGAGCGCCGAGACCCCCCGGCGACGAACTCGGCCTCGCGCAGCTCATGGCGCAGACGGCGGACGCCGAGGGCGTCAAGCCCGACGACCTCGCCGGTCAGCAGCGCGACGAACTCATCCGCCCCGAGCGGCCCCGTCGCGGCCGCCGCCCGCAGCCACTGCAACAGCTCCCGGACGATGGGATGGTCCCGCAGCGGTCGCTCCACGCCCGCCACGGTGACCGGCACCCCGGCCTCTTCCAACGCCTCGGCCAGCTGCGGCAGGCCGTCGCCGGAGCGCAGGACCACGGCCATGTCGCTCCAGGAGAGGTGCTGCAGCAGGTGCCGGGCCCGCAGCCGCCCGGCGATGCCCAAGGCCGCCGCCGACGCCCCGGACGCCGCCCAGGTCTCGACGCCGCCCGCGTCCGCCGGCCCCGACACGTCGGCCCGCGCGTCCGGGCCCGTCGCCGCGGTACGGTCTGCGGCCGCCGGCCCGGCAGCCGGCTCGGGGTGCACAGCCGGCTCGGGATGCAGCATCCGCTGCCGGGCCTCTCCGACCACCCCGATGCCGTCGGCGAGCCCGCGCGAGACGGCCAGCAGGTCGCCGCGCAGCCGGTGCGACCCGGTGAGGATGAAGCGCTGCGGCGAGCGTCCCGCAGCCGACAACAGCTGCGTGGCGGATGCCGGCACCCCCCCGCGAAAGCCGTTCACCGCCGTGTCCGGGTCGCCGAACCCGGCCACGGTGCAGCCGGGCCCGATCAGGGCTGCCAGCAGTTGGGCGGTGGCCGGGGTGGCGTCTTGCGCGTCGTCGACGATCAGCCACCGCACCGCGGCCAGCGGCGCGGGGGTCTCGGCGCGCAGCTGCTCGGCCGCTCGCGTCAGCAGCTCCGAGCTGTCGAACGCCTGCCCGTAGCGGAACGTGGCCGCCTTCACCGCGGTGTACGTGCGGAAGAAGTCGGCCGCCGCGTGCCACTCCGCGCGGCCGGTGCGATCGGCGAGCCGATGCAGCTGCTGCGGACCGACATCATATTCCGTGCAGCGCATGAACAGGTCGCGCAGCTCGGTGCGGAACCCGCGCAGGGCGCGCGTCTCGGCCGGGATCGTCGCGGGCCACGGCGCGGAGGGCGCCTCCGGGGTCTGCTCGCCGGCCAGCAGCTCGGCGAAGATGCGGTCCTCCTCGGAGCCGCTCAGCAGCCGCGGCAGCCGCGCCTCGGGGTCGCGCAGCGCGTGCTCGGTGAGGACGGCGAAGGCGAGGGCCGCCGGCGTACGCGCCACGGGGCCGGAGCGGACGGCGCGCCCGGACGCCGCCAGGCCGGCGTTGAACTCGGCGGCGCGCTGCCGCGACGCGCACAGCACCAGCACGCGGTCGTCGGCGCCGAGGGCCTGCACGATCGCCGCCGCGGTGCGCGTCTTCCCCGTGCCCGGCCCGCCGATCACCAGCGCATCCCGGCCGCCCAGCACGGCGCGGGCGACCGCCCGCTGCTGCGGGTCGAGGGCCGCGAGCGGGGCGGGGTCCGGCACGACGGACGGGGCGGGCTGCTGCATGGGGCCCAGCCTAGGGCCACCCTCCGACACGGGAACCCGGCGCCCGGCTCTCGGCACGACGCCGTGGAAACCCAGCGTCCCATCCTCGGCACGACTCGGCACGGAGGCACCGCGCGCATCCCACGGCCGCCGCCCCGCGCCGACCCCGCGGCGTCCCCAGCCGCATCGGACCGCATCGGCCCGGCCACATCCCGGTGCACTAGGATGGCGACCGCAGTGATCGACCGAACCGGGAGCGACATGGAAATCAAGATCGGCATCCGCGACACCCCGCGCGAGCTCGTGTTCGAGTCGGACGCCACGCCGGAGCAGGTGCAGCACGACGTGAGCGCCGCACTCGCCAGCGACGGCGACGTCCTGAAGCTCGCCGACGAGAAGGGGCGCCTGTTCCTGGTGCCGGTGTCGGCCCTCGCCTACGTGGAGATCGGCCAGCCGAGCGCGCACCGCATCGGCTTCGGCGCCTGACGCACTCCAGCCGCCGTGGGACTCTGACGCTGTCCCGGAGTCTCGGTGCGGTTCCTGAGCCCTGCATCGCTGCCGGACTCCGGGCATCCGTCCTCGGCCCGCGCACCCAAACGCCGCCCGGCTACGACGCCAGCCCCAGCGCGTCCATCCGCTTGGTGTGCATGGACAGCAGCTCTCCGCGCACCGTCTCCACCACCGCGATCTGGCGCCCGACCTCGGAATCGTGCGGGAGCTCGCCGGTGCTCAACGCCTCGGCGACCGCCGGCGGCAGCTCGAACAGGGCCCGCACCAGCAGCATCGCGTCGCCAACGAGGCGCCGCCCCCACAGCGACAGCAGGTCTTTGAGGCGCTCGTCGCGCTGCATCTGCCCGCTCAGCAGCACGGCGACCGGGTCATCGGCGGGATGGACGGTCGCGATGGCGCGCAGCCGCTGCCGGCCCGGCCCCTTGAGCGACCGGCAGAACATCAGCACGGCATCGTCGCAGATCCCGGAGACGAGCAGAGCGGTCAGCAGCCGCTGCGTCCAGAGCGTCGGGCGCAGGCGCGACCAGAACTCGTCGACGGGCGCGCCGAGCGCGGCGGCCTCGGGGGCATCCGCGCGCAGCAGGTCGGGGAACTCGTCGCGCAGGTGCTCGAAGCGGTCCGAGAACGTCTGGGCGATCACGGCATAGGAGTCGATCGCGGCCGGGTCGTCGACCTCGGCCAGGCCGTCGGCCAGGAACTCGAAGCACCGCTGCTGGAAGCGCGCGTACATCGTCACCAGATCGGCTGCCTCGGGGACCAGCGCGTCGAGATCGGCGAGCGACGCGTGGGCCGCATGCACCGTCTCCGACCGGGATCGCACCCGGGTGGCGACTTTCCAGCGACGGCGACGGTGGAAGAGTCTGAACACAATCCCAGGATACCGTGCCGTTCCGGGTATACTGGGCGGCAACGTGCCTGACCGGCACCCGCCCCACGGGCGTGCGACGCTGACTTCACCGTCGCAGGACTTCACCGTGCAGAGATCGCCCACGGGCATTCCGAAAACCACGCCGAGCCTCGGCGCAACCGAAAGCACACATGACAACCTTCCGAGAACTGCGAATCGCCGACGATCTGGCCGGCAACCTCGAAACCCACCACATCACCACCCCCTTCCCCATCCAGGAGCAGGCCATCCCCCTGGCCGTCGCCGGCAAGGATCTGCTGGGCCAGGCCAAGACGGGCACCGGCAAGACCCTCGCCTACGGCCTGCCCATCCTGCAGCAGCTGGGAGAGCAGCCCGACCACACCCTGGCCGCCCTGATCGTGGTCCCCACCCGCGAGCTGGCCGGGCAGGTGCACGACGACCTCTCCGAGCTGGCCGAACTGCGCGGGGCGCGCATCACCGCCATCTACGGCGGGCACTCCTACGACGATCAGATCGCGGCGCTGGGCGCCGGCTCCGACATCGTGGTCGGCACCCCCGGCCGCCTGCTCGACCTGCACCAGCAGGGCGTCCTCGACCTCGCCGCCATCCGCTACATGGTGCTCGACGAGGCCGACAAGATGCTCGACCTCGGCTTCCTGCCCGATGTGGAGCGCATCTTCGGCTTCCTGCCCGAGCACCGCCAGACCATGCTGTTCTCGGCCACCATGCCCGGCCCGGTCATCGCGCTCAGCCGCCGCTTCATGACCCACCCGGTGCACGTGCAGGTCGCCGATCCCGACGAGGGCATCGTGCAGGGCAACATCAAGCAGTTCGTCTATCGCGCGCACCCGCTGGACAAGGCCGAGATCATCGCCCGCATCCTGCAGGCCCCCGGCCGCGGACGCACCATCGTCTTCACCCGCACCAAGCGGGCCGCGTCGCGCCTGGCCGACGACCTCACCGAACGCGGCTTCAAGGCGATCCCGGTGCACGGCGACCTGACGCAGGATGTGCGCGAGCGCAACCTCGACGCCTTCCGCTCCGGCATCTTCGACGTCCTGGTCGCCACCGACGTCGCCGCCCGCGGCATCGACGTCGAAGACGTCACCCACGTCATCAACCACTCCATCCCGGAGGACGACAAAGACTACCTGCACCGCATCGGCCGCACCGGCCGCGCGGGCAAGACCGGCATCGCCGTCACCTTCGTCGACTGGCAGGACGTCCCCCGCTGGCACCTCATCAACGAGGCCCTGCAGTTCGGCCAGGAGGAGCCCACCGAGACCTACTCGACGTCCGCGCACCTGTACGCCGACCTGGACATCCCCGAGGATGCGAACGGCCGACTTGCTTCGGCGGCGCCCGTTCCCAGCCGCTCCCGGCGCCCGGCCCGGCGCGCCGACCCGGCCCGGCACGACCGCCACGACGGCGATGAGCACGCGGCGGGGTCCGGCGAGCACAGCCGGCGGCGGCGGTCCCGCGGCGGCCGCGGCCGGAACGCGGCACGCGACGGCGAGCATCGGGAGCGCACGGATGCGACGGCCCCGATCGAAGCACACGGGGAGCGCGATGAGACCCGCTCCGAACCCGAGCAGGGCGAACGCACCGACCGGGCAGAACGCAGCCACAACGCTGAGCGCGGCACCCGTCCCGAGCGCAGCGACCGCGGCGCCCGCTCCGACCGCGATGAGGCCCGCTCGGCCGAGCCGCGCGGCCGCCGGTCGCGCCGCCACGGCGAAGGCCGCACCGGGCAGGAGCCGCATGGCGACGAGCGCGCCCAGTCGCGCCGCCGCGAGGGACGCCGCTCCGACCAGCACCAGCGCTCCGGGCGGCCGCGCCGCAACGAGAAGGTCGTGCTCAAGGCCCACCAGCTGGAGCACGGCGCCCTGGCCGGCGGCGAGGCCCAGAAGCCCATGTCCGCGTCCGCAACGCAGGACTGACCGGGAGCGGTGGTGGGGCTGGCCAGGAGAACCTGACCGGCAGCGCTGACCGGCACACTTCGGGAGCGGGGGGGGGGGGGGCGCCCCAGCCCGCGCCGCGGCCCCCCCCCCCCCCCCCCCCCCCCCCCCCCCCCCCCCCCCCCCCCCAGCTCCGGGCACGTCGACGCCTCCGGCCGGCCGAGCGCGCGTGGCGGACACCGCCGTCCCCGCGCCCGCTCCTCAGCGCCCGAGCAGCTCCCGCAGCCGCTCGGGCAGCACCGGCTCGATCCCCCGCCCTTGAGCGAGGATGCGACGCAGCTGCGAGGCCGCCGTGAGGTTCTCCCCCAGCCGGTTCGGCTTGCCGGCCCCGTGGTAGTCGCTGCTGCCGGTCATGATGAGATCGTGGTCGCGGGCGAACGTCCGCAGCGACGCCCGCACCGCATCCGGGTTCTCCCGGTGGTCCACTTCGACGCCGCCCAGCCCGGCGGCGACCATCGACTCGAGGTCGCTGCGGGGCGGCAGCCCGCCCCGCGCCCTGGCGCCGGGGTGGGCGAGCACCGGGACGCCGCCCGCGTGCCGCACCAGCTCGATCGCCCGCTGCGGGGTCGGTGCGTAGAAGACGGGCAGCCCGCCCGCCGGCGGCCGGAGGATGCCGGCGAAGGCTGCGCTCCGGTTCGGGGCCGCCCCGCGGGCGACCAGGGCGTCGGCGATGTGCGGCCGGCCGACAGGGGCGTCGCCATGCACCTGCGCCAGCACCTCGCCCCAGGTGAGACCGGTGGCGGGGGCGAGGCGCTCGACGATGTGCTGCGCCCGGATCAGCCGCGAGCTGCGGATGCGGGCCATCTCGGCCAGCAGCTCCGGATCGTCCGGGTCCATCAGGTAGCCGAGCAGGTGGAACGAGCGCCGGCCCAGCCGCGTGGAGAATTCCAGGCCGGGGACGACCCCGATGCCGTCCCGCCGGGCCTGCGCCTCCGCTTCGGCCCAGCCGGCGAAGGTGTCGTGATCGGTCAGGGCCACGACGTCGAGACCGGCCGCGCGCGCGGCGTCGACGAGCTCGGCCGGGGCCTCGGTGCCGTCGGAGCGCGCCGAGTGCGCGTGCAGATCGACGCGCAGGTCGCCCCAGGCGGGATCGGATGCAGCGGCGGGCATACGTTCACCCTACGGCAGGCGCCGGGCTTCGGCGAGGGACGGGGCGGACCAGCGGCACCCCGCTGGCGCCCATGCCGGCGGTCTGCGCCATACTGTCGGCATGACCGCCGCGAATCGTCCGCCGTCCGCTCCCGCGGAGCACCCGTCGCCCGCCGCGTCCGAGGCGCAGGCACAGCCGCGCCCGCATCCCCGGCCGCTCGCCGAGCGCGGCTCGAATCGATCGCGGACGCCGTCGTCTACCCGGTTCCGCGACTTCATGGCGTCGAACTGGCTGCCCCGGCAGACGTCCCCCCAGCCGGAGGCTCCGGTGGCCCGCTACGCCCGCAGCCGTCGCCAGGCGTTGCAGGCGCGCTTCCCCGGCGCCACGCTGGTCATCCCAGCGGGCACCGCGCCGACGCGCAGCAACGACACCGAGTATCCGTTTCGGCCGCACTCCGCGTTCGCGCATCTGACCGGCTGGGGCGCGGACTCCCTGCCCGGCTCGGTGCTGCTCGTCAACGCGCAGGGGGCGACCCTGTTCGCGCCCGCCCCGTGCGGGCGCACCGACCCCGGGTTCTACACGGACGCGGCCCGCGGCGAGTTCTGGACCGGCCCGGTGCCGGGTGCCGCCGAGATCGGCGCCCGCCTCGGCCTGCCGGTCCTCGACGTCGCCGAGCTGCCCGCTGCACTCGCCGCCTCCGCCGCCCCGCTCGTCCTGAGAGGCGCGGACACCGCCGTGGATGCCCTGGTCCCCGCCGCCGACCCGGCCGCCGAGGATCTCCTCGCCGAGACGACCAGCGAGGCCCGGTTGGTGAAGGACGACGACGAGATCGCCGAGCTGCGCCGGGCGGCGGCCGCTTCCCGCGACGGCTTCGACGCGATCATCCGCAGCCTGCCCCGCATCGTCGCCAGCCCGCGGGGCGAGCGCGTCGCGGAGGGGGTGTTCTGGACGACGGCGCGCGAGCAGGGCAACGACGTCGGCTACACGACCATCGCGGCCGCCGGCGAGCATGCCTGCTGCCTGCACTGGACCCGCAACGACGGCCGGGTGGACGCCGGCGATCTGCTGCTGGTGGACGCCGGGGTCGAGCTCGACAGCCTCTACACGGCCGACGTCACCCGCACCCTGCCGGTGTCGGGCCGCTTCTCCCCGCTGCAGCGGCGCGTGTACGACGCGGTGCTGGCGGCCGCCGACGCCGCGTTCGCCGCCGCCCGTCCGGGGGTGCGCTTCCGCGACGTGCACGACGCCGCCATGGCGGTGATCGGGCGCACGGTCGCCGAGTGGGGGCTGCTGCCGGGCCCCCCGAGCCCGGAGGATGCGGCGGCGCAGCTGTTCCGCCGCTTCATGGTGCACGGCACCAGCCACCACCTCGGCCTCGACGTGCACGACTGCGCGCAGGCCCGGCGCGAGATGTACCTGGATGCGCCGCTGCGCCCCGGCATGGTGTTCACCATCGAGCCGGGGCTGTACTTCCACGCCGACGACGCGCTGGTGCCGCCGGAGCTGCGCGGCATCGGCGTCCGGATCGAGGATGACATCCTCGTCACGGAAACCGGGGTCGAGCGGCTGACGGCCGCCATCCCCCGCACCGCCGATGGCGTGGAGGAGTGGATGGCCTCGCTGCGCTACAGCTCGGGCGCGGAGGTGCCGAGGATGCTGCGGGCGCGCCCGGCCTCGGCGGAGGGCACCAGCAGCCGGTAGCGGGTGGCGATGATCGCGTGGGTCGACGTGTAGTTGCGCGTGCGCCGGCTGATCGCGTAGCCGATGAGGCCCGAGATGATGCCGAAGCCGCCGCCGAGCAGCAGCGCCGCCAGCAGGTAGGTCAGGCCGTTGCGCGGGGACCAGATGAGCATCAGCACGCCGAGGAAGAACCCGAACCAGAGCCCGCTGATCAGCCCCGAGACGGCCGCCCGCGCATAGGTCATCGACCCGAGCACCCGCTCCACCGAGCGCAGGTCGGCGCCGACGATGCTGACATTCGCCACGGGGAAGTCGTTGGCGACCAGGCGATCGACGGCAGCGGTCGCCTCCGGGTAGGTCGGCAGATCGGCCACCACGACGCCCTCCGGCAGGGTCATCGGGTTCTGGGGCAGCGGTGCATTGGCGCTCATAGGGGCATTCTCGCACCAGACGGAAGGCACCGGGTAGATTTGAGGTGTGAGTGACACGAGGATCTTCGTCTCCCGGATCGCGGGTGCCGGCCTGTTCGACCCGACCGGCGAGCGGGTCGGCAAAGTGCGCGACGTCCTCGTGACCATGCGCCACACCGATTCGCCGGTGGTGGGCGGCCTGATCGTGGAGGTGGTGGGCCGCCGGCGCGTGTTCCTGCAGATCAACCGCGTCATCAACATCACGGCGGGCGCGGTCATCACCACCGGGATGATCAACGTGCGCCGGTTCGTGCAGCGCGGCGGCGAGGTGCGCGTGATCGCCGAGCTGCTGGGCCGCTCGATGCGCCTGCGGGACGGGTCGGGCACCGCCCGGATCGAGGACGTCGCCATCGAGCAGGCCCGCACGCTGGAATGGTCGGTGTCGGAGGTCTTCCTGCGCCGCCCGAAGACGAGCGCGTCGCTGTTCGCCCGCGGTGCGACGGTCATGGCCCGCTGGGAGGACCTGACCGAGGAACTGCATCCCGGCGACATCCAGGACGCCAGCCAGCTGCTGGCCACCTACTCCGAGCTCAAGGCGGCCGACCTCGCCACCGCACTCATGGACCTCCCCGACAAGCGGCGCGCCGAGGTCGCCGAGAACCTCCCAGACGAGCGCCTCGCCGACGTGCTGGAGGAGCTCGGCCCCCAGGACCAGCTGACCCTGATCGGCCAGCTGGACGACGACCGGGCCGCAGTCGTCCTCGACCGCATGCAGCCCGACGACGCCGCCGACCTCATCGCCCAGCTCGCCATCACCCGGCGCGAGACCCTGCTGGGGCTGATGGCGCCGGAGGAGGCCAGCGACGTGCGCATGCTGCTGCGCTTCGCCCCCGACACCGCCGGCGGCCTCATGACCACCGAGCCGCTGATCGCGTCCGCCGACACCACCGTCGCCGAGGGGCTGGCCATGGTCAGCCGCGAGGAGATCCCCCCGGGCACCGCGACGAGCGTCTGTCTCACGCTGCCGCCCTACGACGCCCCAACCGGCCGCTTCATCGGCGTCGTGCACTTCCAGCGGATGCTGCGCTACCCGCCCAGCGAACGGCTGGGCACCCTGGTCGACGACACGGTCGACCCGCTCTCCCCCGAGACGAGCATCGCCGAAGTGGCCCGCACGCTCGCGACCTACAACCTGACCTCCATCCCGGTGGTCGATGGCAACCGGCGGCTGCTGGGCATCATCACCGTCGACGACGTCCTCGACGCCCTGCTGCCCGACGACTGGCGCAACGCCGACGCCGAGACCGAGGAGTCCCTGGCCTCCCTGACCGAGCCAGGGGTGAGCTGAGATGGCCCGCGACGATGCCGGACGGCCGCTGGGGATGCACCGGCGGTTCTGGCAGATCTGGCCCTGGCCGCGGCACGAGGGCTCCGACTCGTTCGGGCGCATGACGGAGGTGCTGGCCCGGGCCATGGGGACGCCGTGGTTCCTGTTGGTGCTGACCATCTTCAGCATCGCCTGGATCGCCTGGAATACGCTCGCGCCGGCTCGGCTGCGGTTCGACTCCGCGGCCAACGGCTTCACCGCGCTTACGCTGGTGCTGTCGCTGCAGGCCTCCTACTCGTCGCCTCTGATCCTGCTGGCGCAGAACCGGCAGGCGGACCGCGACCGGGTGCAGGCCGAGCAGGACCGCATGGCGGCCCGCCGGAATATGAACGATACGGAATATCTCGCCCGCGAGGTCGCCGCTCTCAAGCTCATGATCTCCGAGCTGCCCACGCAGGATGAGGTCCGCACCCAACTGCAGGAGATTCGCACCCAGCTCGATGCGTTGCTGCCGGCCGGGGCGGAGCCGAGTACCGGGTCCGGCGCGAACCGCGCCGGAGCGGGCCGATCCACGTCGCGTCACACCGATGATGTCTGACCGCGCCGCTCCCTCGGTGGCGACGACCATCGATCCCGCCCTGCGGGACGCGCTCGCTCAGGTCACCGACCCCGAGCTGCACGCCGGCATCGTGGACCTCGGCATGATCGGCGCCGCCCGCATCGAGGACGGCACCGCGCATGTCCAGCTGCGGCTCACCATCCCCGGCTGCCCGGCCGCCCGCCGGCTGGAGGCCGAGACCCGGGCCGCCTGCGAGCAGGTGGTCGGAGCCGGCCGCGTCGACCTGCGGGTGACCGTGATGGACGCCGACGAGCGCGCCCGACTGGTGGCGAGGCTGCGGGGCACCCGACCGCTGCCGGGCACCCCGTTCTCCCCCGGCACCGCGACGAAGGTGCTGGCCGTCGCGAGCGGGAAGGGCGGGGTCGGCAAGTCGACGGTCACCGCCAACCTCGCGGCCGCGCTCGCCGCCGGCGGCGCCGCGGTCGGGGTGGTCGACGCCGACGTCTATGGGTATTCCATTCCGGGAATGTTCGGGATCACCACCGGTCCGACTCGGCTCGACGACATGCTGCTGCCCCCGACCGCCCACGGGGTGCGGGTGATGTCCATCGGGATGTTCGTGCCCGGCAATCAGCCGGTGTCCTGGCGGGGGCCGATGCTGGCCCGGACGCTCACGCAATTCCTCACCGACGTCCACTTCGGTGAACTCGACTACCTGCTCATCGATCTGCCGCCCGGCACCGGAGACACGGCCATCACGCTGGGGCAGCTGCTGCCGAACGCGCACGTCCTGATCATCACCACCCCGCAGTCGACCGCCGCTCAGGTGGCCGTGCGGGCCGGACTGCTCGCCCACCGGATGCACCAGCGCCTGGCCGGAGTGGTCGAGAACATGTCCTGGATCGAGACCCCGGGCGGCTCCTTCGAGCTGTTCGGCACCGGCGGCGGCGAGCAGGTGGCGGCCGAGCTGACCGCCGCCACCGGGATGACGGTGCCCCTGCTCGCCCGCATCCCCCTCACCCGGCCGCTCCGCGAGGCCTCGGACGACGGCGCCCCCATCGTCGTCTCCGACCCCACGGACCCGGCCGCGCAGGCGTTGCGCGCCGTCGCCGCGGCGGTCGCGCCCCGCGGCGGGCGGCACCTGGGCGCCCGCCCGCCCCGCACCTGAGCCGCACCCGCCAGAACTCAGGACATCCGTCCCGGCGCAGGACGCGGATGTCCTGGGCTTCGCCAAAGCCGACCGGATGTCCTGACTTGCAGCGAGCTCATGCCCGGCAGCCCCAAGCCCAGCAGACCACCCGGTACAGTGGTGCGGAAGGAGTGTGCCGATGAGTGAGAAAGCCGCGAGCTGGCAGTTCGCCGAGCGCTATCAGACGGAGCCGGAGGAAATCCGGAACGCCCGGGATGCCGCTGCAGATTGGGGCCTCGCCTCGGTGAGTCCGGCGCTGGGCACCCATCTCGCGGTCCTGGCCGCGGCCGCCGGCTCCAAGAACATCGCCGAGATCGGCACCGGTGCGGGCATCTCCGGCCTCAGCCTGCTGCGCGGCGCGCCGACGGCCATGCTGACCACCATCGAGATCGAGCCCGACTACTGGAACGCCGCCAAACGCGCCTTCCGCCTGGCCGGATACCCGGGACATCAGACGCGCGCCATCCTCGGGGACGCCTTGGATGTCCTGCAGCGGCTCGCCGACGGCGGCTACGACCTGACGTTCATCGACGCCGAGCCGGAGCGGGTATCGGAGTATGTGGCGCAGGCGCTGCGCATCGTGCGCCCGGGCGGACTGATCGCCGTCGCCCACGCGCTCAACGGGGATCGAGTCGCCGACCCGGTGGCCCGCGACGAGGCCACCACGGCCTACCGGACGCTGCTGGACGAGCTGTCCGAGCGCTCGGCCGTGCTCAGCAGCCTGGTCACCGTCGACGACGGGCTGCTGACCATCGTCCGCCCCTGAGCCATCGCCGGGCGGCCCGGCCAGGACGGGCGAGGGACTGCGATGCTCTGCTGCCGATCCTGCTGTCCCGGCTGGCGAGCCCGTTTACTTGATGGCCGCCGCCAGGACGTCGCGCAGCTCGATGGCCTCGTCGTTGCTGACCGAGACCTGAAGCCGGCCGCCGCCCTCGAGCGGAACCCGCACGATGATGACCTTCCCCTCCCGGGTCGCCTCCATGGGTCCATCACCGGTACGTGGTTTCATCGCTGCCATGAATGGTCTCCTCACAGATGCAGACTGGGAACAGGCCTATTTTACCCCCGCCGCCTGAGGCCGCCCCAGGCGACTCTGAGGGCCGCCCCGCCGCGCCGGCCCTGGACCCCCGACCGGCGACACCCGGCCTCGTCGCAGACACTTCGGGATGAGACCGACCGCCGTCCGGTCCGCCGACGTCGCCTCAGCGCCCGCCCAGCCAGCGCTGCAGGCCCTCCGCGCAAGCCGTGATCTCGCTGGTGAGCACCGCCTCGTCGTCGGCGTGGGCGAAGCGCGCGTCGCCGGGGCCGTAGTTCACCGCCGGAATGCCCAGCTGCGCGAAGCGGGCGACATCCGTCCAGCCGTACTTGGGGGCGACCGGCCCCCCGGTCGCCGCCACGAATTGCCGCACCAGCGGGGCATCGAGCCCGGGGCGGGCCCCCGGCGACATGTCGACCATGGTGATCTCATACCCGGCGAATGTCTCGCGCATCAGCACCTCGGCCTCGGCGGCCGTGCGCGAGGGGGCGAAGCGGTAGTTGAAGTGGATGCGGCACTCGTCGGGGATGACGTTGCCGGCGATCCCGCCTGAGATCTCGACCGCATTGAGCGCCTCCCGGTATCCGAGCCCGTCGACGGTCACGGTCTGCGCGTCGAACGACCGAGCCCGCTCCAGGACGTCCGCCGCGGCATGGATGGCGTTCTTCCCCATCCAGGGCCGGGCCGAGTGCGCCCGCACGCCGGGCACGGTGATCCAGAACCGGCAGGTTCCGTTGCAGCCGCCCTCGATGCGGGCCTGCGTCGGCTCGCCGAGGATGGCGAAGTCGCCGACCAACCAGTCGGGGTGCGTCTGCGCCACTCGCCCGAGGCCGTTGGCGGCGGCGTCGACCTCCTCGTGGTCGTACCAGATCCAGGTGACGTCGAGCGCCGGGGCGGTCAGTGCGGCCGCGCTGGACAGTTGGACGGCCACGCCCCCCTTCATGTCGACGGCGCCGCGGCCCACCAGCCACTGCTCCCCGTCGCGCTGCTCGAGGTGCGAGGGCACGTTGCCGTTGATCGGCACCGTGTCGAGATGTCCGGCGATCACCACCCGCTGCGGACGGCCAGCGTGCGTGGCCGCGACCACCGTGTCGCCGTCGCGCCCGACCGTGAGATGCCGCAGCCCGGAGACGGAGGCCTCGACCGCATCCGCGATCTCCCGCTCGTCGTCGGAGACGGAGGGGATGTCGCACAGCTGGCGGGTGAGTTCGATGGGGTCGTCCAGGCGCAGCGCAGTCATGCCGCTCAGCGTATCGCGCCGGCATCCGGCCCAGCGGCAGCGGCACTCGCACCCGGCCGGCAGCACTGTCCAGGCGGGGCACCCGCGGCAGCAGCCCAGACGGCGCTCGGACATCCCGCTCCAGGCAGCGCCCCGATCATCGCCCCTGGGCCCGGGCTTCTACACTGGAGGCATGAGCGATCGCACAGGCACAGAACAGGCCGCAGCCTCGACCACCGACCAGGCACCCGTCCAGCCGCACCTCGCCTGCGGCGTCGGGATCGCCACCATCGCCGCCGACGGGACCGTGCTCGACACCTGGTTCCCCCATCCCCGGCTGGGGGCGACGACCGATCAGGACTTCGAGGACCTCTCGTCCTTCGAGGGCGAGGATGCGGTCCGCAACGTCACCCTGCGGGCCGTGCAGGTCGAGATCGACCTCGACGCGCCCGTGGCCGGCACCAGCGACGCCTACCTGCGCCTGCACCTGTTCTCGCACCGGCTGGTGCAGCCGAACACCATCAATCTGGAAGGCATCTTCGGGCATCTGCCCAACAATGTGTGGACGAACCGGGGTCCCATCGACGAGGCCACCTACGCCGCCCGGCTGTTCACGCTGCGGCGGGCGGGCGTGATCGCGCACAGCATCGACAAGTTCCCGCGACTGATCGATTACGTGGTGCCCGACCGCGTGCGCATCGGCGACGCGAACCGGGTGCGACTGGGCGCCTACCTCTCCCCCGGCACCACGGTGATGCACGCCGGGTTCGTGAACTTCAACGCCGGCACGCTGGGCGTGTCGATGGTCGAGGGACGCATCTCGCAGGGTGTGGTGGTCGGCGACGGCTCCGACATCGGCGGCGGCGCCTCGATCATGGGCACGCTGTCGGGCGGCGGCAAGGAGCGCGTGCGCATCGGCGAGCATGCCCTGCTGGGCGCCAACGCCGGCATCGGCATCTCACTCGGCGACGACTCGGTGGTGGAGGCGGGGCTCTACGTCACCGCCGGCACCAAGGTCACCTACAAGCATCCAGACGGCACGCGCGTGATCAAGGCGCGCGAGCTCAACGGGACACCTCACATCCTGTTCCGCCGCAACTCCACGACCGGCGTCATCGAGGCCGTGCCGCGCCCGGGCCGAGGCATCACGCTCAACGCCGCCCTGCACAAGTGACGCGGCGCGCCCGGCATCCGCGGGGCTGCCCGGTGCACCGCTCTCAGCCGAGCGGCGCCGCGAACCCGGCCGGGTAGTGCCGCTCGACGGGCCCGACGTAGACCTGGTGGGGACGCCCCAGGCGAGTCGCCGGGTCCGCGACGAGCTCACGCCAATGCGCGATCCATCCCGGCAGCCGGCCGATGGCGAACAATACCGTGAACATCGCCGTCGGAAACCCCATCGCCTTGTAGATGATCCCGGTGTAGAAGTCGACGTTGGGATAGAGGTGGCGCTCCTGGAAGTACGGATCGGCCAGGGCGATCCCCTCCAGTTCCATCGCGATGTCGAGCAGCGGGTCGTGCACCCCCAGCTCGTTGAGCACGGTCTCGGCGGTGGCCTTGACGAGTTTGGCCCGCGGGTCCCAGTTCTTGTAGACGCGGTGGCCGAACCCCATGAGGCGAATGCCCGCCGCACCCCGTTTCACCTCGGAGACGTACTCGTGCACGCTGATCCCGGAGTCGCGGATCTGGGCCAGCATGTGCAGCACCGCCTCGTTGGCGCCGCCGTGCAGGGGGCCGAACAGGGCGTTGATCCCGGCCGAGACCGACGCGTACAGGTTGGCCCGCGTCGACCCCACCAGCCGCACCGTGGATGTGGAGGCGTTCTGCTCGTGATCGGCGTGCAGCAGCAGCAGGCGGTCGAGCGCTGCGGAGATCACCGGATTCGCCCGGTAGGGCTCCGACATGACCCCGAAGTTGAGGCGCAGAAAATTGTCCACGAACGACAACGAGTTGTCCGGGTAGAGGTAGGCCTCGCCGCGCGTCTTCTTGTGCGCGTAGGCGGCGATCACCGGCACCTTGGCCAGCAGGTTGATGGTCGACAGCTCGACGGCGGCGGGGTCGAGCGGGTCCAGGCTGTCCTGGTGGAAGGTGGACAGCGCGCTCACCCCGGCCGCGAGCACCGACATGGGATGCGAGTCGTGCGGGAGCGCGTCGAAGAAGCGGCGGAAATCCTCGTGAAGCAGGGTGCGACGCCGGATGCGGTCATCGAAGTCGGCCAGCGCCGCCGGAGTGGGCAGCTCGCCGTAGATGAGCAGGTAGGCGGTCTCGAGAAAGTTCGAGAACTTCGCGAGCTCCTCGATCGGATACCCGCGATAGCGCAGGATGCCCGCCTCTCCGTCGAGGTAGGTGATCGCCGACTTCGTGGACGAAGTGTTGACGAACCCCTGATCGTAGGCGGTCAGCCCCGTCTGGCCCGAGAACCCAGACAGATTGACGGCGGAGCGCCCCTCGGTCGCGGCCACCACCGGCAGCGGCACCGTCTTGCCCTGGTAGGCGAAAGCGGCGAACTCCGACCCGGCCTCGCCGGGAGACGGCGGTATCTGATCGGCCATGATCGACTCCTCGCTGAGCTGCTGGACGGGACGGTTGCGGTCAGTCTACGGGACGGGACGGCCCAGACCGGCGACGCCCGGCACTGTCAGCGGCGGGCAGCAGACAACGGGCGGGCGCGGAGATGAGGCCCGTGCCGGCGATGCACCCGCTCAGGCCGCGTGCTGCAGCCGCCGCGCGGCGCGCTCGACGTCGGAGTCGGTCGCGGTGGTCGACACCCGCACGTATTCGGCCCCCGCCTCACCGTAGAAGGTGCCGGGAGCGACCAGGATGCCGAGCTCGGCCAGGGCCGCGAGTGTCTGCCCCGCCGGCTCCCCCCTCGTCCCCCAGAGGTACAGCCCGCCCTGCGAGCCGGCGAGCCGCAGCCCCCAGGCCTCCAGCGCGGACAGCAGCAGCCCGCGCCGCCGGCGGTACCGGTCGCGCTCCTGGGCGACGTGCTGGTCGTCGCCGAGCGCGGCGACCATCGCCGCCTGGATCGGCGCCGGCACGGCCAGGCCGATCTGCTTGCGCAAGTTGACCAGCCCGGAGACCAGCCCGCCACAGCCGGCGACGACGCCCGCCCGATACCCGGCGAGGTTCGACTGCTTGCTCAGCGAGAACATGGCCAGCAGATTGTGCGGCCTGCCGCCGTTGATCGCCGGGTCCAGGACGGTCGGGGTGGGGCGTCCGATCCACGGCTCCACCCAGGCGAACTCGGAGTAGCACTCGTCCTGCACCAGCACGGCGCCGAGCTCGCGCGCCCGCGCCACCGCCCGCCGGAGGAAGTCCGCGTCGTTGATCCGGCCGTCCGGATTGCTCGGCGAGTTGAGCCAGATCAGCCGGGTGCGCTCCGGCCACTGCGCCGGGTCGTCCTCCGAGCACACCTCGGCTCCGACCAGCTGCGCCCCCACCTCGTACGTGGGGTAGTGCAGGCGGGGCTGCACCATCGCATCCCCGGGCCCGAGCCCGAGCCAGTACGGCAGCTGGGCGATGAACTCCTTGAGTCCGATGGTGGGCAAAAAGTGCTTGGCCGACAACGAGACCCCGTGGCGGCGTTCCAACCAGGCCGACATCGCGGCGCGCAGCGGGGGCTCCCCCGCTGCCGTGGTGTATCCCGGAGTGTCGGACCCGTCGGACAGGGCTTTGCGGATGAACCCCGGCACCGCGTCCACCGGCGATCCGATGGAGAGGTCCACCAGCCCGTCGGGGTAGCTCGCGGCCCGCTCCCGGACGGTGCGCAGGCCGTCCCAGGGGTAGGACGGGGTTTCGGTCAGCAGGTTGCGTCCCATGATTCAGTCCTCCGGAGATTCCGGCGTCTGCGGGGGCAGCGCGGCGATGGCCGGATCGTCGAAGCTCTGCACGCCCACCAGGGAGGCGCCGCCCGGATTGCCGATCGATGAGAAGAAGTCGGCGTTCGCCCGCAGGTAGTCGCCCCATTTGTCGGGCAGGTCGTCTTCGTAGTAGATGGCCTCCACCGGGCAGACGGGCTCGCAGGCGCCGCAGTCGACGCACTCGTCGGGGTTGATGTAGAGGGTGCGCTCGCCCTCGTAGATGCAGTCGACCGGGCACTCGTCGACACAGGCTCGGTCTTTGAAGTCCACGCACGGCTGCGCGATGACATAGGTCACTTCCGCGGTCCTTCCGATCGGTCCCCCGATTATCGCACGGCCGTCAGCGCCGAGCGGGCGGACGGCCGAGGACACTCAGCAGGACGGTCAGGATCGGCACCACGTACATCCACACCACCCCGCGCCAATCCGCGACGATCAGCGCGGACCCGCCCGGCGACGGCAAGGCCAGGATGGCGACGGCGACGAACACGCCCACCGCGTAGGTGAACGCCAGCGCCCGTCGTCGGGCCAGCCGCAGCGAGAGCACCGTCGCGAAGCAGACCAGGGCGGCCACGATCAGTCCGAGGGGCACGGCCGCACCGGTCCCCCAGGCGCCGCCCGAGTACCAGGTGCTGCGGTGCACGGCCGTCCCGATCGCCCCCGTCAGCAGCCCGAAAGCGGCCAGCAGTGCGAACTCGAGCAGGCGGGCGCCCCGCGACATCGCCGGCGGCTCGAACCAGGCGCCGGGGGCGGCGGCGGCGAGCGGCACCCAGTCCTGCACCGGACCGGGGGCCACGCCTCCGGGGGCATAGCGGGCGGCGGCGCCGATCTCGCGCAGGTACACGTATGCGGGCAGCAGCCGGGAAACCCCGGCGGCATCGGTGACGACGCCGCCGGCGACCGCGAACCGACTGCGGTAGCAGGCCAGCGCCGCGGCCGCGGCCGGCCGGACGGCGCGCACGTCGAAGGCCACCGAGATGAGCCGGTCGGGCACGCCGCCGCGCGGCCGCGGAGCCCGCAGCCCGCGTTGGCCCAACAACCGGGCCTGGCGCTGCAGGGCGCCCCGCGGCTGCTCCACGGCGAAGACGGTCAGGGGCGTCCAGGCGTCCTCGCGCTGCTGGCACCACCGCCAGGCCAGCTGCAGGGCGGCCCGCAACCGTGCCGCATCCGGGCTGGCGGTCACCAGGTCGGTGCCGTCGGTGACGATCGCGTGCGGGCGCAGCTCCTGGATCAGGGCGAACACGTCGGCGGCGACCTGCTCCGGGGCGGCCGCGGCCAGCGTCCCGGCCAAGGTGCCGGCGGCATCCCCGGCGGCTGGAGCCTCGCCCGCCACGGCGTCCCCGGCGGCAGCCGCCGAGCCGGCAGCTCCCGCCGGCCCCGCGGCTCCCGCCCCGCCTTCGCGGTAGCGGTGCACGGCGCTGCCCGGTTCCCGTGCGCCGGCTCCGCCGAGGAATCGATGCTCGACGCCGCCGAGAGCGATCATGGCCTGGGCGGTCTCGCCGGCGCGGAAACTCGCGAGCTCGTCGGAGGCCGCCTGCAGGTAGCGCAGGTCGGCGGGCAGCACCGGCGCGGCCTCGCCGCGCGTGGCCGTCACGACGGTCACGGTGGCACCGTCCTGCACGCTGCGGGCGATCAGGCCGCCGCTGAGGGCCGCCTCATCCCCGGGCCGCGCGTGCAGCACGAGCAGTCGCTGCTCCGTCTGCTCCATGACGCCTCCGCTCGCCCGCCGCCCGGCCGATGCCGGGTCGACTCAGGTCCCGCCAGCTCGGATTCAGGCCTTCGCCGGGCGGCCCTGGCGCACGGCGACCTTGTGCCGCTCGCCGGCATCGAGGACGACCTTGCGGATGCGCACGGCCTCCGGGGTCACCTCGACGCATTCGTCGTCGCGGATGAAGTCGAGCGACTCCTCCAGGGTCATGGCCTTGGAGGCGTTCATCCGCTCGGTGGCGTCGGCGGTGGCCGAGCGCATGTTCGTCAGCTTCTTGTCGCGGACGATGTTCACATCCATGTCCTCGGTGCGGGGGTTCTCGCCCACGACCATGCCCTCGTACACCTCTTCGCCGGGGTTCACGAACAGCTGCCCGCGCTCCTGCAGGTTGATGATGGCGTAGGCGGTGGCCTGTCCGGCCCGATCGGCGACCAGCGACCCGGTCTGCCGGGTGACGATGGGGCCGAACCAGGGCTCGTAGCCGGCGGAGATGCTGTTGGCGATGCCGGCCCCCTTGGTCTCGGTCAGGAACTGGGTGCGGAACCCGATCAGCCCGCGGCTGGGCACCACGAAGATGAGGCGCACCCAGCCGGAGCCGTGGTTCGACATCGACTCCATGCGACCCTTGCGCGCGGCGAACAGCTGGGTGGTGGCGCCCAGGAACTCCTCCGGGATGTCGACGGTCATCCGCTCGACCGGCTCGTGGGTCTTGCCGTCGATCTCCTGCGTGACGACCTGCGGCTTGCCGACGGTGAGCTCGTAGCCCTCGCGCCGCATCTCCTCGACCAGGATGGCCAGCGCCAGCTCGCCGCGGCCCTGCACCTCCCAGGCGTCGGGCCGGTCGGTGGGCAGCACGCGGATGGACACGTTGCCGATCAGCTCGCGCTCCAGGCGGTCCTTGACCAGGCGGGCGGTGATCTTGGCACCCTTGACCCGGCCGGCCAGCGGCGAGGAGTTGGTGCCGACGGTGATCGAGATGGCCGGCGGGTCGACCTTGATGAGCGGCAGCGGCCGCGGGTCGTCCGGGTCGGTGATGGTCTCGCCGATGGTGATGTCGGGGATGCCGGCCACGGCCACGATGTCGCCCGGGCCCGCCTCCTCGGTGGGG
The DNA here is from genome assembly GCA_047722305.1 of Pseudoclavibacter sp. GTDB lineage: Bacteria > Actinomycetota > Actinomycetes > Actinomycetales > Microbacteriaceae > JAKVJE01. The sequence continues at coordinate 39,437 of JBDNYM010000007.1, read as the reverse complement.
ACGCGGGTGAGGGCCTTCGTGGCCAGCAGCTCGCTGATCTTGATCTGCTCGGTGGTGCCGTCGGCGCGGATCAGCGCCGCCTGCTCGCCCTTCTTGAGCGTGCCGGAGAAGATGCGCACCAGCGCCAGACGGCCCAGGAAGGGCGAGGCGTCGAGGTTGGTGACGTGCGCCTGCAGCGGGGCCGCCGGGTCGTAGCTCGGAGCCGGGACGTGCTTGATGATGGCCTCGAACAACGGCTCCAGGTTGTCGTTGTCGGGCAGCTCGCCGTTGGCGGGAGCGTTCCACGAGGCGTAGCCGGCGCGGCCGGAGGCGTAGATGACGGGGACGTCCAGCACCTGGTCGACGTCGATGTCGGGGTTCTCCTCGGCCACGTCGCTGGCCAGCGACAGCAGCAGGTCCTGGCTCTCGGAGACGACCTCGGGGATGCGCGCATCGGGACGGTCGGTCTTGTTGAGCGCCAGGATGACCGGCAGCTTCGCCTCCAGCGCCTTGCGCAGCACGAAGCGTGTCTGCGGCAGCGGACCCTCGGACGAATCGACCAGCAGGACGACGCCGTCCACCATGGACAGACCGCGCTCGACCTCGCCGCCGAAGTCGGCGTGACCGGGGGTGTCGATCACGTTGATGGTGATCTCCTCGCCGTGGGCGGCGGGGCCGTTGTAGAAGATCGTGGTGTTCTTGGCCAGGATCGTGATGCCCTTCTCACGCTCCAGGGCGTTCGAGTCCATCACGCGATCCTCGACGTCGACGTGGGCGTCGAAGGAATTGGTCTGCTTCAGCATGGCGTCGACGAGGGTGGTCTTCCCGTGGTCGACGTGGGCGACGATGGCGACATTCCGCAGATCTGCACGGGTGGCGAGGGCCATGGATGGTACTTCCCTTTGCTCGGTGAGTGGCGCCCCCGGATCTGGGGGATGGCAGCGGCCTGAGACCGGCCTGCTGCACGGCATACGGACCCGAGTATAGCCGCCCGGCCGCCCGGCGGGTCAGACCAGCAGTCCGACCCGCGCCTCGGCGAGGCGCACCACGTTGCGCAGCAGCATCGCCCGAGTCATGGGTCCGATGCCGCCCGGATTCGGCGCGAGCCAGCCGGCGACCTCGCGCACGGCCGGATCGACGTCGCCGACCTGCCGGTTGCGTCCCGTGTCCGGATCGGTCACGCGGGTGATGCCCACGTCGACGACCACCGCCCCCGGCTTGACCCAGCCGGACTGCACCAGGTGGGCGGACCCGGCCGCGGCGACCACCACGTCCGCGCGCCGCGCCAGCTCGCGCATCGACTCGGGGCGAGACCCGCGGTGGACAATCGAGACCGTCGCATCCACGCCCCGACGGGTGAGCAGCAGCGACAGCGGACGGCCCACGGTCACCCCGGCGCCGATGACGCACACCTCGCGGCCCCGCAGCGGGATGTCGTAGCGGCGCAGCAGCTCCAGCACCGCCACCGGGGTGCAGGGCAGCGGCACCAGCGGCTGGGCCGAGTCCAGACTCAGCACCAGCCGGCCCAGGTTCGTGGGATGCAGCCCGTCGGCGTCCTTGGCCGGGTCGACCCGGGCCAGGGCGGCCACCGGGTCCAGACCCGCCGGCAGCGGCAGCTGGACGATGTACCCGCTGACGCGGTCGTCGGCGTTGAGCGCGTCGATCGCGTCGTGCACCTCGGCCGACGTGGCCGTGGCGGGCAGATCGATGCGCACCGAGTCGATGCCCACCTCGGCGCAGTCGCGGTGCTTGCCCGCGACGTAGATCTGCGAGCCGGGGTCGTCCCCGACCAGCAGCGTGCCCAGCCCCGGGCGCACGCCCAGCCGGTGCAGCTCGGCGACGCGCTCGGACAGCTCGTGCTTGACGGCGGCCGCGGCGGCCCGACCGTCCAGGATCTCGGCGGTCATCGGCGGCTCAGCGCACGCTCGAGCCGAGGTCGGTCGCCACGACCGGGCTGCCGGACGCGTCGAGACCCGGGTACAGCGGGAAGTCGTCGGTGAGCCTGCGCACCCGCGCGCGCAGCGCATCCACGTCGGCCCCCGGCTTCAGCGCGGTGGCGATGATGTCGGCCACCTCGGAGAACTCGGCGGCGCCGAACCCGCGGGTCGCGAGCGCGGGCGTGCCGATGCGCACGCCCGAGGTGATCTTCGGCGGGCGCGGGTCGAACGGCACCGCGTTGCGGTTCACCGTGATGCCGGCCGCGTGCAGGACGTCCTCCGCCTGCTGGCCGTCGAGCTCGGAGGCGCGCAGATCGACCAGCACCAGGTGCACGTCGGTGCCCCCGGTCAGCACGTCGATGCCCGCCGCCTTCGCATCGGGGGCGGTGAGGCGCTCGGCCAGGATCTTGGCGCCCTCGACCGTGCGCCGCTGCCGCTCCGCGAACGCCTCGGTGCCGGCGATCTTGAACGCGACCGCCTTCGCGGCGACGACGTGCATGAGCGGCCCGCCCTGCTGTCCCGGGAACACCGCCGAGTCGAGCTTCTTGGCCCACTCGTCAGTGGAGAAGATGGTGCCCGAGCGGGGGCCGCCCAGGGTCTTGTGCACGGTGGTGGAGACCACGTCGGCGTACGGGATGGGGCTGGGGTGCAGCCCGGCGGCGACCAGCCCGGCGAAGTGCGCCATGTCCACCCAGAGGCGGGCGCCCACCTCGTCGGCGATGGCGCGGAACGCCGCGAAATCCTCCTGCCGCGGGTAGGCCGACCAGCCCGCGATGAGGACCTGGGGATGCACCTCCAGCGCCTTGGCGCGCACCTGGTCCATGTCGATGCGCATGGTGCCGGGATCGACCTCGTAGGCGGTGGCGTTGTAGAACTTGCCCGAGAAGTTGATCTTCATGCCATGGGTGAGGTGCCCGCCGTGGGCCAGCGACAGGCCCAGGATGGTGTCGCCCGGCTTCGCGAGCGTGGCCAGCACCGCCGCGTTGGCCTGCGCGCCGGAGTGCGGCTGCACGTTGACGTGGTCAGCGCCGAACACCGCGAGCGCCCGCTGCTGGGCGAGGCGCTCCACCACGTCGACGAACTCGCAGCCGCCGTAGTAGCGGCGGCCCGGATAGCCCTCGGCGTACTTGTTGGTGAGGACGGACCCCTGCGCCTGCAACACGGCACGGGGGACGAAGTTCTCGGAGGCGATCATCTCCAGGGTGCCGCGCTGGCGGTCCAGCTCGCCCTGCATGGCGGCGGCCACCTCGGGATCGACCTCGGTGATGGGCTGGGTGAAGAACGCCGGAACGGCGTCAGTGTGTGCGGCCACGAGTGTGCTCCTCTGTATTCGGCTCTGCTCGATTCGGACTCCAGCAGATTGCCAAGCCCAGGCGTGCGGCCCAATCTCGTGCGCCGCTCCCCGATGGTCCCCCATCTTCAGCCGGGATGCCCCGGCGAACGCCAGTTGCGACGGGGCTCAGTGTACCAGCGGAGACTGGTGTGTCGGGCGGTGGGCTGAGGACGTTCGCATCCGTGGAATGGCCCCGGCTCCGCCCCATTCAGAACGCGGACATCCTCAGTCCACCGCCCTCGGCGATGCTCTCCCCGCCCGGCTGACGTTGGCCGTACGCTCCCGCACATTGATCGCGGCGATTCCGGGGCGAGGCGACGAGACATCCGCGCCATCATGCGGATCGGTCGGGAGGGCGGAATCGATCAGTGTGCGCTAGCGTCCGGTCGCCGACCAGACCATCCCGTCCACCGCCCCTACGATGGCTCTCATGCCTGTCACTCCCACCGCCCAGTGGATCCTCACCTTGACCTGCGCCGACCATCCCGGCATCGTGCACGACGTCTCCGGCGCCGTGGTCGAGCTGGGCGGCAACATCGAGACCTCGCAGCAGTTCCACAGCCCCGACACGGGCCGGTTCTTCATGCGGCTGCAGATCTCGGCCGCCGCCACCGAGGACGAGGTGCGCGCCGGGTTCGCCCCCGTTGCCGCCCGCCACTCCTTGCAGCTGACCGTGGATGAGGCCGGCCGTCCTGTGCGCACCCTCATCCTGGTGTCGCACGCGGCCCACTGCCTGCAGGACCTGTTGTTCCGGCAGTCGACCGGACAGGTGCCGATCGACGTGGTGCAGGTGCTGGGCAACCATCCCGACCTGGCGGGGCTGGCGGGCTTCTACTCGGCGCCGTTCGACTGGCAGCCGGTCGGCTCGAGGTCGGAGAAGGCGGAGTTCGAGGCGCGGGTCGAGCAGTTCGTGGCCGATCACGACATCGAGCTGGTGGTGCTGGCCCGCTACATGCAGATCGTCAGCCCGGAACTGTGCGAGCGGCTGCGGGGCCGGGCCATCAACATCCACCACTCGTTCCTGCCCGGGTTCAAAGGGGCCAACCCCTACCTGCAGGCGCACCGCTGCGGAGTGAAGCTGATCGGCGCCACCGCCCACTTCATCACGCCCGACCTCGACGAGGGGCCCATCATCGAGCAGAACGTGGTGCGCGTCGACCACACCAAAACGCCCGAGCAGCTGCGCGCCATCGGGCAGGATGCCGAAGCTCGCACGCTGCGCCAGGCGGTCACCTGGTTCGCGGAGCACCGCATCCTGGGCGACGAGGGGCGCACGGTCATCTTCCAGTAGGTCGCGCGGCCCGCGTGCACTCCGCGGATCTGACACCGCCACGACGAATCTGCCGGCAGCACCCTGGAGTCTGGCAGATCCGGCGACTTCCGGCTGATTCACCGCGGCGAAGTCGGCGAGGGAGGGAGGCCGGCGTCCCCCGCCCGCTCCTCAGTGGAAGAAGTGCCGCTCCCCGGTGAGGTACATGATGATCCCGGCCTGCTGGGCGGCGACGATCACCTCCTGATCGCGGATGGACCCGCCCGGCTGCGCGACCGCGGTCACCCCGGCGCCGATCAGCACCTGCAGCCCGTCGGCGAAGGGGAAGAAGGCGTCCGACGCGGCCACCGACCCGGCGGCCCGATCCCCGGCGCGGTCGACGGCCAGGTGGGCGGAGTCGACGCGGTTGACCTGCCCCATCCCGACGCCGACGGACGCGCCGTCCTTGGCCAGCAGGATGGCGTTCGATTTCACCGAGCGGCAGGCCTTCCAGGCGAAGGCGAGATCGGCCAGGGTCTCGGGCGACGCCGCCTCCCCGGACACGAGTTGCCAGGCGGAGGTGTCGATGTCGCCCTCGAAGTTGTCGGCGTCGGAGACGAGCAGCCCGCCGGAGATCTGCTTGACGATGGTCGGTTCGCGCCGGAATCCGTCGGGCAGCCGCAGGATGCGCAGGTTCTTCTTCTCCGAGAGCAGGGCGAGCGCTTCGGGTTCGTAGTCGGGGGCGGCCACCACCTCGGTGAAGATGTGCCGCAGGGCGCGGGCCATGCCGAGGCTGACGGTCCGGTTGGCGGCCACGACGCCGCCGTAGGCGGACAGCGGATCGCAGTCGTGCGCCTTGCGGTGGGCGTCGGCGATGGGGTCGTCGGCTCCGGGCGTGGCGATGGCGATGCCGCAGGGGTTGGCGTGCTTGATGATGGCGACGGCGGGCTCCGGGTAGTCGAACACGGCCCGCACCGCGGAGTCGGCGTCCTGGTAGTTGTTGTAGCTCATCTCCTTACCATGCAGCTGCTCGGCCTGGGCCAGGCCGGCCGCCAGCGGGTCGGCGTAGACGGCGGCGGCCTGGTGGGGGTTCTCGCCGTAGCGCAGCGCGTGCAGCAGGTCCCCGCCGAACGTCACCGAGGCGGGCCAGCGGGGACCGTCGTCGACGAGCTCGTCGCGGAACCAGCCGGAGATGGCCCGGTCGTAGTCGGCGGTATGGGCGAAGGCCTTGGCGGCCAGTCGGCGGCGCTGCGCCAGATCGGTGCCCGCAGGCAGGGCGGCGGCGATGAGCTCGTAGTCGGCGGGGTCGACCACGACAGCGACGTTGGCGTGATTCTTGGCCGCGGCCCGCACCAGGGTGGGGCCGCCGATGTCGATCTGCTCGACCACGTCGTCGTCCTCGGCGCCGCTGCGGACGGTCTGCACGAACGGATACAGGTTGACCACGACCAGCTCGAACGGGGCGATGCCGAGCTCGTGCAGCTGATCGACGTGCGACGGCTTGCGCAGGTCGGCGAGGATGCCGGCGTGCACGGCGGGGTGCAGGGTCTTGACCCGGCCGTCCAGCACCTCCGGGAAGCCGGTGACCTCGCTGACCTCGGTGACGGGCACGCCCGCCGCCGCGATGGTCTTCGCCGTGGACCCGGTGGAGACGATCTGCACCCCGGCGGCGCTCAGGGCGGCCGCGAACTCGGGCAGCCCGCGCTTGTCGGACACGGAGATCAGCGCGCGCCGAATCGGGGTGCGCACGGTGGGGCTGGGGGCGGTGGCGGTCATGCACGTGGCTTTCTGTCGGTGGATGGGGCGATGGATGCGGGGGATGGCTTCGGCGTGGTGGCCGGGACGGGTGAGGCGGCCAGGACGGCCGGGATGCCCACGGCGGTCGAATCGGCGGAGGCGCCCGCAGCGAGTGCGGCCTGCTGCTCCGAGCCGCCCAGGCCGATCTCTCCGGCCGCGATGCCGGCGATGACCTGGGCGAGCAGCTCCCGCTCGACGACCTTGATGCGCGCGTGCAGCACCGGCTCGGTGTCGCCGACGAGCACGGGCACGCGGCGCTGGGCCAGCACGGGCCCGCCGTCGAGGCTGGCGTCGACCCGGTGCACGGTGGCCCCGGTCTCCGCGACGTGCGCGGCGAGGGCGTCGCGCACGGCGTGGGCGCCCTTGAACTCCGGCAGATAGGCGGGGTGGGTGTTGATGAGCCGGTGCCGGGCCACGAATGCCGCGGGCAGCACCCGCATGAACCCGGAGAGCACGATCAGGTCGGCCGGCCACTCAGCGAGCCGGGCGTCCAGGCGCTTGGCCCACTGCTCGCGGGACTCCTCTGCCGCGGGCGCCACGGTGAACGTGGGGATGCCCGCTGCGGCCGCGCCGGCGAGTCCCGGGGCGGGGCGGTCGGCTCCGACCGCCGCGATGCGAGCCGGGAAGTCAGGGGCGGCGCAACGCTCGATGAGCGCGTGCAGGTTGCTGCCCCGGCCGGAGATCAGGACGACGAGGGTGAGCACGGTCTCAGGCTAGTCGGTCCGGACCGGGGCCCGAGGCCGGACCGGGGGCGGGCGCCGCGGCCGAGCCGGAATCCGACCCAGGACGCGGGGCGGGGGACGACGTGGCATCCGCAGCAGGCCCGGGGACGGCATCCGCGAGAGGTCTCGGCGCCGCGCGGCGCGTCCGCGGCCCGCCGGGCCAGAACAGCACCACCGCCGACACCGCCAGCCCCCAGCAGCAGGCGACGGCGCCGGCGAGCGGCCCCGACTGGCCGGCGTGCCGCAGCCGCCCCGGCCCGATCGCGCCCTGGCTCAGCTCGGCGGCCACGGCGACGACCACCCCCACCGCCACCGCCAGCGCGGCGGCGAGCAGCAGGCGTCCCCACCAGGTGGTCCAGTGGGCGGCGGCGCCGGCCGCCGTCAGCGAGCGCCGCAGCTGCCAGGCCCCCAGGACGAAGGCGGAAACCGGAACGATCAGCACGATGAGCGCCAGCGCATGCCAGCCGGCGGGCAGGGCGGCGAGCACCGGCCACGAGGGCAGCGGTGCGAGTTCCGTGCCGAACGGGCTGGTCGACGAGCCGCTGCCGAGCGCGAATCCGACCCCGCTGCTCCACAGCGCCGCCCAGACGATGAGGACGGGCAGGAACGCGAGCTGCACGGCGGTCACCACCAGCACGCCCAGCACGTCGGGCTGCAGCTGTTCGTACTGGGCGACGATGCGCGTCCAATGGCCGAACACGGACGTCGAGACGAGCACCGCGGCGAGCCCCAGCCAGGTGAGCAGCGTCAGACCGATCCCCTGCCCGAGCCCACGGGCCATGGTGCCGGCCGGGTCGCGCAGGCGCATCAGCGTCCAGTGGACGCCGCGCAGCAGCAGGGAGCGCTCGGCGCTGTCCTCCTGTCCGCCCGTCCACAGGGTGCCGACGATGAAGGCTGCAGTGGGCAGCAGCAGCGCCGCCGGCCAGGCCGTCCGCACCAGGGCGTGGAGATCGGCGCCCGCGGTGGTTGCCGCGGCGATCGCCCCCAGCGCGGCGCTGGCGGCGGCGAAGCCGACCCAGGCCGGCCAGACGAGGCGGTCGTCGCAGAACCGACGCCCGCCGGCCCAGGCCCGCCAGACGATGAATGCGGTCAGGCCCAGCGGCATCAGCGTGATGGCATATGCCGCAATATGCATATTCGAATCGCCCACGGCGAGCGACTGGGCGGGAAACGCCATCGGGGCCCCCAGCCCCAACAGCCAGAAGCGGACGGCGGCCGCCCACCAGGCACCCCAGGTGGGGCCGAAGTGGTCGTGGATCGCCCACATCAGCGCGCCCACCGCCGCGCACGGCCCGAGCCCAACCACGAAAACGATCAGCGATTCCAGGGCGGCCGGGATGGCGGCGAGCAGGTGGCGGATCATGACCCGTCCACCCTACCGGCGCCGGGGCGGAATGCGCCGCGGCTCGGCGTCCGCCCCTCAGCCCGCGAGCGCCGCCAGCGCCTCGCGGGCGAACTGCGCCGTCTCGACGGGGGTGGTGCCCACGTGCACGCCAGCCGCCTCCAGGGCGGTCTTCTTGGAGGCGGCGGTCCCGGAGGCGCCGGAGACGATCGCCCCGGCGTGTCCCATGGTCTTGCCCTCGGGCGCCGTGAATCCGGCGATGTAGGCGACGACCGGCTTGGTCACGTGGTCGGTGATGTAGGCGGCGGCGTGCTCTTCCGAGCTGCCGCCGATCTCGCCGATGAGCACGATGACCTTGGTGTCCGGATCGCGCTCGAACGCGGCGAGGGCCTCGATCTGGGTCGTCCCGAGCACCGGGTCGCCGCCGATGCCCAGTCCGGTGGTGAAGCCGAGGTCGGCCAGCTCGTGCATGAGCTGGTAGGTGAGGGTCCCCGATTTCGAAACCAGGCCGACGGGGCCGGGCCCGGTGATGTCGGCGGGGATGATGCCGGCGGTCGACTGGCCGGGCGTGATGACGCCGGGGCAGTTGGGGCCGACCATGTGGGTGACGTTGCCGAGCCGGCGGATGCGTGCCAGCACCTCGACGGTGTCGTGCACGGGCACGCCCTCGGTGATGACCACCATGAGCGGCACCTGGGCCTCGACGGCCTCCAGCATGGCCGACTTGGCGAACTTGGGCGGCACGAACAGCACCGTGACATTCGCCCCGGTCTGCTCCACGGCCTCGGCGACGGTGCCGAACACGGGCAGCTCGTGCCCGTCGATGCCGACGGTGGTGCCGGCCTTGCGAGGGTTGACGCCGCCGACCACGGTGGCACCCGCGGCGAGCATCTGGGCGGTGTGGATGCGGCCCTTCGACCCGGTCATCCCCTGCACGAGGATGCGCGAATCCCGATCGAGCAGGATGGACATCAGTTCTCCTCCCCACCGGCGAGGCGCACCGCGAGGTCGGCGCCCGCCTCCATGGTGGCCGCCGAGTGAATCCACGGGCTGCCGGCCTCGGCCAGCAGGCGGCGGCCGGCGTCGGCCTGGTTGCCGTCCAGCCGCAGCACCAGTGGCTTCAGGATGTCCTGGTCGACCTGGGCGAGGGCCTCCAGCACGCCCGACACGACCTGGTCGCAGGCGGTGATGCCGCCGTAGATGTTGATGTAGACGGCGCGAACCTGCGGGTCCGACAGCACGAGGCCGAGGGACGTGGCCATCTTCTCGGCCGACGCCCCGCCGCCGATGTCGAGGAAGTTCGCCGGCGTGATCCCGGCCTCGCGGCCGGCGAAGGCGACCAGGTCGAGGGTGCTCATCACCAGGCCGGCGCCGTTGCCCATGACGCCCACCTGGCCGTCGAGCTTGACGTAGTTGAGGCCGGCCGCCTGGGCCCGCGCCTCCAGGCCGGGCTGCTCGGAGCCGCGCCAGTAGTCCCAGTCGTGGCGCAGGGCCGCGTTGCCGTCGAGACTCACCTTGGCGTCGAGGGCGAGGGCGGCGCCGTTCTCGTCGATGACCATCGGGTTCACCTCGACCAGGGTGGCGTCCTCGGTCGCGAACACGTCCCAGAGGGCGGTCATCACCGGGGCGAGGGCGGCGGCCGTGGCCTCGTCCCCGCCGGCGGTGCGCACGATGGCGCGCGCCGCATCCTCGGTCAGCCCGGTCAGCGGGTCGATGGGGGTGCGCACGATCGCGTCGGGGTCGGTGTCTGCCAGCTGCTCGATGTCCATGCCTCCGCGCAGCGAGAACAGGCTGAGGTAGGCGCGTGCGGTGCGGTCCACCAGGATCGAGAAGTACTGTTCGCGGGCGATGCGCACGCCGCCGGCGACCATCAGCCGCTCCACGCGGTGCCCGCGGATGTCCATCCCGAGGATGCCGGCGGCCGCCCGGGCCGCCTCGTCGGCGCTGTGCACCAGCTTGACCCCGCCGGCCTTGCCCCGGCCGCCGATGGTGACCTGCGCCTTGACGACGGCGGGATAGCCCAGCTGGTCGGCCGCGGCGGCCGCCGCCTGGGGGCCGTCAGCGATGATTCCTGCGGTTACCGGCACGCCATGGGCAGCGAAGAGCTCCCTGGCCTGGTATTCATACAAGTCCACGTCGGAATATGTTACGGCTCTTGCGTTTCGTAAGTGTGTCGGACCGTCAGGAACCGTCATCCGGGTCGCACTTGTGCAACGGCGCCATGGCGACCACCAGCTGCTTGCGCCCGGCGGTGTCGAAATCGACCAGCGCGACCCGCTTGCGCCCGGCTCCGCGCATCGAGCGCACCGTGCCCTTCCCGAAGCTGGTGTGCTCGACCCGGTCGCCGACGGCGAGATCGGGCCCGTCGCCGTTGCCCTTCGGCGCTGTGGTGATGAGGTTCGCCCATTGGTGGGATGCGGTGGCCGTTCCGCCGCCGACCGTCCCGCCGCTGCCCGCTCCGCCGGCCGCCGGCGCGCCCCGTTTCTTGGTGATCACCGGCGAGGCCCAGCCGGCGCGCCCGGGGCGGATGCGCCCGGCGCTGCGCCCGCGATGTCCGGATGCGCCCCACCCGTCATCGTCGGCGGCCGCGCCGGCGTCGTCCCACCCGCGCCCGAGAGCTCGCGGCGCGTGGCCGACGGCGGCCTCCTCGGGGCTGCGCCGCCACTCGATGATCTCCGGAGGGATGTCGTCCAGGAATCGCGAGGGCGCCTGGGTGCGAGTCTGGCCGAACAGGGTGCGCACCACCGAGAGCGAGAGCGAGAGCCGGCGCCGGGCCCGGGTGATCCCCACGTAGAACAGCCGGCGTTCCTCGGCCATCCCGCCCGGCTCCTCGATCGCCATCTGGTGCGGCAGCAGCCCCTCCTCCAGTCCGGTCACGAACACGGCGTCGAACTCGAGCCCCTTGGCGGTGTGCAGCGTCATGAGCGAGACGGCGCCGGAGGCGTCGTCGAACTCGTCGGCGGCCGCGGTCAGCGCCGCCTCCGCCAGGAAGTCGGCCAGGCTCGCCTCCGGGTTGGCGGCGGTGAAGTCGGCCACCTGCGAGACCAGCTCGTCGACGTTCTCGGCGCGCGCCGCGGCCTGCGGGTCAGGAGAGTTCTGCAGAGCTGGCAGGTACCCGCTGGCGTCGAGCAGCTCGGCGACGACGGTGTCGAGCCGATGCCCGTCGGCCAGCCCGGCCCGGGCGGCGGCCAACGCCTGGGAGAGCTCCCCCATCTTGCCGACCAGCTTGGGGCCGGCGCCGGCCTCGGCACCGTGGTCGAGTGCGTCCACCAGCGTCGCCGCATGACTCGCCGCCCAGGCAGACAGGCGTTCGACCGTCACCTGCCCGATCCCCCGCCGAGGCACGTTCAGGATGCGCCGCACCGACAGTTCGTCGGCGGGGTTGACGACCGCCACCAGGTACGCCAGCACGTCTTTGACCTCGGCGCGCTCGTAGAACTTCGTGCCGCCCACTACTCGGTACGGCAGGCCGGTGCGCACGAAGATCTCCTCCAGCGCGCGCGTCTGCGCATTGGTGCGATAGAACACGGCCATGTCGCGGTAGTCCATGCCTTCATCGGCATGGAGCCGGACGATCTCGTCGGCGACGAACTGCGCCTCGTCGTGCGCGGAGTAGCCGGTGAAGCCGACCAGTCGCGGCCCCGCCCCAGAGTCGGTCCACAGCCGCTTGTCGGCGCGGTCGATGTTCTGCGAGATGACCGCGTTCGCCGCGGTCAGGATGTTCTGGGTGGAACGGTAGTTCTGCTCCAACAGCACCACCGACGCATCGGGGAAATCGTGCTCGAAGCCGGTGATGTTGCGCATGTCGGCGCCGCGGAACGCGTAGATCGACTGGTCGGAGTCGCCCACCACCGTGAGCGTGCGCGCCGGCCGCACCCCGCCGTCCTCGGTGCCGTCGCCATTGGCCGCTCCGAGTTCAGGGTTTTGGCCGGATTCAGGCGCTCCGGAGCCTGAATTCCGCCAAATCTTGCTGGATGCCCTGAGCCCGGCCCCGCCCCCGGCTCCCGCTCCCGGCAGCGCCGCCGCCGGGTCGCCGCTGGTGTCGGCCAGCAGCCGCACCAGCTCGTACTGGGCGTGGTTGGTGTCCTGGTATTCGTCGATGAGGATATGTCGGAAGACGTCCCGGTACCGGGCGGCGATCTCCGGGAACGCACGCAGCAAGTACACCGTCTGGCCGAGCAGGTCGTCGAAGTCGAGGGCGTTCGCCTGCCGCTTCCGCTGCTCGTACTCGCGCCAGGCGGCCACGAAGACGCGCTGCTCGGGGTCGTCGCGGTCCCCACCGGCGTCGTCGGGGTCGCGCAGCTCGTTCTTCAGCGTCGAGATGCGGTGCAGGGTGCTGGACGGGGTCAGCCCGTACATATCGGCACGGGCATCTTTCAGGATGCGCTTGATGAGCGCCCGCGAATCCTGCGTGTCGTAGATGGTGAACGACGAGTTGAGCCCCAGCGCACTCGCCTCGCGCCGCAGGATGCGCAGGCAGGCGGAGTGGAACGTCGAGACCCACATCCCCCGCGCCTCCTGGCCCAGCAGCGACCAGACGCGCTCCCGCATCTCGCTGGCGGCCTTGTTGGTGAAGGTGATGGCGAGAATCTGGCTCGGGTATGCCCGCCCGGTGGCGATGAGCCAGGCGATGCGGTGCGTGAGCACGCGGGTCTTCCCCGACCCGGCGCCGGCGACGATCAGCTCAGCGCGGCCCGCGTACTCGACCGCCTGCCGCTGCTGCGGGTTGAGGCCGTGCAGCAGTCTCTCGGCATCGCCAGACGTGATCATCGGGTCGAGTCTAGGCGGGCCGTCCGACACCGGCAGACTCCCGCACCAGCTCGGCGAGCAGGTCCGGGGAGTCGGTGAAGATGCCCTCGATGCCGAGGTCGAGCACGGCCCGGTACCACGGCTGCCACTGCCCCACCCGGGCCGGGTCCTCCTGCCGGAAACGCCGGGGCAGGAAGGAGCTCTCGGGCCGCAGCGTCCAGGTGAACACGTCCAGGCCCTGGCCGTGGGCTCGCTCGACCAGCCCCTTCGAAGTGCCGAATCGGCTCTTGCCCCGCCGCAGCAGCATGCGCACGTCGGGGCTGATCCCGTCGAAGGCGTACCGCTCGGTCAGATCGTGGATGTGGGCGTCGTCGACCTCCTCCGGGTAGGTCAGCGCATCGTCGCGACCCGCCTCATCGGCCGGGACGCCCGCACGCTCCACCAGGTAGACCAGCCGCCCCGGGTGGCCGGCGGCGCGCACGCGCAGCAGGGCCTGCTTCTCGAAGCTCTCCCAGACGACCGACACGTCCGGGAAGCCTGCCAGCGCCTCCACGGCGAGCGCCGGGATATCGATGCCGAGGGTGCGGAAGTAGGCATCGTCCTTGATCTCGGCGACGACGGCGACGGGCGCGGGGGCGCGGCGGTTGTGGGCGGCGACCAGGGAGAGCAGGTCCTCGAACCGCAGCAGGCCGAGCTGATCGTCGTAGGCCGCGTTGGCCGGCCGCAGCGCCGGGATGCGTTCCCGGGCGCGCAGCGTGGCGAGCTCGTCCCAGGTGAAGTCTTCCGTGAACCATCCCTCGACCAGCGCCCCGGCAACGGGACCGAGCCGCCGCCGCGCGGCGAACTCGGGGTGGTCGGCGACATCGGTGGTGGCCGAGATGTCGTGCTCATGGCGCAGGACGAGCACGCCGTCTTTGGTGGACACCAGATCCGGCTCCACGGCGGCGGCTCCCTGGGAGAGCGCGAGTTCGTACGAGGCCAGCGTGTGCTCGGGCCGGTAGGCGGGGGCGCCGCGATGGCCGATGATGAGAGGAGGCACATCCTCAGCCTACCGGGGGCCTATCCCGCACGCCTCTCACCACTTTCTCGGGCGGGAGCCCCGCCGGACGCCCTACCATGGTCCCCATAGCGACTTGAAGGAGACTCATGGCACTCGACAACCCGGTTCTGGCCCACACGAAGGCGTTCGCACCGGGTCAGGCCCAGGCGCCGACCACCAGTGCTGAGGAACTGCGGCGGATGTACGAGCAGCCCGCTGCCCAGAACGCGCCCGGTGAGACCATCGCGCAGACCCCGGTGCCACCGCGCGCCGTCCCCGCTGAGGGCGCCATGGGCTACGACGACGTCATCGGCCGCACCGCCGTCCTGTTCGCGGTGCTGCTGGCCGGCGCGGTCGCGGGCTGGTTCCTCCCCCAGCTGATGATGGCCGGGATGATCGTGGGGCTGGTGCTCGGCCTGGTCAACAGCTTCAAGCGCAATCCGTCCCCCGCGCTCATCCTCGTGTACGGCGCGGCCGAAGGGGTCTTCCTGGGCGGCATCTCGGCCGTCCTCGACCAGGTGTACCCGGGCGTGGTGATGCAGGCCGTGCTGGCCACGCTGTGCGTGTTCGCCGTCACCCTGGTGCTGTTCGCCACGGGGGCCGTGCGAGCCAGCGCCCGCGGGGCGAAGGTGCTGCTGATCGCCATGGGCGGCTACCTGCTGTTCTCGCTGGTGAACCTGGGCGTCATGATGTTCGGCGGCGCCGGCGGCAGCGCCTGGGGGCTCAACAGCGGGGTCGTGGTCTTCGGCATCCCGCTGGGCGTGATCATCGGGGTGCTGGCCGTGCTCATGGCCGCGTACTCGCTGGTGCTCGACTTCGACTACATCAAGCAGGGCGTCATCAACGGCGCCCCGAAGCGCTTCGCCTGGCAGGGGGCGTTCGGCCTCACTGTCACGCTGGTCTGGCTGTACGTCGAACTGCTGCGGCTGTTCGCCATCCTCGCCGGCAACCGCAGCTAGCGGCGACGGGCGCGGACGGGCGGGTTCGGAATGCTGGCGGCGCGCACGTCCTGGGGCGCCGGGGCTGCGCCTGATGCGGATGCGCCTCTCGTCGTGCTGCTGCACGGCTACGGGACCGACCAGCATGACCTCGTCCCCCTGATCGAGGGGATGGTGCCGCCGTCGGCCGCCTGGGCCTCGCTGCGCGGGCCGCGGGAGCTGACGTTCGGCGGCGCCGAGTGGTTCCCGATCGAGACGCTTGTCGCGCCGGCGGCCAGCGACCTGGCCGCGGCCGCCGCCGCGATCTGGGACTGGCTGGATGCGCACGGCTCCGGCCGCCGCATCGTCCCCATCGGATTCTCGCAGGGCGGCGTCATGGCGCTGGAGCTGCTGCGGGAGCGCCCCGGCCGCGTCGCCGCCGCGGCCGTGCTGAGCGGCTTCGCCGCCGCCCCCGTCCGGCCCGGGGATGCGGTCCTGGCGGACCATCCCGCACCCGTGTTCTGGGGTCGCGGCGATCAGGACGACGTGATCCCGGCCGTGCTCGTCGCCTGGACCGCGCAGTGGCTGCCCGCCCACGCCCGCCTCGACGCGCACCGGTACCCGGGGCTGCCCCACGGCATCTCCCCGGCGGAGGTCGCCGACTTGGCGGCATTCCTGCGCCCTGTCCTCAGAGCCGCGGGCTCGGCCGGACAACGCAGCTAGGCGGGTTCCGTGCAGCAGAAGGGTGGTGCTGAGATGGCCGTTCTCAGCCGCGATCCCGGCCATCGCCTGCGCCCGGACTCGATTGGATCAGGAGGCGCGGCGGACGGATCGAGGGGGACGGCTCATCCTCCCCGTATGCCGGCCGGAATGGGTGCTGCCGGTTCGGCTCAGCTCAGCGCCTCGAACGGCGTCTTCTCCCCGGCAGTCACCGCGAACGGCAGCCGGTTGCCGGGGAGGGGCACCGGGCAGGTGCAGTACGGCGAGAAGGCGCAGGGATAGTTGGTCGCGTAGTTGAAGTCGATGGCGTCGAGCCCGAGCACGGCGGCCGCGGAGAGCTCGAGCGTGCGGCCGTTGCCGGCGGTCTCGTGCCCGGTGGTGGCGTCGGCGAAGAAGATCTCGGCGCGCCCGAACACGTTCGAGACGGTCAGGGCATGCGCCTCGCCCTGGTAGCGGAAATGCACCGTCCCCAGCACCTCGTAGGCCTGCAGCACGTCGGATGCGACCGACTCGTGCCGCTCTATCGTCCGATGGTCGTGAGCGACCGGCTCGAAGGTGGCGGGCAGCCGCCAGGCGGGGTCGATGGGGAAGTGCTCGATGCCGTGGAAGTCGCGACGGCGGGCGGCGGCGGGGTCCTTGACCCGAATCCAGAAGTCGTGCCGTTCGGGGTCGATGCGGCTGGTCTGGGCGTTGGCTTCCGCCCAGAGGTCGCCGAACCGGATGAGACCGAGGGCCTGCTCCCCGAAGTCCGTCGCGGTGAAGGCGAGCGGCCCGGAGATGGGAGCGCCGCCGCTGGTCACCGGGGACTCCGCATCCGGCGCGTAGACGAGCTGGTCGCCGCGCGCCGACCAGTCGCCCGGGAAACCGTCGATCCGGGTGTCGTCGCCGTCGGTCAGCCAGGTGATCGAGACCGGGGCGAGGTAGTTGTGCGGGCCGGTGAGAACTTCCTGCCGACGCGCCTGCCAGATGTGCCACGACTGGACGGCGGGGTCGGCCTGGATGGTATCCGCAGGGATGGCGGCGGCGGTGGTCTCGGTCATGGGCTCCTCCTCGAATCGGCAACCGCCTCGAGCGGTCGGATGCCTTCCGGTATACCCAGGTGCACAGGCCTGGAGCGGTTCTGTGACTCTGTGTATCGTCCGGGCGCCCCGGTTCGACGGCGCCGTCTGCCGCTCAAGAGGCCTCGCGTTCAGCTGCGGCTGGGCGCGGGGTGCGGGCGGTGACGAGGTATTGCAGCACCCGGGTCTCGTCGGGCGCGACGCCGTGAACGCCGTCCAGCTCGTAGATCTCGTCGAGCGGGGTCGCCTGCACATCGATGAAGCCCGCCGCCGCGATGCGCTCGACCCAGGCGTCGATGGTCTGCGCCTCGGCGAGCGGCAGCCGGGCCCGCACCCGATCGTCGTAGGCGTGGCTGCGGGCGGCCTGCTCCGGGTAGCGTCCATCCGCATGCCAGGGGGCGTCGATGATGCCCAGGTGCCCGCCCGGTCGCAGCAGGCGGTGCCAGTTGGCGAGCGCGGTGTCGACGTCGGGCAGCGTCCAGACCACGTAGCGGCTCACGATGGCGTCGAACGCTGCGACCGGCAGGGCAGGACGGATGGCGTCCCCCGGCACGAAGTCGATGTCGAGGCCCCGCCGAGCGGCGGCGCGGCGGGCGAACTCCAGCATGGCGGGGGCGAGGTCGAGGCCGGTGACCCGGTGGCCGAGCTCGGCGACGGTGATCGCCGCGTGGCCGCTGCCGGTGCCGATGTCCAGGACCCGGCCGGGCCGTTCGGGCAGGGCCTGCGTCCATATGCGGCGCCAGGCCGCGTCGTAGACCGGGTCGTCCAGGCGCTGTTCCTGGAATCCCTGGTAGTCGGAGGCCCGTTCATCCCAGTAGCCGGCGACCTGCTGCTGGATCTGCTCGTCCGGTGGTGTCGTCATGCTGCGGTCCTCCCCTTCCTCGTCGGCGGGCTGGACTCCGGGCCGACGACGCCAATGCGTCTGAATGTCATTGTGTCTGGGCGAGGGCCGGTCGGCCACGAACATGACTGACCGTGACCGCTGACCGGGCAACGGTCGGGGCCGCGGCCCTCCCCGAGGTCCCTCGTGCAGCCGCAGCGGTGCGACGACGCCTACTGCACCCAGTATGGGAGGTCGGCGGTGTACTGCTCGAGTCTGCTGACGACCACGGTGACCGTCGCCGTCCACGTCCCGGTCTGGGGGACGTTCACCGCGGCGCTGGTGAAGGTGACCGGCGTCGGGCGCCCCGAATGGATGACTCCGGCGACACGGTACGGGAACTGCAGCTTCAGGTTCTGCACCGATCCGTCCGGCTGGCTGAGCTGTACCTGTACCGATTGCGGGAACGCGGAGTCGAAGTTCGGCTCCACCACCTGCACGCGGAAGGTCTGCGGCCCACGCCGAGCCGGCGAGACCTCCATGGTCACCCGATAGGGGCCGATCTCGGACCGTGCGGTAGCGGTGGGGCTGTAGGCCGCCTCCGCCGGCGAGATCGACGAGAGCACTCCGGACACGATCACCACGGCGGCCCCGATCCCCGCCTCCCAGCGGACCCGGGATCGCAGCCGGGCCGTCCGCCCCGGGGCGGGCCTCCCCTCGTCGGCAGGGTCGCGGGCGTACCCGAGCTCCGCTCGCGTCCACCGGTGCCCGAGCAGCCCCAGCCCGAGCGCCACGGCCACGAGCCCGAGCTTGATGAGCAGGATCACCCCGTATTCGGTGGTGAACAGCGCGGCCGGGTACCGTACCTCGATCAGCGACTGGACGATGCCGGACAGTGCCAGGACCCCCACCCCGCTGGCGGCGTAGATGGACCAGTACGGCATCCGCTGCAGCCGCGCGGCGGTCAGCCGTCCGCGCAGCAGCAGCCAGCCGAGGACGACGAGCCCGCCGATCCAGGCGATGGCCGCGCTCGCGTGCAGCAGGGTGGAGACGAACTGCCACCATTGCCCCGCACCGCCGTGCCCGTTGACGACCACGGTCGCGACGGCGCCCAGGCCGATGGCCACGAAGCCGGCCAGACCGCGGCCCCGGAACCGGCCGCGGGACCAGCCGCGGACGAAGAGCCCGGCCGCGCCGGCAGCCAGCCCCAGCAGTACGAGACGTGCGAAGACGGCGATCGCGAAGGACGACCGCGCGAACGTGCCGACGGCCCCGGCCAGCGCCACGCCCGTCTGGGGTGCGGCCCCGGACGCGTTCCACAGGTACTGGAGCACCAGCTGGAGCAGCGACGCCCCGGCCGCCACGGCGAGGCCGATCCGGGTCAGGTGCAGCGCTCGGCGCCGCTCCGATGCCTCGGCGCCGAGCACGATGGCCGCCGGCAAGAGCCCGAGCCCGCCGACCAGGCCGAGGTAGAGCACCCCTTTCGCGACGCCGACCAGGAGGGAGAGCGCCGCGCTCGGGGAACGGTCGGCCGGCGCCGCCGACGGAGACGCTGCGACGCCGTAGCCGAACTGCACCGAGCCCCCGACCGGATGGGTGTCCGCCGAGATGACCGACCAGCTGGCGATGTACGTCCCCTTGGACTGGCCGGGTTTGACGGGGATGGTGAGCGTGGTGCGGTCCGCATTCAGGACCGGCCGGCCCGCGTCGACCCGCTGACCGGTGGCATCCAGCACGGTCGCCTCGTCGGGGGTGCCGGGCAGCGTCACGCCCTCGTCGAAGGTGACGCGCACCGCTGTCGGCATCGCCTTGAGCTCCTCGCCGTCGGTCGGCGAGCTCGACACCACATACGCGTGAGCGGATGCCACCGCTGCGGGCTGCAGCCAGACCGCTCCGAGGCCGAGCAGCAGCCCCAGAGCCGCCCCGAGCAATCCGGTGCCGATCAGGCGGCGCGATCGGCCCCCGACCGCGGCCCGCGAGGTCATCGCCGGGTGCGCCGCAGCGCCACCGCAGCGGCACCGGCGGCCGCGAGCGCGAGGGCCGCCCCGGCGACGCCGAGCCCGAGCGCCCATCCGTCGGCGGCGGCGGGACGGGCCCGATCGGCGGCAGCGGCGGACGCCGCCACGCTCACGCCGGTCGGCGATGCGGAAGCGGACCCGGCCGCTCCCACGGTGAAGCTCGGGGCGGGATGCTCCGGCTCCGCGCTCCCCTGGGCCTGCTGTACCCAGTCGACGGAGCTGCCGTCCGAGTACGTCTGCACCGCCGGCAGGGAGAGCGGACCGGCCCGCTTCGGCAGCGGTCCGACCGACAGCGGGAACTGGCCGAACTGGCCCGGTCGCAGCCCGCCGTCGGTGGCCGTCCAGATCACCCGGGTGACCGCCGAGGTGATGGCGTTGCCGTCGTCGTCTTTCAGCGGCTTGGCGAGCTGGGTGGTGACCAGCTGCGTCTGCCAGCCGGGGACGGGCTGGTAGACGACCGAGGTGAAGGGGCTGTCGGTGGGCAGCTGCACTTCGAGGCGCGTCGTACTGGCCGTGGCGGACTCGGTGGGCACCGTGAACGTGAGCACCGCGTAGCCGCCGGGCGTCGTGGAGGACGGGTTCACCTTGACGTGAGCGCTGGCCGGCGGTGCGGCGGGCAGGGAGAGGAGGATCGATGCCGCCAGGACCCCGACGGCGACCGCGATGCGCGCCAGCAGAGATCTCGCCGCGGGCGCGCGGCGCCGTCCTGCCCCTCTATGACCGTCCATCCCCTGCGACCGTCGCCGGGAACCGGAAGCGACCGCCGTCACGATGCGTCCGCCAGCTCGTCCGGCTGGAGCCCTTCGGCGTCCAGCAGGTGGAGGATGCGATCGCGCAGGGCGATGAATGCCGGCGACGACTGGTCGCGCGGCCGCGGCAGCGATACGTCCAGCACCTCGCGTACGTGCGCCGGGCGCTGCGAGAACACCACGACCCGGTCCGCCAGGACCAGCGCCTCCGGGACGTCGTGCGTGATCAGCACGGCGGTGAAGCCGCTCTGCTGCCACAGCTGTTCGAGCTCTTTCTGCAGCACCCGTCGGGTGAGGGCGTCCAGTGCGCCGAGCGGCTCGTCGAGCAGCAGCGTCGACGGGGCGTTGACCAGGGCGCGGGCCAGGGCGGCGCGCTGGGCCATGCCGCCGGAGATCTGCGACGGATACGCGTTCGCGAAGTCCGTCAGGCCGACGAGATCGAGGACCTGGTCGATCCTCGCCCCGGAGGATTTCAGAACGCCGCGCGCCTGGGGCCCGATCGCAACGTTTTCCCGGACCGTGCGCCAGGGCAGCAGCGTGGCGTTCTGGAAGACGAGGGCGCGGCTCGGATCGGGGCCCCTCACGGTCTGGCCGTCGACGTAGACCTTGCCGAGCAGCGGGGAGTCGAGCCCGGCGAGCAGCCGGATGAGGGTCGATTTGCCGGAGCCGCTGGGGCCGACCAGGGCGACGAACTCGCCCGGCTTCGCCGAGATCGACACGCCGTCGAGGACGAGCAGGTCCTCACCGTGGCTGCGGAAGGCCTGGGTGACATCGACGATGTCGATCGCCGCGCCGGTGGTCGAGGTCCGTGCGGATTGCGTCTGCGTCACCATCTGGTCAGCTCCTTCTCCCAGCGCAGCACTCGGTTGCGCGCCCAGAACAGCAGGGTGAGCAGCAGCGCGCAGATGACCGCCAGCACGATGAGCCCACCGTAGAGGCCGGGGAAGTCGCCCCAGCTCTTCTTGAAGTTCAGATACCAGCCCAGACCCGAGTTGACGCCGAAGTTCTCGGCGACCACCAGGCTGGCGAACGAGGCCCCGAGCGCCATGAAGGCGCCGGTGAAGATGCTCGGCAGCGCCGACGGGAGGCTGACCCGCAGCACCAGGAACCAGCTCTTCGCCCCCAGGGTCTGGGCGACGTCGTAGTACGAACGCGGGACGCTGAGGATGCCGGCCCGGGTGAGCACGGTGATCGGGAACCAGACGCTGAGGGCGATGATGAAGACCGCCCCGCTGTACGCGCTCGGGAACACCGTGAACACGATCGGAACCCAGGCGACGGCCGGGATCGGTCCGATGAGGATGAGGACCGGATGCACCCAGTAGTTCGCCAACTGGAACCAGCCGATCGTGACGCCGGTCAGCAGCCCCGCCGCCAGGCCGACGATGAAGCCGACCGCGAGCAGCAGCAGCGAATTCCCGGTGCTGCTGGCCAGCAGAGCGCGGTCGGTCGAGAGCCCGTTGAGGATCTGCTGCGGCGATGGGTAGTAGGGCGGCTGCAGCAGCCCGGTCTTGGCCGTGGTGAGCTCCCAGACCAGCAGCCATACCGCCGATGCGAGCAGCCAGGCCGCCCCGTGGGAGGCGCGCTGGCGAGCCCACGCGCCGCCGCGGCCGGAGGTGGCCGACAGCGCCCAGATCGCCAGCCAGACCACGGCGATCGCCAATCCGGCCGCGAACGTGAACGGATTGGCGGCGTCGGTCGCACCGGTCTCGCTCATCGGCAGATTGGAGTTGTTGGGAAGGAGGACGGCCAGCAGGGCGAACACGATCCAGGCAAGGATGCCCGTCGCCAGGAGCACGGGCCTCACCCGGTTCGGTTCGCTGCGCTGGCGCAGCTGCGCGTGGATGCGCTCCACACGCTGCGCAGGCTCCGGGACGGCGCCCGTTCCAGTCCCGTCGCGAACCGCCGTGGCGGATGCGGATGCAGTGTCTGCCATGAGGGCTCCTAGAAGTTCAGCCCGAGATCGACGAACGCCTTATCCGCCAGCGTCTGGGCGTTCGTGCTCTTCGGCAGGAATCCGGTCTTGATGAATTTCTTGATGCCGGGCTCCAGGTCGGCGCGGAGGCCCTTCGGGCTGGGGTCGAAGGTCAGCGTCTTCAGCACCTGCAGAATCTCATCCGCGGTGCCGTCGACATAGTTCCCCTTCGCCTCGAGCTGCGCCGTCTTCTCGAGATTGGCGCCCACCCAGCGAGAGCCCTCGGCCCAGGCGTTCACGAGCTTGGACGCGGTCACCGGGTCCTGGCTGACGAAGGTGTTGTTGAGCACCACCGCGCAGCACGGGTATTTGGCGTTGCCGGCCGCGACGGCCCCGGCGGCCTGGTGCGGGTTGTTGCTGGCGATCTCCTTCGCCCAGCCGTCTTGGACCCCTTGGAGGATCGGCAGGAAGCCCCCGGAGGTCGCGATGGCGTCAACTTTCTTGTCCTTCAGGGCATCCGCCAGCAGTGCCTGGTCGATGACCACCCACTGCACCTGCTTGGCGGCCGGAGCGGAGTTGATCCCGGCGTCCAGGAGGTCGAGGGAGAAGAAGTTGGGGGCGGACCCCTGCAGCTTGCTCACCCCGATGCTCTTCCCCTTCAGATCAGCGACGGAGCTGATGGAGCCGTCGTCGCGAACGTAGAGGTCGAGGCAGCCGTGGTGGAGGCCGCCGGACAACTTGACGGGCGTGCCGTTGTAGATGGGGCCGAGGTAGTTGAAGAAGATGCCGTTGGAGGCCGTGTACTTGCCGCTGCCGACGGCGGTGATCAGGTCCTCGTCGCTCCCGGTCTTCTTGAGCACCACGTCGAGGCCGGCCTTCTTGAAGAAGCCGTTCTCGTAGGCGGCGACCAGCGGGGCATCGCACACACCGCTCGGGGACGTCACCGCGATGGTCTTGTCCGCCCACGACTTCGTCACGGCCAGGCCGTTGGCGGTCTTCTGCGGCTGGTTCGCGATGAAGGCCCAGCTGCCGAGGCCTCCGGCTGCGACCACCGCCGCCCCGATGCCGAGGCCGGCCAGGAGATTCCGACGCGAGACGCCCTTGGGGGCGTCCGCGTCGGCGGGCTCCTCCTCGAGGCGGGCGCCGCTCGGGAGGTAGGCGCCCGCGGGCTGCCCCGGGGGCGTGGCGCCGGCGTGCTTGCCGTCGGGCTGCGCTGGTTCGGGGGTGGTGGGATGGCGGTCATCGCTCATGTCGGGTCTCCTCTGAGATTGAAGCTGCGTGCGATCCGAACGCAGTACCCGCGGGTGGAAGCGCTCAGGACACTCATGACAGCGACGCCTCATCCGTTCCGCAAGGGCAGGCGAAACAAACGTCAACAGGGCGAAATATTCGGTAAATCAAGCCCTCATAACGTCACATTCGCGAACTGCACGCCTCCTTGTGAGACGGATCCCAGACCCGACCGCACCCGACCTGGCTACGCCGCGGCCCGGAGCACGGCCTCCAGCGGCGTGGTGGGATGCCCGATCAGCCCGCTCAGCGTGCGATCGCCGTGTCCGTCCAGAGCCCCCTCGGCGACGGCGGCGTCCACTCCGACCTGGAATCCGGCCGCTCCCTCGGGGAGGCCGGCCTCGGCCAGTGCCGCCCGTTCCTCATCTGGGTCGAGCTCGCGCAGCCGCACGGGGCTGCCGATGATCTGCGCGATGGTCTCAGCGAGTTCGGCGGCCGTCCAGGCGGCATCGCCGGCCAGCTCGTGCACGCGATTGCCGGGTCGGTCGTCGAGCAGAGCCGCCGCGGCGGCCTCCGCGTAGTCGGCTCGGGCCGCACTGGCGACCCGGCCGGTTCCCGCGCCCGTGATGAGCGCGCCGGTGGCCCGGGCGAGCTGCACGTCGCCCGCGAAATTCTCTGAGTACCAGCCGTTGCGCAGCAGCGTGTAGGCGAGCCCGGATTCACGGATCAGCTGCTCGGTGAGGATGTGGTCGGGAGCCACCGGGAGGTGCGCGCCGGCCCCGTCCAGATTGAGCACGCTCGTGTACAGGATGCGCTCCACCCCGGCGGCCGTCGCCGCCTCGACCACGTTGCGGTGCTGGGGTCCGCGCCGCCCGATCTCGGAGCCGGAGATGAACAGCAGACGGCCCACTCCGGCGAAGGCGCTCCGCAGCGCGGTCGCGTCATCGTATGGCGCCGTGCGCACGGCGACGCCCTGGGCGGCGAGGACCGCCGCCTTCGCGGGGTCGCGCACCACGGCGACGATCTCGGTCGCGGGAATCCGCTGCAGCAGGGTGGCGATGACGTGGGAACCGAGTTGGCCGGTGGCACCGGTGATGGCGATGGACATGGGGAGTTCCTTTCTGCGCCGGCCGAGCCGGCAGTTACTTTTCGTAAGTACTTACGAAAGAATAGTACCCTGGAGGCATGTCCGAGACCCGGGAACCAGCGCCGTCGGTGCCGGCGTCCGACCCGACGCGCCCGGCGGCGCCGTTCGACGTCTTCGACGCGCACTGCCCGTCGCGCGCGGTGCTGACCGACGTCGCCAAGCGCTGGTCGGTGCTCGTCCTCGGCGCCCTGGGGGACGGCCCGCTTCGATTCGGGCAGCTCGCGGCCCGCATCGACGGCATCAGCGAGCGGATGCTGTCGGAGACCTTGAAGACGCTGCGCCACGACGGACTCGTCCAGCGCAACGGAACCGAGTACGCGCTCACCGCCGACGGCCAGCTGGTGGCGGCCCGCGCCATCGCGCTCTTCGCCTCGCTCTACACCGTGCTCGGCGAGCGCTAGGACGCACCGAACCGCAACGGCGCCGCGCCGGCGCCGAAGGTCACAGATCGTCACCCGCGGTCGCACCGCCGCCCATCCCCATATTCTGAGGCCACTGCGGCGCGCCCGGGGGCACCGGGCTTCCCGCCGCCCGCCAAGGAGGACACCGATGGCTGACGAAACGGAGCCGACCGGCTTCGACACCCTGCGCATCCACGCCGGGTACGACTCGCAGGAGCACCACTGGGCGGTCTCGACGCCCATCTACCAGACGGCGGCGTTCGACCTGGGCGACATCGACCGGGCCCGGCGGCTGTGGACCGGGGCGGAGCTCGGCGGGGTGTACACCCGGGTCGGAAATCCGACCGTGGAGGTGCTGGAGCGCCGTATCGCGGAGCTGGACGGCGGTTCGGCGGCGCTCGCCGTGGCGTCGGGCATGGCGGCGGTCACCTACGCACTGCTGCTGCTCGGCGAGGGCGGCGGCGACATCGTGGCCGCGGCGTCGCTGTACGGGGCCACCGAGGAGAATCTGCTGCACTTCCTGCCCAAGTTCGGCATCGAGACCCGGTTCGCGCAGACGCACGACGCCGCCGGGTACGCAGAGCTCATCGACGATCGCACGCGGGCCGTGTTCCTGGAGTCCATCAGCAACCCGAACGCAGAGATCGTCGACCTGGAGGCGATCGCCGCGGTCGCCCACGCCCACGGCGTGCCCGTGGTGGTGGACAACTCGGTCGCCACCCCCTACCTGTTCCGTCCTCTCGAACACGGCGCCGACATCGTGGTGTACTCGGCCACCAAGGGGCTCTCCGGCCACGGCGACGTGATCGCCGGCGTGGTGGTCGAGCGGGCCGGTTTCGAGTACGGCCCGGCCCGCTTCCCCCAGCTGCACGAGCAGTCGTACAAGCTGCGCGGCCTCGACGGCGCCCCGCGCTCGCCGCTGGAAGTGGCGCCCGATGCCCCGGTGACGACGGCCCTGCGCGCGTTCTCCCTGGAGTTCATCGGGGCCGCGCTGAGTCCGTTCAGCGCCTTCCTGGCGCTGCAGGGCCTGTCGACGATCTCGGAGCGGCTCCAGAGGCAGACCGCCACCACCCAGATCCTGGTCGACCACCTGGCCGGTCGCGCGGAGGTCGAGTGGGTGCGATACCCGACCGCGCCGGGCAGCGCCACGCGCGAGCTGGCCGCCCGCGACTTCCCCCGCGGCGCCGGGGCGGTGTTCTCCTTCGGGCTGGCCGGGGGCCGGGATGCGGTGGCCGCGTTCATCTCGGCCCTGCGCGTGTTCTCGTACCACGTGAATCTGGGGGACGTCCGCTCCCTGGTGGCGAACCCGGCGGAGACCACGCACGCGGAGCTGGATGCAGCGGCCCAGGCCCTGGCAGACCTGCCGCCGAACCTGATTCGCGTCTCAGTGGGGCTGGAGGACCCCCACGACCTCGTCGCGGATCTGGATCGCGGCCTCGCGGCGGCGGCGCGCATCGCCTCGGCGCCGGCCGCCGCCGCGTAGCCTGCGGTCAGCGTCCCGGGCCCGGCGGCCGCCCGCTACTCCCACTCGATGGTGGCCGGCGGCTTGCTGGTGACGTCGAGCACAACCCGGTTGATCTCGCGCACCTCGTTGGTGATGCGGTTGGAGATCTTGGCGAGCACGGCGTGCGGCACGCGCGACCAGTCGGCGGTCATCGCGTCCTCGCTGGAGACGGGGCGCAGCACCACCGGGTTGCCGTAGGAGCGCTCGTCGCCCTGCACGCCGACGGACCGGACATCGGCCAGCAGCACCACCGGGCACTGCCAGATCTCGCGGTCGAGGCCGGCAGCCGAGAGCTCTTCGCGGGCGATGGCGTCGGCCTCGCGCAGCACGGCGAGCCGGTCGCGCGTCACCTCGCCGATGATGCGGATGGCGAGCCCGGGGCCGGGGAACGGCTGCCGGTCGACGATCGCGTCGGGCAGGCCGAGCTGCCGGCCGATCTCGCGCACCTCGTCCTTGAACAGAGTGCGCAGCGGCTCGATGAGCTGGAAGGGCATGTCTTTGGGCAGGCCGCCCACGTTGTGATGGCTCTTGATGTTGGCCGCGCCGTCGCCGCCGCCGCTCTCGACCACGTCGGGGTACAACGTGCCCTGCACCAGCCACTTGATGGGACGGCCGCCGGAGGACGCCTCCTGCTGCAGCGCGTCGGCCTCGCGCTGGAAGGTGCGGATGAACTCGGCGCCGATGATCTTGCGCTTGCGCTCCGGCTCGCTGACGCCCTTGAGCTGACCGAGGAATTCGTCGGCCGCATCCACCGTCACCAGCCGCACGCCGGTGGCGTCGACGTAGTCGTGGCGCACCTGCTCGGCCTCTCCCTTGCGCAGCAGGCCGTGGTCGACGAACACGCAGGTGAGCTGATCCCCGACCGCGCGGTGGACGATCGCCGCGGCGACCGCGGAGTCGACGCCGCCCGACAGCGCGCACAGCACCGCGTCGTCGCCGACCTGCGCGCGGATGGCCGTGATCTGCTGCTCGATGATGTTCGAGCTGGTCCAGTCGGGCTTGAGGCCGGCGCCCTCGTACAGGAAGTTCTCCAGGGTGGCCTGTCCGAGCGGGGTGTGCCGCACCTCCGGGTGCCACTGCACCCCGTACAGGCGCCGCTCGCGATCCTCGAAGGCGGCGACCGGGGCGCCCGGGGTGGAGGCGAGCACGCTGAAGCCGCGCGGCGGGCGCTTCACCGCCACGCCGTGGCTCATCCAGACCTCCTGCGCCTCCGGCGACCCCTCCAGCAGGGTGCCGCCGGCGTCGACGCGGGCGGTGGTGTGCCCGAACTCGCCCTGCGCGGCCCGGTCCACGTCGGCGCCCAGCTCGTAGGCCATCGCCTGGAAGCCGTAGCAGATGCCCAGCACGGGCACGCCGGCGTCGAAGACCTTGGGGTCGATGCGCGGCGCATTCGGCTCGTACACGCTGGCCGGCCCGCCCGACAGGATGATCGCCGCCGGCTGCTTGGCCAGCATCTGCTCGACGGTCCAGTCGTGCGGCACGACCTCGGAGTAGACGTGCGCCTCGCGGACGCGGCGGGCGATGAGCTGGGCGTACTGGGCCCCGAAATCGACGACGAGGACAGGTTTCACAACGGCTCCTTGCGGCTCAGCATGGGGCTTCCCAGCTTACTCGTCCTGTCCGCCCTCCCCGGGCCGCTCCGTCGGCAGCAAGGCCGGATCGTCCCGTCCCCGCCGCAGCCGCTCGCGCAGCAGGCACGTCCCGGCGGCGGCGAAGTACAGCCCGCAGGCGATGCCGCCCACGATCAGCATCGACACCGCATCCGGGGTGGGGGTGATGACCGCTGCGAAGGTCGAGCAGATCACCACCGCCCAGCGCCACCATGAGAACCAGCGGCGGCCGGAGACGAGGCCGGCGACGTTGAGCGCGATCATCAGCACCGGCAGCACGAAGACGATCCCGAACGCGAACACGAAGTGCATCACGAAGGCGAGGTACTGCTGCGCGTCGATCAGATTCGCCGCCCCGTGCGGCGTCAGCCCGGACAGGGCCTCGATGGCCCGGGGCAGGGAGAACCAGGCCAGGGCGCAGCCGCCCACGAACAGCGGCACCGCCGCGGCCACATAGCCGATGGTGGTGAGGCGCTCCCGGCGCGTGAGGCCGGGCACCACGAACGCCCAGACCTGGTAGAGCCACCACGGGCTGGAGATGATGAGCCCGAGGAAGACCGCCACCCGGAAGCGGATGTCGAGCGAGGTCACGACCCCGCTGAAGTTCACCGCAATGAGCTGGTCGCGCTGCGCCGCCATCCGCAGCAGGGGGCGCTGCAGCAGGGCGAAGGCCGGGGTGTAGAGGAACCAGCCGGCGCAGGCGGCCACGAGGATCCCCCCGGCGGCCAGCAGCGTGCGGCTGCGCAGCTCCCGGAGGTGCTCCCGCAGCGGCATCTCCGAACGGTCGCGTCGAGCGCGTGCCATCGGGTCAGCTGCGCGGCGCGGCAGTCCCGTCGCCGGGCTGCGCCGGCGGCTCGGGGGCGGGGGCCGCGGTGCTGGTCGGCGCCGTCGGAGCCGGTGCGGCGGGGGCGGCTGGGGTCGGAGCGACCGACGCCGGCGCGGCCCCGGGCGCCGGGGCGGCGTCTGCCGGCGTCTCGCCGGAGTCGCCGAGGTCCTTGACCTCGCTCTTGAAGATCTTCAGCGACTGGCCGATGCTCCGGGCCACTCCGGGCAGGCGCCGGGCCCCGAAGATCAGCAGGACGATCAGGATCAGGATGATGTAGTGGATCGGTCTCACCGTCGCACACTCCTCTGGGTCGAGTCTTCGTTTGCTCTCATGGTTTCCGTCTCTGCCGGCGGTCGATCATCCCTGCGATTCGGCGGCAGCAGGCACAGTATTGACTCGGGCCGGTTCCGCGGACGCCGGCTCCGACGGCTGGGTCTCAGCGTGCTCGGACTCCCGGCGCTGCTCCTCGGCGAAGGCATCCTTCACGATCCGTCGGGGGTCGTACTTGCGGGGATCGTAATCCTCCCAATGCAACGGCTCGCCGTCGGCGGAGAACTCGTCGTCGACCCGGCGCTTGGCTTCGCTGAGCTGATGCACCACCACCCGCACGAACCGGCCGAACCGCTGCGCGTAGCCCGGCAGCCGCCGGGGACCGATGACCACGACGACGACCAGCAGAAGCAGGACGAACTCCGAGCCGTTGATGTCGAACACAGCCACCATCCTAGGAGGCTCGCCGGTCACGGAGCCGTTCGTGACGAAAAGCAGCGCCGCGGCCGCGGCGCCGCCCCCGCGCGGGGGCGCCGGCCGGCGGTGATCCGCCCCCCGTGCCACCCCCCCCCCCCCCCGGGGGGGGGGGGGCACGGGGGCGGTGGTCCCCTAACCCCCGCCCGGGGGCGGGGGCGCCTCCCCGGCGCGGATGCGCGTCCGGCAGTTCTCCGGCCGCCGTTCACTCCACCAGCCCGCCCTGGTCGAGGGGGCGCCGGCTCTGGCGCCGCGCCCCGAGGCCGGCGCCGACCCGGTCCGAGAAGCGCGTGAGCACCGGGCCCAGCAGCGCCATGATCAGCACGTACAGGCCGCCGAAGGCGACCACCCGCTGGTCGAGGCCGGCCGCGGCCGCGATGGCGGCGAGGATGAGCGCGAACTCGCCCCGGTTGAGCAGGATGGCCCCGGCGTTGAGCCCGGCCCGGAAGCCCAGCCCCTGCAGTCGGGCCACGATCTGCCCGGCCACGAGATTCAGCACGACGGTCATGGCCACGGCGAGGATCACCGGCCAGAGCACGGGCCCGAACGAGGTCACATCCAGACTGAGCCCGAAGCCGATGAAGAAGAACGCGCCGAACACGTCGCGCAGCGGGATCGCCACGTGCTCGATCTTGCGCCGCATGCCAGTCGCGCCGAGCAGGAGGCCGGCGAGGAAGGCCCCGATCGCGTCGGTGACCCCCAGGTGCTCGCCGATGCCGGCGAACACCAGCATCACCCCGAACACCAGCACGGTCAGCAGCTCCACATCGCGAGTGGCGAGCAGCTTGCCGACGATCGGCCCGGCGTAGCGCGCCAGGGCGAACATGGCGAAGATGAAGGCGAAGGCGACCAGCAGCTCCCAGGTGACCGTCCACGGGTCGGTGGCCCCGCCGAGCGCGACGCCCACGATCGCCAGGTAGATCGCGATGAAGACGTCTTCGATGACGGTGACCCCGAGCACCAGCGGGGTCTCGCGGTTGGGCAGGCGGTGCAGTTCGATGAGCAGCTTGGTGACGATCGCCGACGAGCTGGTGGCGGTCATGCCCGCGACGATAAGCGCCTCGCGCGTCCCCCAGCCCAGCGCGAAGCCGAACGCGAGCCCGACGCCCATGTTCAACAGGACGTACGACCCGCCGGCCACCAGCAGGCGTCCCATGCTGCCGTAGAAGGCGTCCTGGTCGAACTCGACGCCGAGGTTGAACAGCAGCAGCACCAGCCCGAACACCCCCAGCAGCTCGACGGTGTGCGTGTATTCGACGGCGAGCGGGAACACCCCGAAGCTCTCCGAGAACAGCACGCCGACCAGCATGTACACCGGGATGGCCGGGACGCCCAGCCGCGCCACCGCCTTGGCCACCAGCCACGAGACGGCCAGCAGCAGGCCCAGCAGAATCAGCTCCGTACCGAGTGGCATGCGCGGCCTACTCTTCGGGCGGAGTGGGATCGATCGTCCGGATGGTGCCCGTCTTCGGGGGGATGTCGAGGGTGCCGACGCGGTAGTAGTCGAAGCACTTGCGCACCCGCACCGGGGTGCCGGCCAGGATGAGCGTGTCGTCGGCATGCACCACGAAGTCGGGGGCGGGCGCCGGGGAGGCCTGCCCGTCGCGCACCACTGCCACCACGGTGACGCCGAACACGCCGAATTCGGGCAGCGAGCCGAGCGGCTCGTCCTCGATGTGGTCGCCGGCGTCGACCGTGTACCAGTCGATGCTCAGGCCGGGCAGGATGCGCAGGTTGTCGAGGCTCTCGGTGACGTCGGTGCCGCCCAGCAGCTCCGCGACCGTGTGGGATTCGTCTTCGTCGAGCCGCAGCGTGGTCTTGGTGCAGCGGTCCTCGTCGTCGTCGGACAGCGTCACCAGGTCGACGACCCCGCTGCGATGCGAGATCACCCCCACCTGTCCGCCCGCGTCCAGATGCATGAGATGCATCACCCCGACACCGGGGAGTGTCACCCGCTTGAGTTCGGCCATCGCTGTACCCTTCCTGATCGTCGCCTGGTCGCACCGTGAGGGTACCGGAGCCGCCTCCGCATCCCCTGGGCGATCGGGCTCAGCCCCAGGCCGGGTCCAGCGCTCGGGCCGGCTCAGCCCTTCTCGTAGTGCGACAGGACGACGTCGACCTTCTGGAACTCCTTGAGATCGGTGAAGCCGCACGTGCTCATCGACTTGCGCAGCGACCCCATCAGGTTGGTGAGCCCGTCGGCCTGGTGCGACGGCCCCTCCAGGACTTGCTCCAGCGTCCCGACCGTCCCCACCTGCACCCGGCGGCCCCGCGGCAGGCTGGGGTGGCGGCTCTCCGCGCCCCAGTGCCAGCCGCCGCCCTGCGCCTCCTCGGCGCGCGCCAGGGCGGTACCGAGCATGACGGCATCGGCCCCGCAGGCGATGGCCTTGGCGATGTCGCCGCCGGTGCTGAGCGACCCGTCGGCGATGACGTGCACATAGCGCCCGCCCGACTCGTCCATGTAGTCGCGGCGGGCCCCGGCCACGTCGGCGATGGCGGTGGCCATGGGGACGCGCAGGCCGAGGGTGCGCAGCGACTGCGACGCCGCCCCGCCGCCGAACCCGGCGAGCACGCCTGCAGCACCCGTGCGCATCAGGTGCAGCGCCGCGGTGTAGGTGGCGGCACCGCCCACGATCACGGGGACGTCCAGCTCGTAGATGAACTTCTTGAGGTTCAGCGGCTCGTGGGCGGTCGAGACGTGCTCGGCCGACACCGTGGTGCCGCGGATGACGAACAGGTCGACGCCCGCGTCGAGCACGGTCTGGGAGAACTGCTGGGTCCGCTGGGGCGACAGGGCACCGGCGACGGTGACCCCGGCCTCGCGGATCTGCGCCAGACGGGCGGTGATGAGCTCGGGCCTGATCGGTTCGGCGTACACCTCCTGCAGCACGCCGGTGGCGTCCTCCGGCGAGGCGTTGCGGATGCGCTCGAACGCCGCCGTCGGGTCCTCGTAGCGCGTCCAGAGCCCCTCCAGGTCGAGCACGCCCAGCCCGCCCAGCCGGCCGAGCTTGATCGCGGTCTCCGGGGACATCACCGAGTCCATGGGCGCCCCGACCACCGGGATGTCGAACTGGTACGCGTCGATCGTCCACTGCGTCGAGGCGTCTTCGGGGTCGCGCGTGCGCCGCTGGGGCACCACTGCGATATCGCTGAACCCGTAGCCGACGCGCCCGTTCTTCGAGACGCCGATCTGGTGGATCTCCTCCATGCCTGTGCCTTCCCCGGTCTCAGTGCCGGTGCAAATACGTGATGCCGGTGTGAATCAGTGCCGGTGGTAGTTGGGGGCCTCGATCACCATCTGCACGTCGTGCGGATGGCTTTCCTTGAGCCCGGCGGTGGTGATGCGCACGAAGCGCCCGTTCTCCTTGAGCTCGTGGACGTCGTGGGCGCCCACATAGAACATGGACTGGCGCAGCCCGCCGACCAGCTGGTAGACCACGGCCTCGACAGGCCCCCGATAGGGCACCTCGCCCTCGATGCCCTCGGGGATGAGCTTGTCGTCGGTGGGGACGTCGGCCTGGAAGTAGCGGTCGCGGGAGTAGCTCGTCTTCTTGCCGCGCGTCTGCATGGCGCCGAGCGACCCCATCCCGCGGTAGTACTTGAACTGCTTGCCGTGCTCGAACACGAGCTCCCCGGGGCTCTCGTCGCAGCCGGCCAGCAGGGACCCGAGCATGACGGTGTCGGCCCCGGCTACGAAGGCCTTGGCGATGTCGCCCGAGTACTGCAGCCCGCCGTCGGCGATGAGCGGGATGTTCGCCGGCCCGCAGGCCTTCGCGGCCTCGGCCAGGGCGGAGATCTGGGGGACGCCCACCCCGGCCACGATGCGGGTGGTGCAGATCGACCCGGGCCCTACTCCCACCTTCACGGCGTCGGCGCCCGCGTCGATCAGGGCCTGCGCGCCGGAGCGGGTGGCCACGTTGCCGCCGATGATGTCGACGCCGGCGGCGGACGGCTCGGCCTTGAGCTTGGCGATGATGTCGAGCTCGCCCTTGGCCTCGCCGTTGGCGGTGTCGACCACGATCACGTCGACGCCGGCCTCGATGAGCGTCATGGCGCGCTTATACGCCTCGCCGTAGAAGCCGATGGCGGCGCCCACGCGGAGCCGGCCGGTCTCGTCTTTGGTGGCCCGCGGATAGCGATCGGTCTTGTCGAAGTCCTTCACCGTGATGAGCCCCGTGAGGCGCCCGTCGGCATCGACCAGCGGCAGCTTCTCGACCTTCGTGCGGGCGAAGATGCGGTAGGCCTCCTCCCGGCTGACGCCGGGGGCGGCGGTGATGAGGTGCTCGCGGGTCATGATCTCGCCGACAGTGGTGGTCGCGGCCAGTTCGCGCGAGACCCAGCGCATGTCGCGATTGGTGACGATGCCCACCAGGCGGCCGTCGGCGTCCACGACGGGGGCGCCGGAGATCTTGTAGGTGGCGCACATCCGATCGACCTCGGCGACGGTCGTCTCGGGCGTGGTCGAGATCGGGTCGGTGATCATGCCCGCCTCGGAGCGCTTCACCAGGTCGACCTGGTGGGCCTGGTCCTCGATCGAGAGGTTGCGGTGCAGGATGCCGATCCCGCCCTGCCGGGCCAGGGCGATGGCCATCCGCGACTCGGTCACGGTGTCCATGGCGGCGGAGAGGATGGGGACGTTCAGCTCGATGTGCCGGGTCAGCCGGCTGCGGGTGCTGACCTGGCTGGGAATGACGTCCGTCGGCCCCGGCATGAGGAGCACATCGTCATAGGTCAGACCGGTGAACTCGAACGGATCGTGGGGCATGGCATCCTCTCTCGGCGCGGAGTCTCAGTCTACGCCGGGCGCGGCCGGCGACGGGCCGAGGATGGGCGGGCGGCTCGGGTGCGGTGCCCTCCCAACCGGCTGGTCGGTTGGGGGCCCGTAACACAACGGACACACCTGCTCGGTAAATTTGCGCTCTGCATGGCAACCGGGAGACCGGTCTGCAAGAACCACGGGAGGACCCACGTGAGCGCACGTTCCCATACCAGCCCAGTCGCCGCACTGGGATCGCTGCCGCGATGGCTCATCCTCGTCGCGGTCGCGTTCCTGGCGCTGTTCGGGGTCGCCGTCGGCCAGTCCGCCCCGGCTCATGCGGCCAGCGGCATCGACGTCATCATCACCGTCACTCACGACCAGCAGCCGGTCGCCGGCGCCCAGATCACCGTGATGGACGGGGCCAACAAGACCCACAACGCCACGACGGACGCCACCGGCAAGGCCAACGTGCATCTCACCCAGAAGGGCAAGTTCGCCGTCTACTTCTCCCCGGCCGGCATGCCGGCCGGCATCGGCCCCGAGCAGAACCCCACCCTGCGCAGCACGGTCGGCAGCATCTCCCCCCAGAACATCGGGGTGCCGCTGGTCACCGGCGGCACGGTGGCGAGCGTCTCGCCGACGCCGCTGGCCAGCGCCGCGCCCTCGAAGGCGGGGTCGGCCTCCGGCAGCGGCTCATCGAGCAGCCACCCGCAGTCGTTCATGAACCAGCTGCTGCCCAAGATCGGCACCGGCCTCACCTTCGGACTGCTGCTCGCGCTCGCCTCGATCGGCATCTCGCTGATCTACGGCACCACCGGCCTGAACAACTTCGCCCACGGTGAGCTGGTCACCTTCGGCGCCTTCGTCGGCTACGTCTTCTGCTCGGTCCTCGGCTGGCCCGGCTGGCTCGGCCTCATCCTGGCGCTCGTCCTCGGCGGCGCCTTCGGCTGGGTACAGGACGCCGCGCTCTGGCGCCCGCTGCGAAGACGGCACGTCGGACTCATGCAGATCATGATCGTCAGCATCGGCCTCTCCCTGGCGCTGCGGTACATCTACGCCTTCCTCTTCGGGCCCGACCGCCTGACGCTGCCGGCCGACAACCGGGCGTTCCTCTCGCTCGGCCCCATCCACCTGCGGTTCTGGGACCTGATGGGCTCGATCATCGCCATCGTGCTGATCGTCGCCGTCGCGCTGTTCCTGAACTTCACCAAGATGGGCAAGGCCACCCGGGCGGTGGCCGACAACAAGGCCCTGGCCGCAGCCTCCGGCATCAACGTCGAGCGGGTCATCCGCGTCGTGTGGGTGCTCGGGGCGGCGCTGGCCGGCGTCTCCGGCATCCTCGTCGCCTACTACCAGACGCTGCGCTGGGATACCGGCGCCTCCATCCTGCTGCTCATCTTCGCCGCAGTCACCCTCGGCGGTCTCGGCACCACCTGGGGGGCACTGGTCGGCTCGATCATCATCGGGCTGGCCATGGACGTGTCCACCGTATGGATCCCCGCCGACCTGAAGTACGTGATGGCGCTGCTGATCATGATCGTCGTGCTGCTGGTGCGGCCGCAGGGGCTCCTCGGCAAACAGCAGCGGATCGGCTAGGAAGGGACAGCCATGGACTTCTCATTCATCTCACAGGCGATCAGCCAGATCCTCGACCCCGGCACCGCCGCCTATGCGCTGGCCGTCATCGGCCTGGCCGTCCACTTCGGCTACACCGGTCTGCTCAACTTCGGGCAGTCGGCCTTCATGGCCATGGGCGGGTACTTCTTCGCCATCAGCACGCTGACGCTGAACTTCCCGCTCTGGGCCGCCTTCCTCATGGGACTGGTCGGGGCCGCGCTGTTCGCCCTGCTGCTGGGCTTCCCCACCCTGCGCCTGCGCGCCGACTACCTCAGCATGGTGACCATCGCCGCCGCCGAGATCGTCCGCCTCGTGCCGCAGGTGCCCGAGCTCACCAAGTGGACCGGCGGCGCCCAGGGGCTCAACGGGTTCCAGACCAAGTTCTACGACCTCAACCCGCTGCCCGGCGGCTACTACAGCTTCGGCCCCTTCCAGTACTCGGCCAACGACCTGTTCACGCTGATCGTCGCCTGGATCATCGTCGCCCTCGTCGCCGCGCTCGTCTGGCTGCTGATGCGCTCCCCCTGGGGCCGCGTCGTGCGCGGCATCCGCGAGGACGAAGATGCGGTGCGCGCCCTCGGCAAGAACGTGTTCGCCTACAAGATGCAGGCCCTCGTGCTCGGCGGCGTCATCGCCGGCGTGGCCGGGATGCTCTACATCATGCCGCGCTCGATGCAGCCCGATAACTACGGGACGCAGATGACGTTCTTCCTGTGGACCATCCTGTTCCTGGGCGGGGCGGCCACCGTGTTCGGGCCGATCGTCGGCTCGATGATCTTCTGGGTCGTCATCATCCTCACCGAGGGCGTGGTCACGCTGCTGTCCACTCCCCCGCTGGCCATCCTGCCGATCTCCGGCATCCAGTCCGGCCAGATCCGGTTCATCCTCGTCGGCATCGGCTTGATGCTCCTCGTGATCTTCAGACCGCAGGGAATCTTCGGAAAGAAAGCGGAGAACTACTTCAATGCCTGAGAACACCGCCACCATTCCCTCGCTCGCCAAGGGTCCAGCCGCCCCCGGCTGCCCCAAGGTCGACCCGATCCTCGTCGCCGACGGCATCAGCCGCCAGTTCGGCGGCCTCAAGGCCGTGGATGTGGAGCACGTCGAGATCCCCCGCGGCGCCATCACCGCCCTCATCGGCCCCAACGGCGCCGGCAAGACCACCCTGTTCAACCTGCTGACCGGGTTCGACCACCCGAACACCGGTACCTGGGCGTTCGACGGCACCGACCTCGCCGGCATCCCGTCGTACAAGGTCTCGCTGATGGGCTCGGTGCGCACCTTCCAGCTCACCAAGATCCTCGGGCGCATCACCGTGCTCGAGAACATGAAGCTCGGCGCCCGCAATCAGCGCGGCGAGCACATGTGGGCCGCCGCCCTCCCCTTCCTCTGGAGCGCGCAGGAGCGCGAGATCGAGGAGAAGGCGATGGCGCTGCTGAGCCGCTTCAAGCTCGAAGAGAAGAAAGACGACTACGCGGCCTCGATGTCGGGCGGTCAGCGCAAGCTGCTGGAGATGGCCCGGGCGCTGATGTGCGACCCGCAGCTCATCATGCTCGACGAGCCCATGGCCGGCGTGAACCCGGCGCTGAAGCAGTCGCTGCTCGGCCACATCCTGCAGCTCAAAGACGACGGCGTGAGCGTGCTCTTCGTCGAGCACGACATGCACATGGTGCAGGCGATCGCCGACTGGGTGATCGTCATGGCCGAGGGCCGCATCGTCGCCGAGGGACCCGCCGACATCGTCATGGAGGACCCGGCCGTGGTCGACGCCTACCTCGGGTCGAACAAGGACCGCGACCTCGGCGAGGTCGTCGCCTCCCTCAAGGCCAAGCGCACGGCGCACATCGACGAGTCGCAGGTCGCCCTGCAGGAGCGCAGCGATATCACCGATGCGACCGCGGAAGCCCTCACGGAGGCCGGCGTGGTCAGCGCCGACGAGCTCGACGAGTCGGCCGTCTCCCAGCCCGAAGAACTCGGCCCGATCGACCCGACGAAGGAGCAGCACTGATGTCGAACGTCCTGGAAACCACCGACCTGGTCGCTGGGTACATCCCCGGCGTCAACATCCTCAATGGCGCCAACACGTTCGTCGGGCAGGGCGAGCTGGTCGGCATCATCGGCCCCAACGGCGCCGGCAAATCGACGCTGCTGAAAGCGATCTTCGGCCTCGTCACCATTCGCAGCGGCACCGTGCTGCTCAACGGGGAGGACATCACCGGTCTCGCCGCCGACAAGCTCGTCACCCGCGGCGTCGGCTTCGTCCCCCAGACGGAGAACGTCTTCGAGGCGCTCTCCATCGAGGAGAACCTGCAGATGGGCTGCTACCAGCAGCCGGGGCTGTATGCCGAACAGCTCGACTTCGTGCTCAGCCTGTTCCCCGAGATGACGAAGCGCCTCAAGCAGCGCGCCGGGTCGCTCTCCGGCGGCGAGCGCCAGATGGTGGCCATGTCGCGCGCCCTGATGATGGACCCCAAAGTGCTGCTGCTGGATGAGCCCTCCGCCGGACTGTCCCCGGTGCGGCAGGATGAGACCTTCGTCAACGTGGCCCGCATCAACTCCGCCGGGGTGTCGGTGTTCATGGTCGAGCAGAACGCCAGCCGCTGCCTGCAGATCTGCGACCGCGCCTACGTCCTCGACCAGGGCCGCGACGCCTATGTGGGCACCGGCCGGGCGCTGCTGGAAGACCCGAAGGTCATCGCCCTCTACCTGGGCACCCTCGCGAAAGACAACGCCGCCGGCGTGGCGTCCTGACCGGTCGCAGACGGCATATCGAAGGAAGCCCTCGGCCCCTGACGGGCCGGGGGCTTCCGCCGTCCCTCACTCCGACGGGATCAGCAGCCAGAGGATGACGTAGATGATCAGCTGCGGGCCCGGCAGCAGGCAGCTCAGCACCGCCGCCAGGCGGACGATCGGGACGGACCAGCCGAAACGATGCGCCAGCGCCGCGCAGACGCCTGCGATCACCCGGCCGCGGCGGGGTCGAACCAGTTCTCTCGTAGTCATGCCTTGAGCCTACCCGTCGGTGTCCCAGAACATCCTGCCGAAGTCGAAGGGATCCGGGCCCGGCTGCCGCGATCCGGGGGGACGAGACACCTGAGTTGCGCGGATGCCCTGAGCCGGCGACGCGAACCTCATGCCTGCCCCCCGCACAGCAGGACGCGGGGCCCCGGGGGCCCCCGCGCCCCCCGCCCCCCCGACCCCCGGCGGGGAGCACAAAAAAACGCCACCGGGGGAGTCGGCCGGCCCCGCGGGGGG